>PKYG01000027.1:14776-24655 GCA_003132585.1 Actinomycetota bacterium
GTGCGAATGTGCGAGCCGTCGACGTCGGCGTCGGTCATGATGATGATCTTGTGGTAGCGCGCCTGCGTGAGGTCGAACTCGTCGCCGATGCCGGTGCCCATGGCGCTGATCATCGTGAGGATCTCGTTGTTGGCGAGTATCTTGTCGATACGCGCCTTCTCGACGTTGATGATCTTGCCGCGCAACGGCAGGATCGCCTGAAACGAGCGGTCGCGCGCCTGCTTGGCGGAGCCCCCGGCCGAGTCGCCCTCGACGAGGTACAGCTCGGAGACGTGCGGGTCGCGGATCGAGCAGTCGGCGAGCTTGCCGGGCAGCGTGGAGCCCTCGAGCAGGCCTTTGCGGCGCGTAAGGTCGCGCGCTTTGCGCGCCGCGTTACGCGCCCGGGCGGCGTTGATCGCCTTCTCGACGATCTGCCGGGCCTCGGTGGGGTTCTCCTCGAGAAACTCACCCAGCTTAGCGTTGACCGTGGTCTCGACGAGCGTGCGCACCTCGGTGTTGCCCAGCTTGGACTTGGTCTGGCCCTCGAACTGCGGGCTCTTGAGCTTCACCGAGACGAGCGCCGTGAGGCCTTCGCGCACGTCCTCACCGGAGAGGTTCTCCTCCTTCTCCTTGAGCAGCCCCTTTTGCCGGGCATAGTCGTTGATGGTGCGCGTCAGCGCGCCGCGGAAGCCGGAAAGGTGGGTACCGCCTTCGGTCGTGTTGATGTTGTTGGCGAACGTGAAGATCGACTCGTTGTACGACGAGTTCCATTGGCAGGCGACCTCGACCTGGCCGTCGGCGGTCTCGTTGTCGAAAAAGATGATGCTGCGGTGGATCGCGTCCTTGTCGTGGTTGATGTACTCGACGAAGTCGCGGATGCCGCCGGCGTACTGGTAGCTGATCGTCTCGCCGCCGGCGCGGTCGTCGACGAGCTCGATGCGCAGGTCTTTGGTGAGGAACGCGGTCTCGCGCAGGCGCTGCGAGAGGACGCGGAAATCGAAGTCGACCTCCTCGAAGACGTCGGCGTCGGGCATGAACGCGACGGTCGTACCCGTCGGCGCACCCTTCTCGAGCTTGCCGAGCTTCTCGAGGGTGCCGACGGGGGCGCCGCGCTCGAAGCGCTCGTGCCAGTGGAAACCATCGCGGTAGATGTCTAGCTCGAGCCACTCGGAGAGCGCGTTGACGACGGAGACGCCGACGCCGTGCAGGCCACCCGACACCTTGTAGCCCTCGCCGCCGAACTTGCCGCCGGCGTGCAGCATGGTGAGCACGACCTCGGCGGCGGGCTTTTTGAACTTGGGCATGATGCCGACCGGGATGCCGGCGCCGTCGTCGATCACCGTGATCGAGTTGTCGGGGTTGATTGTGATCGTGACCGCGGAACAGCGGCCAGCGAGCGCCTCGTCGACGGAGTTGTCGACGACCTCGAAAACTAGGTGGTGGAGCCCGCGCGGTCCGGTGGAGCCGATGTACATGCCGGGCCTCTCGCGGACCGGCTCGAGACCCTCAAGGACCTGGATGTCTTTGGCGTCGTAACTCGATTGCTTCAAGAAACCTCGCAGTTGCGGCCTGCTGGACCGGGGAGTGTTGGGCGGGCTTCGCTACACTCGAGAATCATACCAGAAACAAGCCTCTCGCGGTACCCGCCCGGACCAAGAAAAATGCCGCAAATTGCGGCTTTTTGTGGGCCAGACCCGGTTGACCTAANNAGGCTGGTTCTCCTTGGCTGGGCGGGGTCGTGCCGACCACGAACCGGAGCTTCTTCACGGGCTGTTCGCCATCAATCGCGGTCATCTTCGCAAGGATCGTCCCGCCCAGCAGCGTGAGCTCCGACGACCACACGGACGACTCGCACTCCACCGTGAGCAGCCCGCGCGCGAAGCGCCGCGGCCGGGTGACGCCGGCGACCTGCGGGCCGCACGCCTGCGCCCAGAGGGCGTAGGCGTGGGCCAAATCGCCGGCGCCGAGCCGCGCGACGTTCGCGCGAAGGATCTCTGCGAGCTTGCGCGGCTCAGCCATCGGCCGCGTCGCCCGGACCGGCGGTGGCCGCCGTCAACGGCAGCTCAACGACCGTCGCTGCCGCAAGCTCGTCGCCGGTGAAGTAGTGCCGATTCGTCGTGGTCACGATTGCCTGGCCTGACGACATCAACATCTCCACAAGGCGGCGGCGGCGAGCGTCGTCGAGCTCGCTCATGACGTCGTCGAGGAAGAGCGTGCCGAGCTCGCCGGTCTCCTCTCGAGCATAGGCCTGCTCGGCGAGCAGCAGCGCCAGCACGGCGGTGCGCTGCTCGCCCTGCGAGCCGTAGAGCCGCAAGTCGCGGCCGCCCGGCGGCGGGTCGGCGGCGAGGTCGACGGCTAGGTCGACGTCGGCGGCCGGCGGCTCTCCGCCGGCCGCCGCTTCGCCTGTCTCCGCGAACACGATGTCGTCGCGGTGCGGGCCGACAAGTGTGAGGCCGCGCTGCATGTCGCGCCCTCGGCGTGCGCGCAGCGCGGCCGCGTATGCCTCGGCATCGTTGCCGATCTCGTCCAGTTGCGAGACCAGCGTGACCTTCCAGTGAGCGCCCTCGGGCGCGAGGTGGCAGGCGACGCGCTCGAAGTGCGCCGACAGGCGCGCTACCGCGCCGCGGCGCCGGTCGGCGAGAGCGATCGCCGTGCGGACAAGCTGCACGTCCCACGGATCGAGTGTCGCCGCGGCGGCGCCCTCGCGCACGCGGGTGAGTTGTGCGTTGCGTTGGCGCAGCGCCACGTTCATCTCCTGGAGCGCGCCCTCATAGCCGGGGTCGAGCGCCGCGACGAAGGCATCGAGATGCGCGCGTCGCCGCGCCGGGCTGCCCTTGATCAGCAGCAGGCTCTCAGGTACGAAGATGAAGACTTGGGTGCGCCGGCGGAGCTCGTCGAGCGAGGCGACCTCGGCGCCGTCGATGCGCACGCGCTTGCCTTGTCCGGGGACGTATCCGACCTCGACCGTGTGCGCGCCGTCGGTACTGCTCCGGGCGCCGCCAAGCTCCACGACGGCGCGCGCAAAGCCTTCGCCCCAGGTGACCAGCTTGTCCTCACGTCTCGTGCGCGGTGACGTGGCGCGCAGGGCGAAGAAGGCGCCTTCTAGTAGATTGGTCTTGCCGCTGGCGTTCTCGCCCACGATCACATTGAGGCCGGAGGTGAAGGAGACGCTGCTCTCGCGATACGAGCGGAAGTGGACCAGCCTCACACTGGAGACGAACATGCGCGGTACTCCTCGCCGTCGACGGCGATGCGGTCGCCCGGGGAGACCTTGTGTCCGCGCCGCGTTTCGACGGCCCCGTTCACCTTGACCTGCCCCGACTGGATCGCGAGCTTGGCCTCGCCGCCGGTGGTGGCCGCCCCCGCTACCTTGAGGAAGGCTCCCAGGGGGAGCGGCCCCTTGACGACGATGTCTCTCAGTTGCTCAGGCGGATGGGCATGATGAGGTAGAGGAAGCCGCTGTCCTCACCTGTCACCAGACCCGGCCGCAACGGGTTGATGAACTTGAGCACGATGTGCTCGCCGTCAATGCAGTCGGCGCCGTCGATCAGGAACGCCGCGTTGAAGCCGATCTCGAACTCCTCGCCGCCGAACTCCACGTCGAGCGCCTCTTCGGCCTGTCCGACGTCCTGTGTGACGGCGCGCAAGGTAAGCCGCCCGGCAGAGAAGCCGAGGCGCAGCGGGGTGTTCTTCTGCGCCAGAAGGCTGACGCGCCGGGCGGCCGCCGTAAACTCCTCCTTATCCAGAGTGATCGTGTGGTCGAATGTCTCTGGCAGGAGTTGATTGTAGTTGGGGAACTGTCCGTCGATGAGACGCGAGGCGATCCACACATCGCCACTCGCGTCGGCCAGCTTGAAGAGAGCTTGATTCTCGCCGACCACGACCTCGATCTCGCCGTTGCCGAGCGCTGCGGCAAGGCGCGCGACTTCGGAGAGCGCCTTGACCGGCACGATCGCCTGAACCTCCTGCTGCGAACCAGCTTCGAGCGGCGTCTCCTTGACGCTCAGTCGGTAGCTGTCTGTGGCGACCATCTTGAGTGTGCCGCCGGAGATCGTGACGAGTACACCTGTGAGGATCGGCCGGGTCTCGTCACGCGAGGCGGCACGCCCGACCTTACTCAGCGTCTCGACGAACGGCCCACGACCGACGCTGAAGCCGCTGCTGGTGTCGAACGACGACGTTTGTGGAAAGTCGCCGGCGACCCAGGAGTTGAGTGCGAACGCCGCTCTGCCGGCAGTCACCTTGACGGTACCGTCGGCGGACTCGATCACGACGTCGTCAGCGGAGAGGTTCTTGACGACGTCGGTGAAGAGGCGCGCCGGCACGACGATCTCGCCTTCGTGTTCGATTGTGGTCTTGATCGTCGCCTTGATCGAGATCTCCATGTCAGTGGAGAAGAGATTGAGGTGACCTTCTCTCGCCTGGAGAAGGACGCCCGACAGTACGGGCAACGCACTGCGGGTCGAGACGCCACGAGAGAGCACGTTCAACTTCTCGACGAGGGTGGCGCGGTCACACGTGAGTCTCATCCCTGCTCCTTATTAAGTTAATGAAGAGAGATATCTCTTCATCATCGTCATAACCGTTGTGGAAGTGTGAAGAGTTTCCTTTCTTCCTGCTCGCTCGAAGAAACCGTTTTCGTGGATGCCTGTGGAGGGGTTGTGCACAACCATGCACACCACCGACCAAAACTCCTCCCACACGGGCAAGCATAGTCGCTTTGGGGTCGCCATGTGAATCCCTCCACGGCGTTTCTTGGGGTTATCAACAGAGTTTACGAGCGGGTCTACGAACGGGCGGTCTTGAGACGCGAGGAGATGACCTGGACGAGCTCGTGGAGCTGCCTGTCGCGGTCGTCGGTGAGCAGGCGCTCGATCTTGTCGACGGCATAGAGCACGGTCGTGTGGTGGCGGCCGCCGAAGCGGTCACCGATATGGGAGAGCGACGACTCGGTGAGGTCGCGCGAAAGATACATCGCGATCTGCCGGGCGTAGGCGATGTTCTGGTTACGCTTGTCGCCACGCAGCTCGTTGACGTGGCAACCGAACTGGCGTGCGACTTCAGCCTGGACCATCTCGACGGTGATTGGCTGCATGTACGCCTTGGGGAGGATGTCCTTGAGCGCTTCCTTGGTGAGATCGACCGTGACCTCTTCACCGCGGATCGAAGCGAAACTGACGACACGCGTCAGCGCACCGTAGAGCTCGCGGATGTTGGCCGTGATGCGGCTGGCGATGTACTCGAGCACCTCGGGCTCGGCGACGGCCAGACCCTCCCACTTGACCTGCTTGCGGAGGATCGCGATACGCGTCTCGAGGTCGGGCCGACCGATGTCGACGACGACGCCCTGGCCGAAGCGCGAGCGCAGGCGCTCCTCGAGCGCCTGCAACTCGTGCGGCGGCCGGTCGGAGGTGATCACGATCTGCTTGTCGGCCTCATAGAGCGAATTGAACGTGTGGAAGAATTCGACCTGCGTCTGCTGCTTCTCGGCGAGGAACTGCACGTCATCGATCAGCAGCACATCGTTGTCGCGATACGCCTGCTTGAAGCCGTCGATGCGACCCCTGTCGGTGACCGCGTTGATGAAGTCGTTGGTGAAGCGTTCGACCGTGACGTACTTCACCTGCAGACGCGGGTCGCGCGCCAGGGCCGCGTGCGCGATCGCCTGGATGAGGTGTGTCTTGCCGAGGCCGGTGTCGGCGTAGATGAACACCGGGTTGTAGGCGACCGCGGGCGCTTCGGCGACGCTGCGTGCGACCGCGGTCGCGTATTCGTTGTGCGGGCCGACGACGAAGCGATCGAACACGTAGCGCGGGTTGAGATGGGCGTGGTTCGCGGCGACCGCTGAACCGGCGGGTGGCGGGCCGCCGGCAGCGGCACCCGCCGGCGGGCTGATCTCCTCCGGCTCGGCGGCCGCGCCGGCGTCCGCCGCGCGTTCGTCGACGACGACGCGCAGCTCGATCGCGCCACCGAGCACCTCGCCGAGCGCGTCGTGCACGACGCCGGCGAAGCGCCGTTCGATCCAGTCGCGGGCAAAGTCGTTGGGCACGCCGAGCACGAAGCAGTTGTCGGCGAAGTCGATCGCGATGGTGCGATCGAACCACAGCCGGAAGGTCGGGTCGTTGACGTGGCCGCGGAGGTGGGCCTTGGCCTCGTTCCAAATGCGTGTCAGCTGGTCGTCCGTCGGCCTGCTCCCGTCACCCCGGGGATGCGGCGGCCGATCCCAGGAACTGATCGGTCAGAAGATGCTGTCGAGGAGATTGAGACCCTCCTCGGCCAAGGCTCGCTTGCCGTCGCCGACGGAGTGTATCAACCCGGCCTTTTCCAGTAAACCAAGTTCGCGATACGCCGTTGCTGGGGCGATGCCCAGCTCCTTGCCGATCGCCGTGGGGCCGGCCGAGCCGAGCTCCATGAGCAGCACGAGGACCTTCTTCTGGCGCATCGTGAGTTTGACCTCGGGGCGCGCGCGCGGCGGCGGCGCGGTTTCGCCGGCCGGTTTGCTCGGCAGGCTGATCGTGAACACCGCGCCGCCGCCGAGATTGTCTTCGACGGTGAGCACCCCGCGCAGAAAATTGAGCGACTCGCGGGCGATCGGCAGTCCCGAGCCGACGCCGCGAATCACCCGTCGCTGGACCGGGGTCGCCGTTGTGAACCCCGGCAGGAAGGCGCGTTCCTTGTCCTGCACGCCCGGCCCATGGTCGGAGATGCGGATCACTTGGCCGCCGTCGAGGATCGTGATCACGACGTCGCGGAAGTAGGCGTGCATCAGGTTCTCGATCAACTCCCTGATGACCGTGTACGGCACCTGACCTCCCTGCTCGCGGCAGTAGTGGTAGGTCTTCTCGGCGAGTGAAGCGATTAACGCCGGCAGGTCCTGGTCCTCGACACTCAACACCCGTGGCGGGCTGGTGAGCGTGTCGTAGACCGCGATGCGCGGCGCCCCGGGGCCACTCGGAGGCCCAGGGAGTCCCTCCGCCGAGGTGCCGCTGGCGTCGTCGGGCGGCGGCGTAGCCGCCTCCTGGCCGGCGAGCAGCTTGTCGAGGAACGACTCCATGGGGTTGACGAGTATACCAGAGCACTCGCGTCAGACGTGAATGTCAGTGAAAAGCACATACGCAGGGAAAACGACCGAGTTCTCCACAGGGTTTTCAACATATGTGGAGAGCGCCGTCCGGGCGGAACCAGGAAGGGCCCAAAATGCGGGATTTGTGGATAAGGCGGTTTCACGCGCCCTTCCGCGGCCACCCCCTGCCGGCACCGGGGGCAACGGCACCCCAGTGGGTCCCGGCGCCTCCCGGGCGGCCGCGCCCGACGACGAAATGCCTGCTCAGCACGTATTCGCGTGGGCAAGTCGGGCGCCGCGGTGCTGTCAAGAGAATCCGTCGTCGTGAGCCGCTTTTCCACGGCGATTGTGAGCCTGCCAGCGTGACAAAAGAAAGTTCTCCACACTTTCCACAGGGGCGCCCGAACGGGAGCGGCGGATGGTGAAACGGCGATCACCCCAAAGGTGGCCGTGGGAGTACAATGGATCTGTCCTGCGGAGCTCCTGGATGAGGGGCTGAGAAGGCGCTTCCTAGCGCCGACGCGAAGAACCTGACCACCTGCGGGTGGCGGCGTCTGCGGACGCTGCTGGGTAATGCCAGCGGAGGGAGATGAGTCTGTTGGGCCTTTCGAACCGACTGCGTGACCACGCGGACCCTCGCCATTGGGGCGTGTCGTTGATCGCCGAACTCGCCGTGGCCATCGGCCTGGCTGCGGCCCTGGGGCAGTTGCGGGTCTTCACGATGCCCCAGGGCGGTTCGGTGAGTCTCGAGATGCTACCCATTCTCATCGTCGCGATCCGGCGCGGTGTCGTCCCCGGTGTCGTCGCCGGCGGGCTGTACGGTCTCCTCCAGCTCGTCCTGCCCGGCGCGTTCATCTTCCACTGGGCGCAGGCGGCACTCGACTACCCGCTTGCCTACGCCGCGTTGGGCGCGGCGGGCGCGGTCGGCGTGAGGGGATGGAAGACCCTCGTTGGGGCGGTCGCCGTCGGGTCCGCCGCGCGCCTCGTGTTCCACTTCTTGTCTGGTCTGCTCTTCTTCACGACCTACGCTCCGAGTTGGGAGTGGCCGTGGCTGTACGCGCTTACCTACAACCTGCTCTTCCTCGTGCCCGAGGCGGCGATCACCGGTGTGGTACTGTGGCCGATCCTCAAGGCCCTGGATGTGGCGCTGCCCGGCGCCGTGCGGGCAACGCGTTAGGGTCGGCGTGCTCGCCGTCATCTTCCTGAACGGAGAGTACGCGTCGTCGCCGGGAGGCGCGACGCGGGCGGGCGGGGCGACACCGGGCGGCGAAGCCGACCCGGCCGGCCCCGCCGCGTACTACCGCGCCTGGGCCGCGCGCGCCGACCTGGTGGTCGGCGCCGACGGCGGCTGCGCGTTCGCGCTGGCCGTCGGCGCCATGCCCGACATCGTCGTCGGCGACTTCGACTCGCTGGCGCCGGAGCTGCTCGAGCGGGCGCGCAATGCTGGCGCCGGGATCGTCCGCCACCCGGTGCACAAGGACCTCACCGACGCCGAACTCGCCGTCGACGAGGCGCTGGCGCGTGGATGCGATGAGATCGTGCTTGCCGGCGCGCTCGGCGGCGCGGCGGATCACCTGCTCGGCAACGTCGCCGTGCTGCGCCGGCTGGCTGAGCAAGGCGTCGCGGCGCGCATCGTCTCACCGGACCTGGCCGCGCGCGTGCTCTGCGCTCCTGCCAGTGTCACGCTCGCGGCGCCTGCCGGCACGCGCGCCTCGCTGATCGCGCTCTCCGAGACCGCCGAAGTGACGTTGCGCGGCTTCGAGTACGAACTCGTCCGCGGCACGCTCGCCGCCGCGGCGTGCCTCGGTCTGGGCAACACCATCACCGGTGCGCCGGCGCGCATCGACGTGCACGCCGGCACCGTGCTCGCGTTCGTCTTCGACGGGGCGGAGACGTTTGTCGCAGCGGCGCTGAAGGACGGCGGGTGAGCGAGCGGCGCGCCGGCCGGCCGGCCCGCTCACCGCGCCACTGGGACTGGGCGTTCACATGCCGAAGGCTCGCCGCTGGTTGGGCGGTGGCCGTGTTCGTGCTCGCGGTGGTGCCTGTATCGTGGGTCTTCGGCGTCGCCCCTGTGGACGTGTGGACCCTGTTGGGGGCGCTCGGCCACTACTTCGAGTTCGCGCTGCTCACGGGGCTCGTTGCCGTGGGCTGGAGAGACGCGATTGGTCGCCGGCGGGCGCTGGCGGTGGGCGCGGCGGTGAGCGCGGTCTACGGCGTCGTGATCGAGATCGTGCAGTTGCCGCTGCCGTATCGCCACTTCGACGTGCGCGACATGGCCACGGACTGGGCCGGGGTCGCAACCGCGGCGTTGCTGGTCAGCGTCGCTTCTCGGGCGGCCGCGGCGCGGTGAGCACGGACTGGATGATGCCCGTCGCGATCTGATCGGAGGGCACTTCGTAGTCGCGGTGCGCGACGAGGTCCTTGAGCACCAGCACGCGCACGCGCCGCGACTCGCCCTGCCCGTGTGGTCCGCTCTCGATCGACTCGTGCTCTTGGGGGATACCCACAGCGGATCTCCTTTGCTCTCTCGCGTCGGGTATCGGTAGGGGCCCTGCGGGAGTTTACAAAGATGCGTAAACAGATGAGACTCCACCTGCGATGCCCGGACCCGGACACGAATCCCCGATGATCTCGATCGACACCGCGCTAGACATGGTGCTCGCCGCCGCCAAGCCGCTCGCCGGCGAGCGCGTCGATCTGCTCTCTGCCCTCGGCCGGACGCTCTGCGCTCCGCTCGATGCCGCCGAAGACGTGCCGTCGTTCGACAACTCGGCGATGGACGGGTACGCGGTGCGCGGCGGCGACATCGCCGCCGCGCCGAGCGCGCTCACGGTCGT
>PKYG01000027.1:24704-42797 GCA_003132585.1 Actinomycetota bacterium
GCCGAGGACATCGCTCGCGGTGACAGGCTCTTCGAACCCGGCACGGTGCTCGGCCCGGCGGAGGTCGGACTGCTCGCTTCCGTCGGGTTCGTCGACGTGCCGGTGGCGCGCCGGCCGCGCGTGGCGATCCTCGCGACCGGCAGCGAGCTGGTGCCGCCGGGGCAGCCTCTCGGGCCGGGCCAGATCCGCAACTCGAACTCCTTCACCGCCTACGGCCAGGTGCTGGCGGCCGGCGGCGAGCCCGTCCTGCTCGGCATCGCCAGGGACGACCCCGACGAGACTCGCGCGCTGATCGCCCGCGCCCTGGATGAGGACGTAGTGATCACCTCGGGCGGCGTCTCCGTGGGCGAGTTCGATTTCGTCAAGCAGGTTCAAGAGGAACTCGGCGTTGAGCGCCGGTTCTGGCGCGTGGCGGTCAAGCCGGGCATGCCGGTGGCTTTCGGCACGCACGGGGACACGCTCGTCTTCGGCGTGCCCGGCAACCCCGTGGCGGCGATGGTCAGCTTCGAGCTCTACATCCGCCCGGCGCTGCTCGCCATGCAGGGCCGCGGCGACATCTATCGGCCGTTCGTGCTCGCCGCCGCCGCCGAACCGGTGAAGCGGACGAAGGATCGGACCGAGGCGCGCCGCTGCCGCATCATACGGCGCGCCGGTGAGGTCGAGTTCACGATCACCGGGCCGCAAGGCTCGGGCATCCTCCGCTCGATGGCCCTCGCCGACGGGCTTGTGTTCGTGCCGCGCGGCTACGCCGGCGGCCAGGCCGGTGAGCGTCTGATGGTGATGCTGCTTGCGGGCTCGAGCGCGGAGCGGCCGCCCTTCGGGGCGTAAGCCTGCGGCCGCCGCCCGACTACTTGAGCGTGAAGGCGGTGAGCTCGCCCCAGATGATCAGCCTGTCAGTCGCCGTGTAGATCGGCGTGCACGTTGTCAGCACGAGGTCGTAGCCGCGGTCGTAGAGCACGGTCAGGTCGGTCGGTTTCGTGACCGTGCTCTTCGCTACTCTGTACGTGAAGGTCGCGTACGGCGTCTCGACCTTGATCAGGTCGCCGGGCTTGAGCTTGTCGAGCTTGAAGAACGGCCCGCCGTAGGTCGTTCGGTGGCCGGCTAGGGCGAACGGCCGGCCGGCCCCGGGCAAGGGCGTCGTGCCGTAGTGCACGGGGCCGCTGCGCAGGAAGTCGTGGTCGGCCCACTGGTTGAGCGACGCCGCACCGGAGACACCCTGCGTGACGATGCAACTGAGGCCGATCTTGGCGATCGTGAGCTTGGCGACCGGATCGCCGGGGTGCACGGTCTTGGCGAACAGGTCGGCGAGGCGCTTCAGCACCTGTTCGCGGGCCCGCTCCGTGGCCACGCCACTCTTTGCCCTGTTCACCTCGCCGGCGAACGCGTTCGTGCTCGTGACAAAGGCGTTGTCGAGGCGGTTCTGCTGGACGTTCGTGTACGCGCTCGACCAGAGCGGGTAGGCGAGGAGCAGCCCGCCGGCGATCATCAGCAGGTTAGCGATGCGTTTGGAGAGGCGGCTCTTCCAGGGGGTGCGGCGGGCGTGACGCCAGCGGGGCTGCTCGGACGATCGCTTGGCCATGGAGCCATCGTATGGGAGCGAGGGCCGACCGACAACCTTGCGCGGCGTTGGTCCGCCGTTGTCGACGCCGGGCCACCGCGCGCCCCGCCTCGCGGGGCGCGCGGTGGCCTATGGTAGACTCGGCCACAGTCGCTCTCCGGAGGTGCGCTTGCGCTCGTGCAGTGACGTTCACAACTTCCTCCTCGAAGCCGACGTGGCGCACGAGATGCTGCAGTTGCCGGGTCTCGCGAGGACGGCGGTGCGGGCGGCGCAACTGCTCGGCGTGTCGACCGCCGAGGTCGTCAAGTCGCTCGTCTTCTTGCTCGACGGCGTCCCGACGCTCGTCCTCGTCCGCGGGGATTCGCAGGCGGACCTGGACCGCGTGCGCGCGGTGACGGGCTGCCGCGACGCGGTCCTCGCCAGAGGGCAGGAGGTGCTCGAGGCGACGGGCTACCGGGTCGGCGCCGTGCCCCCGTGCGGTCTCGCCAGCGAGCTCCCGGTGATCGCCGACCCGAAGGTGTTCGAGCCGCCGGTCGTGTACTGCGGTGGCGGCGCGACGATGACCATGCTCAAATTACGCAGCGACGACCTGCGCGAACTGGTGAAGCCCCAGCTGGCGGAGATCGCCGAGCGCGCGCCGGCGAGCCGGCGCGCGCACTGAACGACCCTCCCGAGACGTTGTCGGATCACCCGTGATGGATGCAGATAGAGTGGGGTTCTCTGAGATGACGACGACAAGCAGACACACCATGGGCACCGGCGGCCGCCTGCGCCTGCTCTCCCCCGAGGAGCTCGAGCGTCTCGATGCGGCGGCGCTCGACGTGCTCGCGACGACGGGGGTCTCGATCCCGTCGCAGAAGGCGCGCGCGGCGCTCGTCGCCGCCGGAGCGGCGGCCGACGGCGCGCGTGTGACGATGCCGCCCGCGCTCGTGCGCGAGCTGGTCGCGCGGGCGCCGGCGACGATGACACTGGGCGCGCGGGCACGCGACCCGATCGTCACCGGCGAGCGCTCGCTGATCACCACCGATGGCTGTTGCGTCGAGATCTACGACCTCGAGAGCGGCGCCAAGCGCGGTACGATAGCCGAGGACGTGGCGACCATTGCGCGCGTCGTCGACGCGATCGACGAGGTCGACTTCTGCTGGCCGGCGGTGAGTGCACAAGACCGGCCGGTGGAGACGCGCGGGCTGCAAGAGCTCTACCTGGCGATCGCCAACACCGGCAAGCACGTGCAGACCGTGACCGTGGTCGAGCCGCACCTCGCCGAGGTCGCCGTCGAGATGGGGCGCGCCGTCGCCGGCGGCGACGGCGCGCTGCGCGCCAACCCGGTGATCTCGGCGCTGCTCGGCACGGTCACACCGCTGGGCAACGACGCCGGCACGCTGGAGACCGGCCTCATCCTTGCGCAAGCCGGCATCCCGATCGGCTTCGTGACGATGCCGATGGGCGGCTCGACGACGCCGATCACGATGGCCGGCTCGCTCGTCGTCGGCATCGCTGAGGCGCTGAGCTCCGTCGCCGTCATCCAGGCGGCACACCCCGGCGCGCCGGTCTTCATCTGCTTCATCCCCAGCGTGATGGACCTCAAGACCGGCGATTTCACCGGCGGCGCCCCCGAAGACACAACGATGGCCGCCGCCGTCGGCGACGTCGGCCACTTCTACGGCCTGCCGACCCAGTGCGGCGTGAACTCGTCCGGAGCCAAGGAACCGGGCTGGCAGGCGGCGATCGACGATGTGACAACGACCTACCTGTCGCTGGCCGCCGGCGTCGACATGCTGACGGGTGTCGGCATGGTCTCCGGCGGCCGCATCTTCTCGTACCAGGAGATGGCGCTCGCCGTGGAGATCACGGCCGACGCGCGCGCGATCGCCGGCGGCATGACTGTCGACGACGACGGGCTGAGCGTCGAGCGGCTGACGGCCGTCGCGGCTGCAGCGACGGATCTCGGCGAGTCTGCCGCGACCGTCGCCCGAGCGACGCTGATCGAGGACACGCCAAACGAAGAGTGGGCGCGCGCGGGTCGCGTTACGGCGTTCGCGCGCGTCACGGAGCGTGTGCGCGAGATCGTCGCGACGCACCAGGCGCCACCGCTCGAAGCGTCTGTCGACGCCGAGCTGCGGCGCCTCGCCGGGATCGCCGAATGAGCGCTCGCGCCGGTCTGCTTTCGCGCGTCAGCCGGCGCGCGCAAGCCGGCACGGCCGCGACGCTTGCCGAAGCGGCCACAATTGGCGCCTGAAGTTGTAATCTCTGTGCGGTCCTGTATAAAGATAGGGTCAATGCAGACGCTGGAGGGAGTACGCACGTGGCCACTCTCTCCGGGTGAAACGGGGAACACCCGCAGGCGTCGACTGCGGCCACCAGCCGCAAGTCCGTCACGGGGAGCCAGCAGTCGTTCAGAAAGGACGGACGCATGAGTAGGAAGCAGATAGCCATTCTCGTCACCGCGCTGCTCGTCGTGGCGCTCGCCGCCGGCCTCGCCGCCGGTGGGTGTGGCTCGAAGAAGGCAGCCAGCGGCGGGAGCAAGATCGAGACGGCGATCGGCCACACGCCGACCGGCCAAGCCCTGACGATCGCCAACGCCGGTCAGCTCGTCATCGCCGACGACTCCAACTACGCGCCGCAGAGCTTCATCGACAAGGCAACCAACACCTTGAAAGGCTTTGACGTCGATGTCGGCAAGAAGGCGGCGGAGCTTCTCGGCGTGACGCCGAAGTTCGTGAACCCGGCGTGGGACTCGGTCATCCCGGGTCTGGGGACCGGCAAGTGGGACGTCTCGATCGGCTCGATGACGATCACGGCGACGCGTGCGAAGCAAGTCGACTTCACCGATCCCTACTACTACACGCAGGCCCAACTTCTCGTGAAGGCAGGCGGAACGCAGATCACGAGCGTCGACCAGCTCAAGGGCAAGAAGATCGGCGTCGGCACCGACACCACGTACCTGTTCTACTTGAAGGCCGTGGGCGGCGTTAACATCAAGACGTACACGACCGACCTCGACGCGCTCCCCGACCTGAAGCTCGGTCGTCTCGACGCGGTGATGACGGCCGACCTGACGGCGAGCCAGGCGATCGCCTCCGGCCAGCCGTTCGAGCTCTCCGGCAAGCCGTTCTACTTTGAGCCGCTCGCCTTTGCGATCAACAAGGGCCAACCCGACCTGCTCGCCGCACTGAACTACTCGGTGAAGACGATGCACTCCGATGGTTCGCTCACGGCATTCTCGAAGACCTGGTACCACGGCTTCGACGTGACACTGGCTCCGCAAAGCGGTGTGGCGTCGTACAACGACGCCATGCTCGCAGTCGGCGGCACGCCGTGACGCGGCGCGCCCGCAGTTAGCAACGCGGGGTGAACTGGCACCGTGAAGGGTCCAGTCGCCCAACAATCGGTCGTCAGGCTGGCCGGCCGCTCGCATGGGGCCGGCCAGCCTGACGCAGTCTGAGCGCGAAAGGGCAGTGTCACGATGAATCAACCCCGCAAGCTCCTATGTGCGCCGCTGCTCGCGGGCCTGCTGCTCGTGTTGGCCCTGGCGGCGCCGGCGCCGGCGCTGGGTGTGAGCTCGAGCCCGAGCCCGAGCGCGGCGCCGGGCACCAGCCTGCTGCCGGTGATCACCGACTACGCCCCGAAGAACGGCCAGCTGTACCTGTGGACCAACGACGTCGTCACACTCTTCTATACGCTGGCGAAGGGTGCTCCCGAAGTCGATCCGGCCAAGACCGAGCTGTTCATCGCCGGCCAGCAGATCCAGGGCATCAAGATCCGCAACAGCCAACTCGTCAACGGCTACCAGATCCAGCTCAACATGCCGACCGCCTACACGCCGCATGGCGAGACTGCCTTCAAGGTCATCCTTGTGAATACGCACGGCCAGCAAGTGAGCTACGAGTGGAAGTTCACAGTCACGAAGGCGAAGACGAAAGGGTTCGTCGACTTCAAGGTGATGAAGGAGTGGTGGTGGTTCATCGCCAAGGGCGCGATCGTCACCGTCGGCCTGACCGCCATCTCGATCCTCTTCGCCTCGATCTTCGCGCTCTTCGGCGCACTCGGCCGGCTGTCGCGCAAGATGAGCTTCAAGCAGGCCTGGGAGAAACACGGGAGCTGGGGATATATGGTCGGCCACACGCTTCGCATGATCCCGTACTGGCTGGCGACGTTCTACACCTCACTCTTTCGCGGCACGCCGCTGCTCCTGCAGATCTACGCGATCTACTTCGCCCTGCCGAGAGTGATCGACTACTTCGGGTTGACGGGGAAGATCCCGTACCCATCGGCCTTCGTCTCCGGCTGCGCGGCGCTCTCGCTCAACTACGGCGCCTACCTCACCGAGGTGTTCCGCGCCGGCATCCAGGCCGTGCCCAAGGGCCAGAAAGAAGCGGCCTGGGCGCTGGGGTTGACGTCATCGCAGACGCAGCGCCGCATCATCCTGCCGCAGGCGTTCAAGATCGTCATCCCGGCGATCGGCAACGACTTCATCGCGCTCATCAAGGACACCTCGCTGGTGTCGACGATCACCGTCGGCGAGATCCTCAACAACTCCCGCCTGGTCGGTGGCCTGACCTATGACTTCCTCTCGCCGCTGCTCGACGCGGCGCTGATCTACTGGGCTCTGACCATCTTCTTCAGCTTCTGGCAGGCCAAGCTGGAACGGAGAATGGAGCGTGACCGTGCATGAGTCTGACGACATCACCACACCAGCACCCGCCAAGGACGAATACGCATCGGCAAAGAGCGGCGACGTGCTCGTCAAGGTCGAAGGGCTGCACAAGTACTTCGGCAAGCTCCATGTGCTCAAGGGAGTCGACTTCGAGGTGCGGCGCGGCGAGGTCGTCGTGCTCATCGGTCCGTCCGGCTCCGGCAAGAGCACGCTTCTGCGCTGCCTGAACTTCCTCGAAGAGCCGCAGAAGGGCAAGATCAGGATCGACAACGTCACCGTCGCGTGCGGCACTCACGGTAAAGAGTACACGGAGGCGATCAAGGCGATGCGCCTCAAGTGCGGCATGGTCTTCCAGGAGTTCAACCTCTTCCCCCACAAGTCGGCGACCGAGAACGTCATGGAGGCGCCGGTCCTGGTCAAGGGGCTGAGCAAGGAAGCGGGGACGGAGAAGGCGCGGGCGCTGCTCACCAAGGTCGGTCTGGCCGATCGCATGGACTACTTCCCGTCGCAGATCTCCGGCGACCAGAAGCAACGCGTGGCAATCGCCCGGGCGCTGGCGATGGAGCCCACGCTGATGCTCTTCGACGAGCCGACGAGCGCGCTCGACCCTGAGCTGATCGGCGAGGTCCTCAACGTGATGAAGGCGCTTGCGCAGGAGGGCATGACGATGATCGTCGTCAGTCACGAGATGGGCTTTGCCCGCGACGTCGCCGACCGCGTGATCTTCATGGACGACGGAGTCTTCGTCGAGCAGGACGCACCGATGCACCTCTTCTACCATCCACAGCACGAGCGCACACGGATGTTCCTGCGGCACATTCTGCCCGAGAAGGACCCGCGGGCGGCGGCCGAGCTCGGCATCACGGTCGACGACGAGGGCACGACGGAAATCGTGCCCGAGATCCCTATCGGGCCGGGGCCCGCGGGCGAACTGCCGCTCGAGGAGCCGCCGGGCGGCGAGGTCGTCTGACCGACCAACGGTCCTCCCGGAACGAACGCGACGGGGCGGGCGGGCGCGCAAGCGCCCGCCCGCCCCGTCCGTCTGGGGGAGCAGGAAGGCGCCGGCGCGAACGCAGGCCGTGCCAGCGCGAACGCCGCAGGGGTTGTGCAATCACGTCGCGCTGCAGACAATACGCGTGCCGCGCGGGCGCCGTGGTGCAAACGGCGCCCGCCAAGCGAGCGAAAGGACCCCGGATGAGCGCGAAGAGACTGAGCGCGCCGGTGGCCGCCCTGCTGGCGGTGGGGCTGGCAGCCGCGCTCATCGCGATCGGGTGCGGTGGCGGCAACCAGACGACCGACAAGAAGTTCGCGGCGATTCTCGGCCATCAGCCGACCGGGATCGCCGCCGAGACCGCGGCGAGCGGCAAACTGGTCATCGCCAACGACGAGAACTACGCGCCGCAGAGCTTCGTCGACCCGAAGACGCACGCGGTCGTCGGCTTCGACGTCGACGTCGGCAAGCGGGTCTGCGAGATCCTCGGCGTCAAGCCGGTCTTCAAGCAAGTCGTCTTCGAGACGATCGCGCAGGGCCTCAAGAACGGGCGATTCGACGTTTCGATCGGCTCGATGCCGGTCACCACCGAGTTTGCGAAGGTCGTCGGCTTCACCCACCCGTACTACTACACGCCGGGCCAGATCCTGATCAAGTCCGGCGGTCCGACGGTCGCCACCACGCGGGACCTTTACGGCCTGAAGGTCGGCGTCGGCGCCGACACGGTGTTCTTCGACTTCCTGATGAAGTACGCGCCGCGGATCAAGGTCGTCGCCTACCCGACCGACGCCGAGCTCCGCGCTGCCCTCGCGCACGGGCAGATCGACGCGGCGATGACCGACGCGATCAGCGCGCGGCAGGACGTGCTCGCGAACAAGTCGCTCCAGACGAGCGGCACGCCGCTCTACTTCGAGCCGCTCGCCTTCGCCGTCGAGAAGAACCAGCCCGACCTCACAGCCCTGCTCAACTACGCGATCGACAAGATGCACCAGGACGGCTCGCTGACCACGCTCTCGCAGCGCTGGTACGGCGGCGTCGACCTCACGGTCAAGTGAGGGAGCCATGGGCCAGAGACTGAACCCGACCGTCCCCCACCTCCGCTGGAACGTGCTCCGTCCCGACGACGTCGAGGCGATCCACGAGTCGATCCTCTGGGTGCTGGAGGAGGTCGGCGTGAGCTTCCCCAACGAGCGCGCGCTCGACGCGCTCGAAGGCAACGGCTGCGCGGTCGACCGCGCCACGCACGTGGCGCGCATGCCGCGCGCGGTCGTGATGGAGGCGCTCGCCCAGGCGCCGCGCACGTTCACGCTGGCGGCGCGCGACCGCGAAGCCGACGTGGTCCTCGACGGCAAGCACTGCTACCTCACCAGCGACGGCTGCGGCGTGTTCGTGATCGACCCGCGCACCGGCGAGAAGCGCGCCTCGACCAAGGCCGACGTGGCCGACTCGGCGCGCTTCGTCGATGCCCTGCCCAACGTCGCCCTCTACTGGGGACCGATCGTCACCGCCGAAGACGTGCCCGCTGTGGCGCGTCACATGCACGAAGTCGAGGCGATCTACAGCAACACGACGAAGCACTTCCAGACCGTCGACTGCGTCACCGGCGAGACGGCGCGCGCGGCGATCGCGATGGCGGCTGTGGTCGCCGGCGGCAAGGAAGAGCTGCGCCGCCGCCCAATCCTCTCGTTCGTCCAGTGTCCGATCGACCCGCTCGGCAACGACGGCGAGGCGCTCGAAGCCGGCCTCGTGGCCGCCGAGCACGGTGTGCCCTCGTGCTTCCTCTCGCTCACGCTCGGCTGTGCGACCGGACCGGCGACGATGGCCGGCAACCTGGTCGTCAACATGGCGGCCGTCGTCGCCGACACGGCGCTGATGCAGCTCGCCTATCCGGGCGCGCCGGTGTTCCTGTCGGGCGCGCCCAGCATCATGGACCTCAAGACCGGCGGCTACACCGGCGGCGGCCCCGAAGACGCGCTGATGGCCGCCGCGGCGATCGAGCTGGCACACTTCTATGGTCTGCCGATCGCGATGGGCGCGATGGGCACCGGCGCCAAAGAGGAGAACTGGCAGTCGGCGGTCGACGACGTGTTCTCGACGATGCTGCCGCTGATGGCGCACGCCGACATGCTCAACGGTTGCTGCCTGCTCGACGGGTCGATGATCCTCTCGTACCCGCTCGCCGTGATGGAGAGCGAGATCTACGGTTTCGCGCAGAAGATCGCCGGCGGCATCGTCGTCGATCTGGAGACGCTCGCCCGCGAGGTGATCCAGGCGGTCGGACCCGGCGGGACCTATCTGGGCCAGAAGCACACGCGCCACCACATGGCGGAGATCTGGCAGCCGACCGTCTTCGACCGCTCGCCCTACGACATGTGGGTGCGCGGCGGCAAGGCCGGCGCTTACGAGAAGGCCAGGGAGATCGCGGTCGGCATCCTCGACAGTCACAAGCCGGAGCCACTGCCCGCAGACGCGGCGGCGGAGCTGCGTGCGATGGTCGAGCGCGCCGAGGGAGGATGACCGAGCGCGCCGAGGTGTAGCCGAAGCGGCGCGCCCGAAGCAAGCGAACGGGCGGCGGCGAGGTCGTCAGACCTCGCCGCCGCCCGTTGTGCTTTCGCCGTTCTGGCGAAGGCGCTCTGCCGCTACGCGATCAGCGCCTTCGCGTGGTCCACTGCCATCGCCGCGTTGGCGCCGTAGCCATCGGCGCCGATCTCGTCGGAGTATGCCTGGGTCACGGGAGCGCCGCCGACCATCACCTTGACCGAGTCGCGCAAGCCGGCGGCCTTGAGCGCGGCGATCAGCTCGGGCATGCGGCCCACAGTGGTCGTCAGCAGTGCGCTCATGCCGAGGATCTGCGGCTTGTGCTGCTTGACGGCGGCGACGAACTGCGCGACAGTCACGCTGGTGCCGAGGTTGACGACCTTGAAGCCGGCGCCCTCGAGCATCATCGCCACGAGGTTCTTGCCGATGTCGTGCAGGTCGCCCTCGACCGTGCCGATCACGGCCGTGCCGGTGTTGCCCGTGTCGCCCTCGGCGAGCAACGGCTTGAGGAGGTCGAGCGCGCCCTGCATCGTCCGCGCGCTGAGCAGCACCTCGGGAATGAACGCCTCGCCGGAGCGCATGCGTTGGCCGACGATGTCCATCGCCGGCAGCAGGCCGCCGTCGAGAATCTCGCGGGCGCCGGCGCCGCCGTCGACTAATTGCTTGGTGACGCGGATGGTCCCGTCGCCGTCACCCTCGATGACGAGTTGCCTGAGCTGTTCGTAGTCTGCCATTCACTCTCTCCTTGCCGGCGTCAACCGACCCCAGCTTCCTTGTCTGCCTGTGCGACGATCGTGCGGAGCTGCGCCCTGACGTCGTCGGGCAGCGGCTCCGGCTTGTGCGTCTCGAGGATCCGCCTGGCTTCGCGCTGCGAACGGGTGTAGAGGTCGGTCTTCTCCACTTCCCACTCTTCGCGCACGCGGCGGTCGAGTAGCTTGGGCTGCGAGAGGCTGCGCATCAACTTGAGCGTGCTGTCGAGGCTGAGGTAATCGCCGAAGGCGCCTACCTTCACGATGTCGTCAACCATCAGCGTCTCGTCGTTGACCGGGATGCCCATCACGACCATGCGGATCATCTTGATGAACTCGTTGTCCATCACGAGCTGTGCGTGATCGAAGGTGACGCCCGATTCGGTCATCCCCGCCCCGTAGATCTGATTGGCGCCTGCCAATGCAGCCAGTAGGCCGGTGAGGGTCTTTTCGTGACCGACTTGCGCGTCACTTATCTTCGAATCCGTCTACGCACCGGCGACGAAGGAGGGTAGCCGGTATTGTCGGGCGAGCTGCGCCACGCCGGCGCTGATCTTGGCCAGCTCGGGGCAACCGACGGAGGCCGCGGCGAGCCGCAGGTCCATGCCGGTCGTGGAGCTGCCGTATGTGCACTCGGCGCCGCGCTCGGCGAGCTGCGCCAGCGTGATGCCGCTGAGCACCTCAGCGTTGTGCAACACGAGCGTGCCGGCCATGGTGATCGGTGCCGAGCCGCCCGACATCGCCATGCTCAACACCGTGTTGGGCAGACCGTGGCGGGCGGTGACGAGGATCACCTCGGTGGCATCGCGCGGCAGCTTGAGCGGGCTCACCGTGCAGACGCCCATGCCGATCACGCAGCGCTCGCGCACCGCGTCATCGTCGCCGCCGATGACCGCCTTGGCCATCTCGATCAGCTTCAGCGCGTCGAAGCCGTTGAGCGGCGCCGCGCCGACCGGCTTGGTCGTGTGATTGAGCGCCACCTCGGTGTTGTGCAGGCAACCCGTCTCCGGCGGCACGTCGGTGGCGCCGATCGCCGACTCGTAGGAGTCGATCTGGTCGAGCGCGTCGACGAGCGTGGCGGCATCGGCGACGTCGGCGAGCGTCGGCTTGCGCTGCTCGCCGGTCTCCCTGTCGATGATCATGATGCCTTCGTCGAAGTTGCAGAAGTTGACGCGACCCGCTTCGAGGACGACGTCCTTGCTCGGGTCGCGTCCGCAGAGGATGCTCATTGGCGGCGCCGAGCGGATCGCATCCTCGACGACGTGGCCGGGGATCTTCACCATCCGCGTCTCGCGGTCGACCTTGCAGCCGCCGTCAGAGAAGACGTCGAGCGCTTCGTCGTCTTCGACGAAGACGCCGGTGCGCTCGAGCACCTCGAGTGTGGCGAGATGGAGATCGTCGATGTCGGCCTCGCTGAACACGTTGAGGCTCATGCCACGATTCGAGTACCCACTCGCATCAGGGTTCCGTTTCACAAGAATGCACCTCCAGCTTCGATCGCGTTGTGCATGCAGTGCGTGGGCCGTGGGGCTGGGTCGCCGTGCGGCCGGAAAACCGTGGGCGGGGCAGCGGGGGGAGATGGAGCGCGCTGCGACACACCGACGGGCCAGATAGTTCTGGTGCAACCTCCTCGTCAACTCGAGTGCGACGTGCGCGGGGGGTAACTCAGAGTACACGGCGGAGGGGGAGGGAGACAAGGCCGCGCCGCGCAGGACGTGTGCGAGGCGCCGAGAAATGCTAAGGTACGCAGGTGATTCGAGCCTCCGTAGCGCACATTTACCTGACGTTCGCCCACACCGTGTAGGGAGGCGGCTGCCCGCGGCCGCCTCCCATATTCGATCCTGCCGGTCGCCGCTCCCACGATCGCTCCTCCCGTTCTCCCGTGCCCGTTGCGACCGGTCCGACGGTCCGTCCGTCGGGTTGCCCGGCAGCACGGTCGCCCCGTGGCGTCCGCAAGCTCGACGATGAAGGAGGTGGCGATATGACGAGCGCCAATCTGACGATCTGGGGTCCGGATGAGTGCAAGCGTGTGCACGCGGCGACGTGCACGGTGCTGGCGGAGACCGGGGTAGAGGTCAAGTACGCGCCGGCCCGCGAGATTTTTCGCACGGCCGGCGCACAGGTCGACGGCACGCGCGTGCGCATCGCCGCCGAGCTCGTCGACAAGGCGCTCGCGTCGGCGCCGCGCACCTGGCTGCTCAAGTCGCGCGGCGGCGAGACGGGGCCGCTCGTCCTCGACGCCGCGCACAGCTACTTCGGCACCGGCTCCGACGTGCTCTACATCTGTGACCCGGCGACGCGCGAGCGGCGGCGCGTCCGCAAAGCCGATGTGGAGGGCCTGGCGGCGCTCTGCGAGAGGCTGCCCGGCATCGACTTCGTGATGAGCATGGGCCTGCCCGAGGACGTGCCCCAGGTGATCGACGATCTGGCGCAGGTCGACGCGATGCTGCGCGGCACCCGCAAGCCGCTGCTCGTGGCGCCGCGCGACGGCCACATCCTCAGCCGCATGAAGGAGATGGCGGCGCTCGCCGGCGAGGCCGAGAGCTTCGGCATCTACGCGATGCCGGTGCCGCCGCTGATGCACGACGAGGACGGCGCCAGCAAGATCATCGCCTGCGCCGAGCTCGACCTGCCGCTGATCTACGCGCCGTCACCGAGCGCCGGCTCGACCGCGCCGGCCTCCGTGCCGGCGGTGATCGTCGTCGCCAACGCCGAGGTGCTCAGCGGTCTCGTGCTGCACCAGGCGGTCAAGCCCGGCGCGCCGTTCGTGTGGGGCGTCGGCGTTGGGTGCTTCAACATGCGCACGATGACCGAGGTCTACTCCTCGGCGCACGTGTTCAAGGGGCACCAGGCGCAGACCGACCTGGCACGCTTCTACGGTCTGCCGAGCTTTGCCTACGGCGGCCACACGGACGCGAAGACGCTCGACGAGCAGTGGAGCGCCGAAGCCGCGCTCACGGCGATGCTCGGCGCTCTCAGCAAGGCGACGCTGATCCACGACGTCGGCTACCTCGAGTGCGGGCTGCAGAGCTCCTACGAGTCGATCCTGCTCGGCAGCGAGCTCGTCAGCTTCGCGCGCGCCTACATGAGCGACCTGCCCGTCGATGACGCGGCGCTGGCGCTCGACGAGATCGCTGCGGTCGGGCCCGGGGGCAACCACCTGGCCCGACCGTATACGCGCGCGCACTTCCGCGAGATCTGGCAGTCGGAGTTCTTCGACACGACGGTCTTCGACCGCTGGCAGGCGGGCGGCGCCAAAACGCTGCTCGACCGGCTGCGCGCGCGGGTCGCCGCGCTGCGCGCCGAGCCGCGCGCGTTCGAGCTCGGCGACGCCGTCAAGAGCGGGCTCGACGAGCTGCTCTTACGTGTCGCGGCGGAGCGCTGAGGTGCCGAAGGGACCGGCAAGATGATAGAGTTGACAACGTGGAGAAGGGTCTGGTCAGCACCATTTATCGCGTCGTCGGTCTCTAACGGGGCCGGCGGCCGCGCGCAGCGCGGCCGCCGACTCGCCGCGTCACCGTCCCGGCCATTTTCACGCCCGCGAGGTTGCTGCCCATGACTCCACGAATCAACCCCATCGCCCCCCGTCTCAAGTGGGACGTCCTCTCGCCGAGTGACATCGAGGCGATCCACGAAGCCACGCTCGACGTGTTCGCGACGGTCGGTATCCGCTTTCCTTCGACCAAGGCGCTCGACGCGCTCGAGAAGGGCGGGTGCAGTGTCGACCGCGCCACTTCGATCGCCAGGATCCCGCGCGCGGTCGTGACGGAAGCGGTCGCGGCGACGCCCAAGGAGTACGTGCTCGCCGGCCGCGACCCGGCCTGCGACATGCTCATCGACGGCAGGCACTGTTACCTCTCGAACGACGGTAGCGGCGTGTTCGTCTTCGACCGCGTCACCGGTGCGAAGCGGCCTTCCACCAAGGCCGATGCCGCCGAGTCGGCGCGCTTCGTCGACGCGTTGCCCAATGTGAGTTACTACTGGGGCCCGGTCGTGACCTCGCAGGATGTGCCCGCCGAGACCAAAGCGCTGCACGACTCCGAGGCCGTGCTGACGAGCACGACCAAGCACTACCAGGCGGTGACGACGGTCGGCGAGAAAGCCGCCCGGGCGTTAGTCGAGATGGCGGCGGCGATCGTCGGCGGCACCGCCGAGTTGCGCAAGCGGCCGATCGTCAGCTTCATGCAGTGCGCCGTCGACCCGCTCGGCCACGACGGGCCGAATCTCGAGGCCAACCTCGTCGCCGCCGAGCACGGATTGGCGAGCGGCTTCATGCCGATGCCGCTGGCAGCGGGCACCGGCCCGGCGACGCTCGCCGGCACCCTCGTCGTGCAGAACGCCGAGGCGCTCGCCGGCGTGGTCATGCTGCAGTGCGCGTATCCCGGCGCGCCCGCCTTCTTCGCCGGAGCGCCGAGCGTGATCGACCTCAAGACCGGTGGCTATACGGGCGGTTCGCCCGAGGACTATCTGCTCGCCGCCGCCTCCACTCAGCTCGCGCATTTCTACGGCATCCCGATGGCGATGGGGACGATGGCGACCGGCGCCAAGGAGCCCGACTGGCAGGCCGCCGTCGACGACTCCCTTTCGACGTTCGCCAGCGTGATGACCTGCGCCGACATGATGAACGGCTGCGGCCTGCTCAACGGCTCCAAGATCCTGAGCTACCCGCACATGGTCATGGAGAGCGAGATCTATGGGATCATCCAAAAGGTCGCCGGCGGTATCGAGGTCAACGAGGAGACGCTCGCGCTCGACGTGATCAAGAGCGTCGGCCCGAACGGCACGTACCTCTCGCAGAAGCACACCCGCGCACACATGAAGGAGATCTGGCAGCCGACCGTGTGGGACCGCACGCCNNGGTCGCCGACGACATCCTCGCGAACCACAAGCCCGAGCCGCTGCCCGACGACGTGAAGGCCGAGTTGCGCGGCATCGTCGCGCGCGCCGACGCCGAGATCGGTAAGGCATGATGATCGGCGAGGCTCGATATGACGGTCGAAGTCTGAGATGACGGGTAGGGCCTGAGATGGCGCGCGCCCGCCTGATCGTCTGGGACGACGACGCCTGCTGGTGCGTCCACAAGGCGACGCTCGATCTGCTCGCAGAGACCGGGGTCGAGGTGCGGCACCAACCAAGCCTCGAGCTGTTGAGGGATGCGGGCGCGCGCATCGAAGGCACGCGCGCCCGCATCCCGTCCGATATGATCGACAACGCGCTCAATGCGGCGCCGCGACGGTTCGTCGTCAAGGCGCGCCCGGGCGCCGCGGCTGCCGGCAAAGCGGCGAATGGCCACGCCGGAGAGGGCGGCGCCGGCGCTGAGCCGGGCGCTGCCTCAGCCGCTGCCGACCTCGAACTCGTGGACGGCAACAGCTTCTTCGGCACCGGGTCGGACTGCGTCTACCACTGCGACCCCGACAGCGGCGAGCGCCGGCAGACGAGGACGGCCGACATCGAGGGCATGGCCGCTCTCGGCGAGAAGCTCGCCAACATCGATTTCGTGATGAGCATGGGCCTGCCGTCGGACGTGCCGATGGCGACCGGCGATCTCGCGCAGTTCGCGGCGATGCTCGCCGGCACGCGCAAGCCGCTGCTCACGACCGCGCACGACTCCGCGGCACTGGCGCAGATGCGCGCCATGGCGGAGCTCTGCGGCGAAGCCGAGAGCTTCGCCTGTTACGCGATGCCCAATCCACCGCTGATGCACTCCGCCGAGGCGCTCGACAAGGTCATCGGTTGCGCGCGCATGAACATCCCGCTCATCTACGCGCCGGCGCCGGCGATGGGCACCACGGCGCCGGCCTCGATCGCCGCCACCGTCGTCGTCGGCAACGCGGAGACGCTCAGCGGTCTCGTTATCCATCAGCTGGCGCAGGCGGGCGCGCCGTTCGTGTACGGCGTCGGTGTGGGCGCCTTCGACATGCGCACCGCCGTCGACGTGTACGCCGCGCCGGAGCACTTTCTCGGCAACGCCGCCGCCTGCGATCTGGCGCGCTTCTACGGCCTGCCGAGCTTCGCCTACGCGGCCGTCGCCGACGCGAAGATCTTCGACGAACAGTGGGCGGCGGAGGCCGGCATCACCGCCGTGCTCGGCGCTCTCTCGCGGGCGACGCTGCTCCACGACGTCGGTTACCTCGAGTCGGGCATGCAGAGTTCGTGCGAGACAATCGTGCTCGGTAACGAGCTCGTCGGCTACGCCCGCTCGCTGCTGCGCGAGGTCGGGGTCGATGCCGAGGCGCTGGCGCTCGCCGAGATCACCGCCGTCGGTCCCGGCGGCAACCACCTCAACCGGCCGTACACGCGAACCCACCACCGCGAGGTGTGGACGCCGGAGCTGTTCGATCGCGCCGTGTTCGACCGCTGGCACGCGGCCGGCGCGACGACACTGAAAGAACGCGTGCAGGCGCGCACCGCAGCGCTACGCGCCGAGCCGTGCGCCTTCACACTCGACCCGTCCGTGCGCGAACAACTCGACGCGGCGCTCGCCACCGCCGGGAGGGGCGCAGTGAGGCGCCGCGCAACAACGAGGAGCGCGCCGTGAGCGCGCCGCGCGCGATCATCACCGTCGCGCCCAAGGTCGGCCTCGAGATCATGAGTCGGGCCGACCTCGAGCGCATCCACACGGCGACGCTCGCCTATCTCGAGAAGGCTGGCGTGCGCATCAGCAGTGCGACGGCGCTCGATCTGCTCAGCGACGCTGGCGCGATCGTCGACCACGCCACCGCGACGGCATGCATATCGGCCGATCTGGTCGAGAAGGCGCTGGCGCAGGCACCAGCGGCGATCATGCTCGCCGGCCGCGCCGACGTCCATGATGTGACCCTCGACGGCGAGCACTGCCTGCTCGCCAGTGGTGGCCCCGCCGAGCTCGTGCGCGATGCCGAGAGCGGCCAGGTGCGCGCGGCGACCGAAGCCGACCTTGTCGCCGCCTGCACGGTCGCCGACGACTTGCCGGAGCTCGCCGTGCTCGGCGGCCCGCCGGTGCGCGCGCTCGACGCGCCGGTCGCGGGCCGCTGCCTGCACGAGCTGGAGGTCTGCTTCACGCACACGACCAAGCACGTGCACCTCGCCGGGCCGCTCGCGGCCCACGACGCCGAACTGGTTGCCGACATGGCGCTCTGCCTGGCCGGTTCGACGAGCGAACTGCGGCGCCGGCCGCCGCTCTCATTGTGCGCGGCCGGCGCCGAAGCGCTCGACGCCGCGCTCGTCTTCGCCGGCCGCGGCTTGCCGGTGGGCGTCGTCGCGGCACAGGCGGGCACCGACGGGGCGCCCGCGGCGGCGGACGACCTTGCGGCCGCCGTCACGCTCGCCAACGCGAGCGTGCTCGCCGCCCTGACCGTCGTCCAGCTTGCTGCGCCCGGGGCGCCGTTCTTCTACGCCGCTCACCCTGGTCTGTTCGGCTGGGCGGATTCATTGCGCGGCGCCCGCGCGAATGTGTTCGCGCTCGCTGCCGCGCAGCTCGCCCACCGGTACCACGTGCCGCTCAGTACGAGCGTGCTCGCCACGGGCGCGGACGAGCCCGACTGGCAAGCCGGCACACAAGGCTCGTTCGGCGCCCTGACCGGCACGCTCGCGCGCGTCGGCCTCGTCGTGGGCGCCGGTT
>PKYG01000138.1 GCA_003132585.1 Actinomycetota bacterium
TAGGCGGGCAGCTCGAGACCCTTGACCTGCATCGCCAACTCCGGATGGCCGTGGGCGGCGGCGAAGCGACGCGAACCTTGCGCGAGCTCGTCGCCGATGCCATCGCGGAGCGCGATCGCGTCGACGAGCTCGCGCATCGCGCTCGCGTCGCCGAAGCGCGGCCCGCCCTTGAGCGCGCCGACCTCGGTGAGCTCCATCGCGCAGGCGATCGTGGCACCGGTGGTGATCGTGTCCATGCCGGCGCGGTTGCAGGCGTAGTTGGCCTCGACGATCGCCGTCAGATCGCCGATGCCGCAGCTCGCGCCGAGCGCCCAGATCGTCTCGTACTCCGGTCCATCGCCGCTCTCCCCGGCGGTCGCCGTGCGCCGCGCGCAGCCGATGCTGCAGCCTCTGCACGCGGCGCGTTTGGTCGTGTAGTCGCGGCGCAGCGTCTCGCCGCTGATCTGCTCGGCGAGCTCGAAGCGCGACTCGCGGAAGTTGCGCGTCGGCAACGCACCGGCCTGGTTGAGCACGTTCACCAGCACGGCGGTGCCGAACTCGGGCAGACCTTGCGAGGTGATCGGATTGGACTTCAACATCTTGGTCGCTTCGTAGACGACGAAGTCGAAGCGCTCTTTGTCGACGGGGCGCGGCCGCCAGCCGCCGTCGCCGGCGAGCACGATGGCCTTGAGGTTCTTGGCGCCCATCACGGCGCCGAGGCCACCGCGGCCGACGGAGCGGCCGCGGTTGTTGACGATCGAGGCGAAGAGCACGCCGCGCTCGCCCGCCGGGCCGATCACCGCCGCTTCGCTCCCGGGATGCAGCTCGCGCAGCCGCGCCAGCGTGTCGGGCACGTCGAGCCCCCAGAGGGCGGCGGCCGGGCGCAGCTCGCTGCCGCCGCCGCCGATCAGCAGATAGCTTGGCGTGGCGCAGCGCCCCGTCACATGCAGATAGTCGTAGCCGAGGTGTTTGAGCGCGTTGCCCCAGCCGCCGCCGGAGTTGCCGTCGAAGATCGTGCCGGTGAGCGGCGAACGCGCGCTCACGCTGTAGCGGCCGGCGGCGGGCGCGCCGGTGCCCGTCAGCGGCCCCGGCGCGAAGATCAGCGGGTTCTGCGGCGCCAACGGCTCGATCTCGAAGACGCGCTCGGCGAGCAGCATGTAGGCGCCGAGCCCGCGGCCGCCGAGATAGGCGCGCGACACGTTGGGCGGCACGGCGGCGACCGTCGTGCCGCCCGTAGAGACGTCGATGCGCAGGCCTTTGCCGTGCCAGGGGGATGCCGAAGCGAGGTTCACGCTCAGATTATACGCGCAGCATCGGCCGCTCGCGTCGTCGTCAGCCTTCGCGGCCGGCGCCGAGCGCCCTCCACTCGGCAGCGGCGAAGGTGTAACGGACGAGCTCGGCGCCGTAGTAGTGACCGACTCCGTCGGCGCGCATGCCGAGCTTCTCCAGCACCCGGATCGACGCGGCATTCTCGGGATGCACAACGGCGATCACGCGGGCGAGGCCGGTCGCCGTGAACGCGTAGTCCAGTGCTGCGCGGCCCGCCTCCGTGGCGTAGCCCTTGCCCCAGACGCAGCGCGCAAACGTGTACGTGAGCTCGACTTCCGGGCCGACGCCCTCCAGCGGATAGAGCCCGCACTCGCCGACCAGCGCGCCGCCGGCGCGCTCGCCAACGGCCCATGGCGCATAGCCGCGCTCCTCCTGCATGGCAATTATCTTCTCCAGTCCCAGCCAGACCTTCTCGCGGTCGCGCACGGAGCCGTCGCCGACGTAGGCCATCACCGCGGGATCGCCGTACAGCGCCGCGAGCACGTCGAGGTCGTCGCGCTCGAACGGGCGGAGCAGCAGCCGCGCAGTCGTCAGGGGAAACGCCGTCACGGCTGCAGCGACTTCTCGACGAAGACGAGGTCGACAGAGCGGTCGCCGACGCGCACCGCCCCGTGCGCGACCCCCACGACCGCGAAACCGAGGCTCTGGTGGAACCGCAAAGACGTCTGGTTGTCAGCCCTGATCTCGGTGATGATCTTCTCGTGTCCGCTCTGCCGCGCTTCCGCGAACGCGACCGCGGCCAGCCGCGTCCCGATCCCTTCGCGACGATGGCGCTCGGCCACGTACGTGCCCATCGTCAACACATGGTCGAAGGCAGTGGTCTTGAAGGATGCGTAGGGCTCGAGGGACTGGAACGCGACGACGCCCTCTGTGCGGATCTTGGCGACGTTGAACACGCCGCGCGCGGAGAACCGCTCGATGTACTCGCGCTCCTCCGGCTCTGAGAACGGGGTGTCGAGAAGGCTGAACGACCCGTTCTCGATAACGGCGTTCAGGATGCATGAGATCGCCGCCGCATCGGCGGGCCGCACCCGGCGGATGACGACGGCGTCACGCGATCCGCGTGCGCGCCCGTCAGCAGTGACCGGCGTCACGTGTCGCGACCTACTGCGTCGGTCGCGACGACCGATTCGCCGGCGCGCCCTGCGCCGCCGCCCGGGCGCTGCCGGCGCCCGACCGCGCGTCGGAGGCGCCCGAGCGTGCGACGAGAGCGACGGCCTGTCCGTGATTCGTCACGGTCTTGCCGTTCGTGAGCGTCTTCGTGGCGACGAGGGATTGGTCCTGGGCGACCGCGGAGACGGCTTGGCCGTGAGTCGCGGTCACCGTACTCGACTCCGGCGAGGGCTGCTGGGCGGCAAGGCTGTCGGACGACGTCTGATGAGTGTGAGCCGTGCCGGCGCCGCCGTGGCGAACGCCGGCGGACGCAAGGCCGCCCGTTGCCGCCGCCGCGAGCAGCACGGCGACTGCGATCACGAACGCTCTCATGATTCTCCCTCTTCCCGGATTCCGAATCGAACCTGTTCGAATCGGCTTACCCGTCGCGGATGAGACGAAACGAGCGGGGGCGTTGGCCGCAGGGCTCGCCCCCGCCCACCCGCTTCAACCCGTCATTTCGGCCGCTTGTCGACGACGCGCACGGCCTTGCCCTCGGAGCGTTGGATCGCCTTGGGCTCCTTGAGCTT
>PKYG01000141.1 GCA_003132585.1 Actinomycetota bacterium
TACGTCTCGCTCGGCCGCGCGCTAACGATGGCCGTGGACGAGGCGCAGCCCAGCTCTGCCGTCGCTTGACCCCGGACGTTGCCTGCCTATCGTAGCGTGCGCCCGGGCCGCGCACACGGCGGCAAGGGCTCGTCGTCGGCGGTGAATCCGGGGGGAGGGGCTGTGGGTACACACCTTGGGGTCGCAACATGTGTGGCAGTCGCGCTTGAACGACCTGTAGTGGAGCAACCTGACTTGCGCTGAGAGGTAGCCGTCCTTGACCGGCTCCTCATGCAGCAGGTCCGTGCTGAGGTACTTCTTGTTGTCGTCGGCGAACACGGTAGCCACGACGGCCTCCGGACCGAGCATGTCCTGGACCTTCAGGGCGCCGAGGAAGTTCGCCCCCGAGGAGATGCCGACGCCCAGTCCGAGCTGAGTCGCGAGCTTCTGCGCCATCAGGATGGCATCGCCGTCGTCGACCGCCACCACATCGTCTAGGAAGGCGAGGTCCACGATGGAGGGGATGAACTCGTCGGAGATGCCGTCGATGCGGTGCTTGCCGCTCTTGTGACCGGTGGAAAGCGTTGGCGAGCTCGAGGGCTCGAGTGGATACAGCTTGACGCTCGGCCGCTTGGCACGCAGGTAGCGCCCGACGCCCATGATCGTCCCGCCGGTGCCAACGCCGGCGACAAAAGCATCCGGCTTGAGGTAGCCGAACTGCAGCTGCCACCAGATCTCGGGTCCTGTCGTCACGCAGTGTACCTGGCAGTTGTCCTCATTGGAGAACTGGGAGGGCAAGAAAGAACCCTCCAGTTCGCCGGCCAGCTTCTCGGCCATGCGGATGCATCCCAGGAACCCGCCCTCTTCGCGACTCACGAGGACGATCTCGGCGCCGAAGCTGCGGATGAGCATGCTCCGCTCCTGGCTCACCCAGTTTGGCATGAAGATGGTCACCGGGTGGCCGAGAGCCCTGCCTATGGCTGCAAACGCGATGCCTGTGTTGCCCGAGGTGGCCTCCACGATGGCGCTGCCCGGCTTGAGGTCGCCACGCTCATAGGCGTGGCCCAGGATGTGCAACGCCATGCGGTCCTTGATGCTGCCGGTCAGGTTGAGGTGCTCTGCTTTGGCGTAGACCGTCCTGGTCCTGCCGCCGTAGACACAGTCGATGGCCAGGAGCGGTGTGTTCCCGACCAGGTGAGAGATGCCTGAGAAGCTGTTGTCTGTCTCTTCCGCGAGGGGCGCTTGTCGCCGTGCCGTGGCCATGTGCTCCCTCCAGTGATGTCGTGTGTCGGCCCCGCCATCCTAGACGGACATGCAAAGCGCTGCAACTTTTCCTTGCGCATCCCCCTCCTTCGACATATCATGCGCGTCGAGAGGCGGGCGGAGAGGCCTGGTCGTCCTTCGCCCGCAGGGCCCGCGAGGAAGCGAGGTCTATGATGGTGAGTTGGCGATGAGCACGCTGGTCTACAAGGTCACCCTCAGGCGTGTCGGTGAGGAGATGCTCGAAGCGACCGGCGGCACCGACGGTCGTGTGCTGCTCGCGCCGAAGGGCACGCCGAACTCCTTCCAGCCCGTCGAGCTGCTGCTGGTCGCCCTTGGCGCATGCTCGGGGATGGACCTCGAGGTGCTGGCCGCACGCGACGGCGTGCGGATCGAGGAGCTGGAGGTGCGGGTCACGGGCACCAAGCCGCTGCACCGGTCGTCGCTCGACAGCGTGTCGGTCGACTACCACCTGGCGGACGGAGGATCGGACCAGGTAGCCAGCTGGCTGACGGAGGTCGGGGATATCTGCACCGTCGCCGTCTCTGTCCGCGACGGCGGCGCGACGGTCAGCCACACCGGGAAAGACCCAACTTCTGGGGACCCGGGGAGCCAAGGACGACGTCGAGAGGGGGCATCATGAGCACTTCGGAATCCCGCGGAACTGGCCCGTCCCCCCCGGAGGGAGGCCTCTACAGGCGCCAGAGCTCGGGACTCGTTCGCGACATCTCGGGCCTCGCGGCGGTGGCGCTGAACATCTCGTTCGTCGCAATCCCTGTCGCCATACTGGTCGCGACCCAGGCACCGTCGTCCTTCCCCGGCGCCAGTCCCTTCTGGGTCGCAGTCATCGCCGGCGTACTGACCGTCTTCCCGGTGCTGCTCTACGGCATGTTCTCACGAGTGATGCCGCGCTCGGGCGGCGACTACGTGTTCATGAGCCGCACGCTCCACCCGTGGGTCGGGTTCGCCGCCAACTTCAACATCACGGTCTGGTTCGTTCTGGCAATGACGTACATCGCGTACCTAATCTCCCAGTTGGGGTTCTCCGCGGTGTTCGCCACCATTGGGGCGATCACCGGCAACAAAACGTTCTTCAATATGGCCGCCGATGTGACCTCCAAGGGCTGGTCATACGCGATTGGCGCGATCGCGCTGATCGGCGTCACGGCGCTGATGAGCCTCAGGCTACGGCGGGCGCTCGCGGTGCACATCGCGCTGTTCGCGTTCTCGCTCGTCGGCGTGGTGATTGCCTTCATCCTGCTCCTGCTGCACGGGCGCAGTGACTTCGTGAGCGCTGTCGCCCGGGCCGGCGGCAGCTACAACGGGATCATCGCGGCCGCCCGGGAGACCGGATTCGCCGGCAGTGACCACTTCGACCTCGGCAACACCCTGCTGGCGACGCCGCTCGCCTTCCTGGCGTTCGGCTATGCAATCGTGACCGCGTACGCTTCGGGCGAGGTGCGCTCGGCAAAGTCGACCGTCCAGCGCACGATGATGCTGTCGCTCGTGATCGCTGTCGTGATCGTCGCGGTGCTCATGGGGCTCGCATCGCGCACGTTCGGCAACGACTTCATGGGCTCCGCGACCGTTCTCAGCAACGCCGGTGACAAGGGCTACACGCTGGCGGGCCCCTCGTTCCTGTTCTACTTCGTCTCGTTGCTGTCGAACTCGACGCTTCTGACGGTGATCATTGGCGCATCGTTCATCTGCGCGCTCCTAGTGGTGCTGCCGCCCACCTTCCTGATTGCGACGCGCAACCTGTTCGCGTGGTCGTTCGACCGCCTGATTCCCGACAAGGTCAGCGAAGTCAACGAACGCACACACTCACCGCTCGTGGCGAACGGGATCGTGCTGTTGCTGTCGCTCGTCTACCTGGCGCTGATCGTCTTTGCCGGCGGCAACTTCCTGGCGCTGCTCTACACCTCGGGCCTGGCCGAACTGCTGACGTTCATGACAGTTGCCATCGCCGGCGTTGTGTTCGCCTACCGCCGGCGCGACCTCTACGAGGAGTCGGCCGTCCGCGGATCAGTGATGGGTGTCCCGAAGCTCACTCTCGTGGGCGTCGCGGCGTTCGCCGTCTACCTGTTCTTCTTCATCTCCAACGCGACAACCGACGCCCTCGGGGCGAACGCGAGGGTCGGCGTCATAACGACGATCGTGGTCGCGATTGCAGGCATCCTGGCCTTCCCGGTCGCCTACGTGGTCAACCGCAGGCGCGGAGTGGACCTTGGCCTCGCCTTCCGGGAGCTGCCGCCGGAATGAGGCTCTTCAAGGGCGGGTCACGTGACCTGACCAGGCTGTTCTTCGCCACGGACATCCATGGTTCCGAGCGCTGTTTTCGCAAGTGGCTGAACGCGGCGAAGGTGTACGACGCCCGGATCCTGATTCTCGGCGGCGATGTGAGCGGCAAGATGCTCGTCCCGGTCGTCGCGGACGACGGTGGCTGGCACGCGACCGTCCTCGACGAGCGGCTTACAGCAGGCGACGAGGACGAGCTCGAGGAGCTGCGTAAGCGGATTCGGAACATGGGCCGCTACGACGTCGTGCTCGGCCCGGAGGAGGCGAGACGCCTGCAGACAGATCCGGCGCTCGGCGACGCGATGTTCCGCAACGCCGCCACCCGGTCGCTCGAGCGCTGGATCGGGCTTGCCGAGGAACGGCTCGCTGACGACGTCGATGCCTACATGATGCTCGGCAACGACGACGAGGAGTCGCTCGCGGACGTAATCCGCAACTCCACGAAGGTGTGCTACGCCGAGGACGAGGTCTGGGAGCTGGCAGGCGGCTGGCGCATGCTGTCCTACGGCCCGTCGACGCCGACCCCCTGGAACACGCCTCGCGAGCGTAACGAGGACGAGATTGGGGAGGCGATCGAGCGGCTCGCCGAGCACCTGGAGGACCCCCGCCGGACGGTCTTCAACGTCCATTGCTCACCCTCCGATACACATCTAGACCAGGCACCCAAGCTCGACGAGCAGCTCCGCCCCATCGTCAAGGTCAGCGGCCCGGTGATCATCGGTGCGGGGTCGAAGGCGGTGCGCGCGGCGATCAAACAACACCAGCCGGCGCTCGGCCTGCATGGACACGTCCACGAGTCCCCGGGCATATCGAGGCTTGGCGACACCCTCTGCATCAACCCCGGTTCCGACTACGCCGATGGTATCCTGCGCGGTGCGATCGTTGACCTCGACCAGGATGGTGGTGTCGCCCGCTGGCAGCTAGTGCAGGGGTAGCGGACCATGGAGCACATTGACAGTCATCGCTCCGATGCCCTCGTCGAGGAGGGCCGCGTACTGGTTGCCAACGCCGACGAGCACGGGCTCACCATGCGCTTGCTCGGCGGCGTGGGCGTGTTCTTGCACTGCCCGCGCACGCTCGGCCACCACGCCCACCGGACCTTCAAGGACCTCGACGTCGCGGTACCCCCAGGCTCGACGTCGCAGACGACCTCGGTCATGACAGGAGCAGGCTACGAGGCTGACCGACGCTTCAACGCGATGCAGGATGACCGCCGCATGATCTTCTACGGCCCGAACGGCAAGGTCGATGTGTTCGTCGGCGACTTCGCGATGTGCCATCGCCTTGCGCTGACGGACCGTCTGGCGCTCGACCCGATGACGCTGACGGCCACCGACCTACTGCTGACCAAGCTTCAGGTTGTCGAGTTCAACCAGAAGGACCTCGACGACAGTGCCGCGCTGCTCGCCGAGCACGAGTTCGGTGAGGGCGACGACGACCACATTGACAAGGCCTACCTCGCCCGCCTGCTCGGGGACGACTGGGGCCTTTGGCGGACCGTTAGCGGGTCGCTCGCGACGATCGCCGAGCGGCTGCCGCAGCTGGCCGGTCGCACCGAGGCGCTCATGCAGGTGGCGGCCGAGGCGCCGAAGTCGCGCCGATTCCGGATGCGCGCGCGAATCGGCGAACGCAAGCTCTGGTATGAACAACCCGACGAGATTGCCTGAGGTGCCATGACTACCCTGATGAACGACGTCGATGTCCAGGACTTTCTCCGCGGCGCGGACTTCATGAGCGCTTCGGGCGGCGGCGACCCCGAGACCGAGCGCAAGCACCTGCTCGCCGATGTCGCCGCGGGCAAGAAACTCGGTTGGCGCCCGCTCAACGACTTCGACGACGAGGACCTGCTTGTGTGCTGCTGCTACTCGGGCTCGATTGCGCCGGAGACCTTCGAGGAGCAGCAGGACAAGGAGCGCGAGCTCGGCGGCGGCCGCGTGCACGAGCGTCCGTTCACCGCCGCGGTGCGGCTGCTTGAGGACCAGATCGGCAAGCGGGCGAGCGGGCTCGTGTCGGTCGAGATGGGCGGCATCAACGGGGGCGCCATTCTCGCCGCGTCCTCGGCGCTCGAGCTACCGCTGGCGGACGCCGACTACGCCGGCCGCGCCATCCCCGAGCTGAACGCAACGGCGCTGAACATCCACGACGCGCCGATTCTGCCGTTCGCCTGCGTTGATCACTACGACAACCAGGTAGTCGTCCACGGGTCGCCGTCACTCGCCTGGACCGAGCGCATCGGCAAGTATCTCGCGCTGTCGGCGTTCGGGCTCGTGGCGTGCGCGTTCGCCGCGCTGCCCGTCGCCCGGGTGCGCGAGATGGCGATTGAAGGGACGTTTACCGACGCGCTCCGGCTCGGGGCGGCTATCAGGAGGGCGCGCGAGGCTGGCGAGGACCCAGTCGCTGCTGCGGTTGAAGCGGTCCACGGCTGGCTGCTCTTCCAGGGGACAATCACCAATCGCGACTGGTCGAACATCGGCTATATGCAGGGACGTCAGACGCTGTCTGGCGTCGGTGAGTTCGCAGACCACGAGCTCGTCGTCTGGTTCCTGAACGAGAATCACGTCTCGTGGCTTGACGGCAAGCCTTGGGTCACGAGCCCGGACGTGATCGAGTTCTGCGACCCGAAAACCGGCGAACCGCTGACGAACACGTACCTCGAGGTTGGCCAGGAGGTCGCCGTCGTAGGCGCACGCCGCCGCGATGCGTTCGACTCGGAGGCCGGAATCGCGACGCTCGGGCCCAAGCACTTCGGCTTCGACCTCCCGTTCCAGGGGATCGAGGCGCTGGTCGACGCGTTGTGAGAGTGCAATTCCGCGGGGTCGTGGTCACCTGAGCATCCCGCAAGGCTTCGCAGTAGGATTTGACCTGCACCCCTGAAATCGGTCCACCCTGAGGTTGTGGTTCTCGGACCGAGAATCGCCGACCAGCTCACGCACGCTCTGTAGCGCCGTACGGCCTCTGGTGGCGTCGGCTTGCGTCGGCTCCTCGCGTAGCTGCTGGGGGTCTTCACCGCCGCACACGTCGGCTCGGCGTCGGCGAGACGACAGAAGTCGCTGCAAGCCTTGGCTTTCTGACGGGCGGACACGACACGCAAGAAGACGATCCTCTTCGTCGTTGCCTGGGCTGCGGGCATGCTCTGGTACTTCGCTTGGAAGTACCGTAGCAAGAGCCAGGGTGTCGATGTGGCTCACCTGACCTACCGTGAGCTGCCGTCGGAGTGAATCGAAGCAGCCGGCCTGCCACCAGTTGATGAGGGAGACGGCCTCAGCCCGACAGGGAGGCGACCATCAAGCACCGCCGGGTTCGGCGCAGGAGTCGCCTCGACGTTCGTCAAGGGCATGAGTCGAGAGCCCATGGAGTTCACCCATGTGCTGTCCTTGATGAGGCGCTTGGGCATGCCCACTAGAACCTCCTGTGCGACGATGCTCGCCAAGGCCGCTATGTCCCCCGGGTGCACGTCGCCGATCGAGCCGACACGGAACGTGTCACGCGCGGTGAGCCTGCCGGGGTAGATCACGTAGCCACGGGATTTGAGGCGGACGTTAGAGCTCGATGAAGTCGAAGCCCGGCGACTCGGGGTACAGGAACGAGGTGATGATGGGCGACTGCAGCTCGTGCGGCAGCAGCGCCTCGATTCCGGCGTCGGCCAGACCCCGCACCAGCGTCATCTGGTTGGTGCAGAACCGCTCGTGGCGGGCTGGGATGCCGCCCTCTTCTTCCAGTTCCAGCAGTGGAGGGTTCACCTTCTGGGGGTG
>PKYG01000098.1:0-4711 GCA_003132585.1 Actinomycetota bacterium
CTGCACACGACCTACACGGCGCGCGGCAAGTACATCGAGTAGACTGCGGTAGATACACACGACGCGCCGCAAGACTGCGGCGCGTCGTACGAGAGAGGCTATGGTCAACCGAAAGCCAGTTCCGGCCCTCCGTTACTTCGACCCGTTCCGGGAGAGTCAGGCGTTCGCGCCGCTCGCCGAAGACGAACGCCACATCCTGTCGACGGTCAACCAGCAGATCGCGGCCAAGCGCTCGCTGACGGACGTCATCGACTTCCTCTTCGAGCGCACCGGCACGATCTTCCCGTTCGACCGCATAGGGTTGTCGTTCGTCGAGGAGAACGGTCGCCGCATCGTCTCGCAATATGCGCGCGCCAGCTACGAGCCGATCCTCCTCGGCAAGGGTTACGCCGAGGACCTGCGTGACAGCTCTCTGGAGCGCGTGCTCAAGGCCGGCACGCCGCGCATCATCGACGACCTCGAGCGCTATCTCGAGGAGCATCCCGGTAGCCGATCCACCAAGCTCCTCGTGCGCGAAGGCGTGCGCTCGAGCCTCACGTGCCCGTTGATCGTCGAGGGCCGGGTCGTCGGCTTCCTCTTCCGCAGCTCGCGCCAGCGCAACGTGTACACGGCGCGCCATGTCGAGCTCGAGATGTCGATCTCGGAGCGTCTCAGTCAGGCCGTCGAGAAGGCGTGGCGCATCGAGCAGCTCGAGGCTGCCAACTTTGCCTACATGGAGATGCTCGGCTTCGTCAGCCACGAGCTCAAGAACCCCGTCGCCTCCATGGTCACCGACGCCAAGCTCCTGGTCGAGGGCTATCTCGGGTCGCTCGAGCAGCAGCAGAGCGACAAACTGGTCCGCCTGATCGAGAAGGGTGAGTACCTCCTTGATCTCGTCGCCGAGTATCTCGATCTCGCCCGGGTCGAGGGCGGCGAGCTCCATCTCACGGCGGTTCCTAACGTGCTCTTCGTCGATGAGGTCGTCGAGCCGGCCCTCGACGTCGTGCGCGACCGCATCGACGAGCGCAGGATGCAGCTGGCGGTCGACATTCCCGACCCGCTGCGGCTGGTGGCGGACTGCGACCCGGCTCTCCTGAAGATCGTCCTCGTCAACCTGCTCGGCAACGCCATCAAGTACGGCCGCGAGGACGGCACCGTTCGGCTCACGGTGGCGATGGTCGGCAACAAGCTGAGGGTCGCGATCTGGAACGAGGGGCAAGGGTTCAGGCCCAACGACCGCTCGCAGCTCTTCCGCAAGTTCTCGCGCCTGACGACCCCGGCCCATGCGGGACGTGGAGGAACCGGTCTGGGCCTCTACAACGCGTGGCGCATCATCCAGCTTCACGGCGGCCGCATCAAGGCCGACTCCAGGTACGGCGAGTGGGCCGAGTTCACGTTCGAGATCCCGCAGCCGTTGCCGAACACGGCGGCGGCCGGCGCGACGGTGGGAGGCAGTGCATGACCAGCCCGGCAGGAGCGGCGATCCGCGACGAGCCGATCGTCGAGGCGCTCGCCGAGGCGACCACCAGGGACGCCGGCCGCGTGCGTGAGGTACTCGCCAAAGCGCAGGCGGCGAAAGGCCTCGAGATGGCCGATGTCGCGGTGCTCGCGGCGATCAGCGACCCCGGGCTGCTCGGTGAGCTGTTCGCGACGGCGCGAGCCGTCAAGGAGAGCATCTACGGCTCGCGCCTCGTCCTCTTCGCACCGCTCTACATCTCCAACCTCTGTGCCAACGACTGCCTGTACTGCGCCTTTCGGGCGCGCAACCGCGAGCTCAAGCGGCGCGCCCTCACCCAGGAGGAGATCGCCCGCGAGGTCGAGATCCTCGTCGACCAGGGTCACAAACGCATCCTGCTCGTCGCCGGCGAGGCCTACCCCAACGAGGACTTCTCCTACATCCTCGAGTCGGTCAAGACGATCTACAGCGTCAAGAAGAACAACGGCGAGATCCGTCGCGTCAACGTGAACGTCGCGCCGCTCGAAGTGGACGAGTTCAAGGAGCTCAAGGCGACCGGCATCGGCACCTACCAGCTCTTCCAGGAGACCTACCACCGGGGCACCTACAAGATGATGCACCTCGGCGGCAAGAAGCGTGATTACGACTGGCGCGTCTCGGCGATGGATCGCGCCATGCAGGCCGGCATCGACGATGTCGGCATCGGCGTGCTCTTCGGACTCTTCGATTGGCGCTTCGAGATCCTCGCCCTGCTGCAGCACATCCGCTATCTCGAAGGCGCCTTCGGCGTGGGACCGCACACGATCAGCGTGCCGCGTCTCGAGCCGGCAGTGGGTTCCGATGTCGCCGCGCATCCGCCGTTCGCGGTCGCGGATGTCGACTTCCGCAAGATCGTCGCCATCCTGCGACTGGCGGTGCCCTACACGGGCATCATCATGTCGACGCGCGAGACGCCGAACATCCGTCGCGAGACATTCGCGCTCGGCGTCTCGCAGATCTCCGCCGGCAGCCGCACCAACCCCGGTGGCTACGCGTCAGCAGAGGAGTTCGAGATGGCCCAGTTCCAGCTGGGCGACCACCGTGGGCTCGACGAGGTCATCGGCGACGTCGCCGAGATGGGCTACATCCCGTCATTTTGCACAGCATGTTACCGGCTGGGCCGCACCGGCATGGATTTCATGGACCTCGCCAAGCCCGGCGAGATCAAACATCATTGCGATCCCAACGCGCTCTCGACTTTCCTCGAGTACCTGCTCGACTACGGCTCCGGCAAGACCCGCAAGGCCGGCGAACGCCTGATCGCCGACAAGATCGGCGCAATGGGCGAGAGCGAACGCCGGGCGACGGAGGACATGCTTGCCAAAGTGCGCGGCGGCGAACGCGACGTCCTCGTGTGACGTTCACTCCGGCCGGCGACGATTGAGACGAAACGACGTACGATGCAGAGCAAGCACATGATCATCGGCGTGCACGTGACCGAGCGGCTGAAGAACGCCGTCGCCGTGCAGACGATGGTGTTCGACCACTCGGAGACCGACCCGCGATGACGCAAGAGTACCGCATCGAGCACGACCTGATCGGCGAGGTCGCCGTGCCCGTCGAGGCGCTGCACGGTGTGCACACGCAGCAAGCACTGGAGAACTTCCAGCTGAGCGGGCACCCGATCCACGAGAAGCTGATCCGCGCCTTCGGCACCGTCAAGCTCGCTTGCGCGCGCACGAACCGGGGCCTCGGCGCCTGGCAGGGCGACGACGCCAAGGCCGAGGCGATCGAGCGCGCCTGCGGCGAGCTCGCCGACGGCCGGCTCAGCGAGCACATCGTCGTCGACCGCCTGCAGGGCGGCGCCGGCACAAGCGCCAACATGAACGTCAATGAGGTGCTCGCCAACCGCGCCCTGGAGATCCTCGGCGAGCCGCACGGCGCCTACGCGCGCGTCTCGCCCCTCGACGACATCAACCTGCACCAGTCCACCAACGACACCTTCCCCACGGCCCTGCGGCTCGCCGCGATCGGCCTGCTGCACGACCTCGAGGCTCAGGTGCTCGCGCTTCAGGAGGCCTTCCAGGCCAAGGAGAAGGAGTTCGCCCACGTCGTCAAGGTCGGTCGCACTCAGTATCAGGACGCGGTGTTGACGACGCTCGGACGCGAGATGGGAGCCTACGCCGAGGCGCTCAGCCGCGACCGTTGGCGCATCTACAAGTGTGAGGAGCGGCTGCGTGTCGTCAACCTCGGCGGCACGGCGATCGGCACCGGTTTCGCCGCGCCGCGCCAGTACATCTTCCGCGTCGTCGACGAGCTACGCGAGCTCACGGGCATCGGCTTCGCGCGCGCCGAGAACCTCACCGAGGCGACGCAGAACGCCGACGTGTTCGTCGAGGTCTCCGGCATCCTCAAGGCCTGCGCCGCCTCGCTGCTCAAGATCTGCTCCGACCTCCGTCTGCTCTCGTCGGGTCCCGAGGCAGGGCTCGGCGAGATCCGGCTGCCGAAGCGGCAGGCCGGATCGTCGATCATGCCCGGCAAGGTCAACCCGGTCATCCCCGAGGCCGTGAGCCAGGTGGCGATGCTCGTGATGGGTCACGACTCGACGATCGCCGTCGCCGTCGCGGCCGGCAGTCTCGAGCTCAACCCGTTCCTACCGCTGATCGCCGCCTGCCTGCTGGACAGCCTGGCGTTCCTCGCGCGCGGTTGCGAGACGCTGCGCCGCCACTGCGTCGAGGGCATCGAGGCCGACGAGGAGCGCTGCCGCGCCCACGTCGAGGCCTCGAGCGCGGTCGCCACGGCACTCGTGCCGGAGATCGGCTACGACGCCGCCTGCGAGGTCGTCCGCAGGGCGCGCGACAGCGGGCGCTCCGTGCGCGACACGGCCGTCGCCGAAGGCGTCTTGAGCGCTGAGCAGTTCGACGAACTGCTCAGCGCCGAAGCCGTCTGTCGCCTCGGATCGCCGCAACTACCCGGCCGCGGCACGGAGGAGTAGCGTGAGCGAGAGCAGGCCATGGGCCTGACCGACACGCCGCGCGGCTTGCGCCTGCACATCGGCCTCTTCGGCCGCCGCAACGTCGGCAAGTCGAGCCTGCTCAATGCGATCACGCGCCAGGACGTGTCGATCGTCTCCGACCACGCCGGCACCACCACCGACCCGGTCGAGAAGCCGATGGAGCTGCTGCCGCTCGGCCCTGTGCTCTTCATCGACACCGCCGGCATCGACGACGTCGGCGCCCTCGGCGAGCTGCGCGCCAAGCGTACGATGCAGGTCTTCGAACGCACCGACCTCGGCGT
>PKYG01000098.1:4731-23517 GCA_003132585.1 Actinomycetota bacterium
GTGCCACGGCTCGTCGACTTCAAGATCGCGCCGGTGCTCACAGCGGCCAGCGAGGGACGCGGCATCCTCGACTTCCGCGAGGCGTTGCTCGAGGCGGCTCCGCCGGATTTCGTCGACAACCCGACCATCCTCGGCGATCTCGTCGGCCCCGGCGAGCTCGCCGTGCTCGTCGTGCCGATCGACAAGGAGGCGCCGCGCGGCCGGCTGATCCTGCCGCAGGTCCAGGCCATCCGCGACCTCATGGACTCGGACGCGATGGCGCTCGTGGTCAAGGAACGCGAGCTCAAGACGGCGCTGGCGCGCCTCGACCGGCCGCCGCGGCTCGTGGTCACCGACTCACAAGCCTTTCTCAAAGTCGCCGCCGACACGCCGCCGGCGGTGCCGATGACCTCGTTCTCGATCCTCTTCGCGCGCTTCAAGGGCGACCTCGTCGCGCAGGTCGAGGGCACGCTCGCGGTCGACCGACTCAAGTCGGGCGACCGCATCCTCATCGCCGAGCACTGCAGCCACCACCCCATCGGCGAGGACATCGGCCGCGTCAAGATCCCGCGTTGGCTCACGCAGTACGTCGGCGGCAAGCTCGAGTTCGAGCACGTGCAAGGGCACGACTTCCCTGATGACCCAAGCGGCTACGCCCTGGTCATCCACTGCGGCGCGTGCACCGCCAACCGGCGGGCGATGCTATCGCGCATCTTGCGCTGCAAGCGGGCCGGCGTGCCGATCAGCAACTACGGCCTGATCATCGCCTATAGTCTCGGCATCTTCGAGCGCGCCTTACAGCCGTTCCCGGCGGCGCTCGAGGCGGTGTGCGAGGTGCGCGCCGCGGCGCCCATCAGGGCGGCCGCGCCGCCGGCGCCGGCGGCCGCCCTCGCGGAGCTCGTCAGCGACGGCCCGGTCGACGACCTGTGAGCCGGGGCGACCATAACAGGAGTGACACTTCGCCGACGGTGCACGGTCGAATCCGCGGCGCCGACGCGGACGGCGAGCCCACCACAGCGCACAGCCCCAAGCTCGGCCTGAGCCGCGCCGAGGTCCTCGCGTGGCTGCGCGAGGACGACCCGGCGCGGCTCGACGATCTGTGGCGGGCCGCGGACGACACGCGTCGCCGCTTCGTCGGCGACGGCGTGCACCTCCGCGGCCTGATCGAGATCTCCAACTACTGCGTGCGCGGATGTACCTACTGCGGCATCCGCGCACCGAACCACGGCGTCGAGCGCTACCGCATGGGTGAGGATGAGATCCTCGCCTGCGCACGCCAGGCGCACGACTTCGGCTACGGCACCGTCGTGATGCAGTCCGGCGAGGACTACGGCATCGAGACCGACTGGCTGGCGCGCGTCATCCACAGCATCAAGCACGACACAGCGCTCGTCGTCACCCTCAGCCTCGGCGAGCGCCCCGAAGCGGACCTGGCAGCTTGGCGCGCGGCCGGCGCCGACCGCTACCTGCTCCGCTTCGAGACCTCCGATGCCGATCTCTATCGCCGCATCCACCCCGACCTGCCCGGGCGCGTCTCCGACCGCGTGGCGATCATCAAGCGGCTGCAGGAGCTTGGCTACGAGGCCGGTACGGGAGTCATGGTGGGCATCCCCGGCCAGGGTCACGAGACGCTCGCCGACGACATCGAGCTCTTCCGCGGCATGGACATGGACATGATCGGCATCGGACCATACCTGCCGCACCCGGCGACGCCGCTCGGACAGCTCGCCGCGGGTGCGGTGTCCGAGTCGGGCGCGACGGCAACTGACCAGGTACCCAACACCGAGACGATGACCTGTAAGGTGCTGGCGCTCACGCGCCTCGTCCGTCCCGACGCCAATCTCCCGGCGACGACCGCCTTGGCGACGGTCAACAAGTCGGACGGCCGCGTGCACGGGCTGCAACGCGGCGCCAACGTCGTGATGCCGAACCTCACGCCACCCGAGTACCGCGAGAAGTACGAGATCTACCCGGACAAGGCGGCGACCCATGAGACGGTGGAGGCGACACAGCAGAGCATCTCCGGACTGCTCGCCGCGCTCGGCCGCTCAGTCGCGACGGGACCCGGCGGCCGCCGGCACTCCGGGCACTGAGCGCGGCGCGACGGCGGCGGGCGCCGCGCTCGACGCTCCGCCGCGCAATCGTGTAGAATCGCACCTCCGTCGGGGTGTGGCTCAGCTTGGTAGAGCGCTCGGTTCGGGACCGAGAGGTCGGCGGTTCAAATCCGCCCACCCCGACCACCTTCTCTAGGCCAGCGGCACGATCCGCGCGGCGAGCTTGCCAGCGGCCACGGTCACCAGCGCCACGGAGCGCGGCAAGCCGAAGCGTGGCGCCCCCGCCGAGCCCGGGTTGAGGTAGAGCACGCCGTCGACGACCTCCGATTTGGCGCGGTGCGTGTGCCCGGTGACGACGAGCTGGATGCCGTCTTCCGCGGGGTCGTAGAGACCCTTCAACTCGTGCGCCTGGTGGCCGACGAGCACCCAGATGCCGGCGACCTTCGTGAAGACCTCTTTCGGCAGGTAGTGCGCCGGCCCGTCGATATCGATGTTGCCGACGACCGCGATGACCGGCGCGATCTGCGTGAGACGTTCGAGCACGCTGATCGCGCCGACGTCGCCGGCGTGGATGATCGCGTCGACGCCGGCGAAGAGCTCCACGGCGTCGTCGCCGAGATACCCGTGCGTGTCGGAGATCACGCCGATCGTCGTCGTGTGCTCGCCCACAGCCTCGTCTGCCATCTCCGTCCGCCTCCCGTCGCCCCCGGTCCGCCGCCATGCTACCAGCGCCCCACATCACCTGCTAGAATCGCCGCCATGAAGCGTCTCCAAAACAGACGGGCGATCGTCACCGGCGGCGCCAGCGGCATCGGTGCGGCGACGGTCGAGCGTTTCCGCGCCGAGGGCGCCGAGGTGTTCATCTTCGACATCGTCCCCGGCGACGGCGTGCTCGTCGTCGACGTCAGCGACGGCGATCAGGTCGACCGCGCCTTCAAGGACATCGGCGCGGTCGACATCGTCGTCAACAACGCCGGCATCAGCTTCCGCAACGCCGCCATCGACATCGCCCCCGGCCAGTGGCAGCGAGTGCTGGCGACCAACCTGACCGGCGTCTTCAACGTCGCCCAGGCCGCCGCCCGCGGCATGCTCCTCGCCGACAAGGGCGGCGTCATCCTCAATGTGGCGTCGACCAACGGCCTCGTCGGCCATCCCTACTACGCCGACTACAACGCCACCAAGGCCGGCGTGATCGAGCTCACGCGCACCTTCGCCCTCGAGTGGGCGCCCAAGGTGCGCGTCAACGCCATCTGCCCGGGTTACGTGCTCACCCCGATGCAGGAGGCCGAGTACACGCCCGAGATGATGGCTGAGGTCAACGCGCGCATCCCGCTGCAGCGCCACGCCACCACCGCCGAGTTCGCCGCGCTCTTCGCCTTCCTCGCCTCCGACGAGGCCGCCTACTTCACCGGCTCGATCATCGTCATGGACGGCGGCGAAACTGCCGGCGGCACGGCGAGCTGGCACGGCCCGCAAGTCTGAGAAGAGAACAACGAGGGGGCGGGGCGACCTCTGGTCGCCCCGCCCCCTCGTTTCGTCTCGACTCGCACGGACGCGGACTACGTCGTGGCGAGTACAGTCGTTGGGTGAAACCAAAACGGAGAATGCTGGTCGTCGTGCTCGCGGCGATTGTGATCATCGCGCTCGCACTAACCAGTCTGGCGGCATGCGGCACGGCGAAGCCGCATGCCGCCGACGTCGCCGGCGTGTACATCAACTACCGCCGCGACCAGAAGCTCGTCGTCGACGCCACGGGCACGTTCCAGACCTATCTAAAGCACGGGCTCACCGGCCCCTGGATACCCCTTGGCTTCGAGGGGCACTGGGTCTGGCAGGGCGACACGGTGACGCTGACGAACGATCTCGGCGTCGACAAGAACCCCTCGATCGTTCTTCCCTACCAGTACACGGGAGGGACGCTGGTCGACATCAGGGAGACCCACGAGAACGTCTTTGTGAAGCAGTAGCGGCGCGGCGAGCGCGAACACATGGTGTGGGGAGTTCGACTCAGGCAAGGCGGAGTGACGTCTGCTACTCAGGCACCGGGGCATCGACTAAGGGGGCACCATGAGCGCCGAGCCGGACATGCGCGAACCCTCCGAGATCCGTGCCGCTGAGAATGAAATGTACGACCGCGTCTGGTACGACCGGAGCAAGACCGTGGACCACGAGAAGACCGAGGCCGACTCCCTGCCGACGATCATGGCGAAGTACGAAGAGCTCGAGACGAAATACGGCAAGGAATCGCTCGGCCCGATGAGTGACTTCGATTGGGGGATGCTCAACGGCAAGCTGTCGGCGCTGCGTTGGGTGCTCGGCGACGAGGGGGACAACCTGGACACCTGAGCACTGACGTTTCCGCGTCGGCGTAGCACACGGGGGGCCGTCACCTTCCCGGGTGGCGGCCCCGTCGCATTGTCACCCTTGCCGCGGCGCGCCCATGCCACCGGGTCAAGGGCGCGGGCCAAGTCGGCGGCGAGGGCATTCATCGACACACCTTTTGGTTGCGGAGTATCGTTAGCTCAGCCAGCTGGGAGGGCTGTGCATGAGCTATCGCGGTCGGGTCTGCTTTCCGGAGGATATCCACCCGGAAGCGTCTCGAGACCTTACGCCCTGGCAGGTAGAGGAGTCTCACCAGAGGCGCATTCCCCTTATGGCCGTTCTGGGCTTTGCCTGCGGGCTGGCGGGTCTTTTGCTTGTGTACTACGACAGGTCGGTCGCCACTGTCGTGACCATCCTCGGCGTATCGGGCATCGTCTTGTCCGGCGTCGGCTGGCGCTATGCGACGATGAGGCATAGGCCCGCAGGACTGGCTGTCGCCGGTGTGCTTCTCGGCGTAGGCGTGACCGCCTACGTCATCGTGCGTTTCTCGTAGCCCAATCACTGCTGGCCCGCCGTCAACTCAAGCAGGCGCCCGGCTACTACCGAGCGGGCGTCCGGATAGGCCGTAAGCGCCCCGCGCACAGTGATCTAACCAAGTCGCGGCTCGCGGACCGTAAGGCGGGCGGGAATGGTAGCGGCGGTAGGACTCGAACCTACGACACGCGGATTATGATTCCGCTGCTCTGACCAGCTGAGCTACGCCGCCACCGGCAGGCAAAGAATGATACCAGAGGGCCGTTTCACGCTCAATTCGAGGTTGAGTGGGGTTGAATGCGCGCCGCCTTTCGACTAGCATTTAGCCTCGCTCCTGGGGGAGTGCCCGAGTGGCTAAAGGGGGCGGACTGTAAATCCGTTGGCGCAGCCTACCTAGGTTCAAATCCTAGCTCCCCCACCAGCACGCCCGGTTAGCTCAGCTGGCAGAGCACCTCCATGGTAAGGAGGGGGTCCGCGGTTCGAATCCGCGACCGGGCTCCACCTTCCCTCAGCAGATGCGCGGCAGCAGCTCCCCCACCGGCATGTCGAGCACGCGGCGCGTGCCGAGCACGGTGCGCAAGGCGACGCGGCCGGGATGCGCCGCCGTGATCGCGCCGATGCGGGCGGCATGCCGCCCCAGCGGGTGTGCGCGCAGGGCGGCGACGACCGCATCGGCCTTCTCCGGCGCGACGACGAACACCATCTTCCCCTCGTTGGCGAGCGACAGCGGCTCGTAGCCGAGCAAATCGCAGATCGAGCGCACGGCAGCCGACACCGGGATCGCCCGCTCCTCGATCTCGACGCCGAGCGCGGCACTCTCGGCCAGCTCGGCGAGCACGGTCGTGAGACCGCCGCGGGTGGGGTCGCGGAGGAAGCGCAGGGCGGCGGCAGAGGCAGGCGCGGTATCGCGCGCGGCGGCGGCGGGCGCGGTGTCGCGCGCGGCTGCGATGGCGGCCTCGGCGAGGCCCCACAGCGGCGCGCAGTCGCTCTCCACCGTCGTCGTGAAGTGGAACTCGTCGCGCGCCGCGAGCACCGCCATCGCGTGATCGCCGATGCTGCCGGAGAGGATCACGGCGTCGTCGTCGCGCACCGACTGCGCGCCGAGCTCGTGATCGACGACGATCTCGCCGACGCCAGTGGTGGTGATGAAGATGCCGTCGGCGGCGCCGCGCTCGACCACCTTGGTGTCGCCGGTGACGATCGCCACGCCGGCTTCGGCGGCGGTGCGCGCCATGCTGGCGCAGATGGCGCGCAGATCGTCCATGAAGAAGCCCTCTTCAATGATGAAGGCGGCGGCGAGCGCCAGCGGCCGCGCCGCCGCCGTCGCCAGATCGTTGACCGTTCCGGCGACCGCCAGCAGGCCGATGTCGCCACCGGCGAAACGCCACGGCTGCACGACATGACTGTCCGTCGTCAAAGCGATGCGCCCCGAGGTCGCCAGCGACGCAGCGTCGTCGAGGCGGTCGAGCACGGGGTTGGCGAACGCCGCGACGAAGACGTCGCGCACGAGGTCGCGGTAGAGCTTGCCGCCGCTGCCGTGGCCGAGGAGGATGCGGTCGGCGGCGGTCACACCACACCGTCCACGTCGCGGTAGCGGTGGCGCGCCGCGCACGAGCCCTCGCTCGAGACCATGCACGGCCCCACCGGGTCCGCCGGCGTGCAGCGGGACCCGAAGAGCGCGCAGTCGGCCGGGTCGAGCACACCGCGCAGCACCTCGCCGCAGGCGCAGCCCTTGGGTTCGACCGGCTCCTCGATCTCGATCGTGAAGCGCTCCTCGGCGGCCGACTCGCGGTATTGATTTGCGAGCGCCAGCCCGGAGCCGGGAATCACACCGAGACCGCGCCAGTCGGCGTCGCTCGGCGCAAACACCGTCGCCATGAGCCGCTGCGCGACGACGTTACCCTCAGCACGGACGGCGCGCCGGTAGCCGATCTCGATCGCCGGCGCCGTCTGGCGCACCAACATCACGAGCGCCTCGAGCACGTCATCGGGCTCGAAACCGGCGATTACTCCGCCGACTGCGTACTCGCTGGCGAGAAACTCGTAGCACGCCGTGCCGGTGACGACGCTCACGTGCCCCGGCAGGATGAACCCGCTGATCGGCGTCTCGCCGAGATCGAGCAGCGCGCGCAGTGGCAGCGGCATCGTCTTGTGCAGGCTCAAGACACTGAAGTTCGCGACGCCGCGGGCGCGCGCCTCGAGCACGGCGGCGGCGACGACCGGCGCCGTGGTCTCAAAACCGATGCCGGCGAAGACGACCTCGCGTTCCGGCTCAGCCTGAGCGAGATTGACGGCATCGAGCGGCGAGTAGACCACGCGCACGTCGACGCCGGCGGCGCGCTCGGCGGCCAGGGTCGTGCGCGATGCCGGCACGCGCACGAGATCGCCGAAGGTCGTGAGCGTCACCTCCGGTCGGCGAGCCAGCGCGACGACCCTGTCGAGGTCGGCGGTCGACGTGACGCACACCGGGCAGCCGGGCCCGGAGACCAGCTTGATGCCGGCCGGCAGCAGCTGCCGCAGGCCGGCGCGCGAGATCGCCATCGTGTGCGTGCCGCAGACCTCCATGTACACGAGACCGTCGCGCGACTCGCGACGTAGCTCGCTGATCAGAGCGGGGATGCGGGCGGAGGTCATTGGCGTGGAAGTCTGGTCATAGTGACCGCGAGCCTAGTCGAGCCCGTCGCGTTCGCCGGCTTCGAACTCGCCGAGTTCGACGAAGAGCTTCATGCGCTCCTCCGCCTCCTCGGCATCAAGCACGGTGATCGCGTAGCCGGCGTGCACCAGCACATGGTCGCCGACGGCAGCCTCGGGCACGAGCGCCAGACTGGCGTGCTGCTCGAGACCCTCGGCGACGATCGTCGCCAGAGCGCCGTCGATGGCGGTGATGCGCATGGGGATGGCAAGGCACATGCAGGAGACCCGCTCTCAGTCCAGTTGGCCGCGATTCCTCAGAAGAGTATAGCCCGCGACGGCGGCCTGCCCCAACGCGAGGCCGCCGTCGTTGGGCGGGACCAGGCTGTGGCTGAGCACCGTGAAACCGTCCCCCGCGAGCGCCACCTCGCAGACATCGCTGAGCAGGCGGTTCTGGAAGACGCCGCCGGAGAGCGCGACTACCGGCGGAGCGCCCGCGTCGCGCAGCCTGCGGCACACGGCGACCGTCATCGCCGCGACGGTGGCGTGGAGGCGCGAGCCGACGAAGCCGGGCTCGCGCCCCGCCTCGAGGTCGTCGAGCACGGCGGCGAAGAGCGGCGCCAGGCCGATCTCGGCGGGCGCCGACCGCTGCACGGCGAGCACCCCCCCGCGTATCTGGAACGGATACGGCTCGCCGCCGGCCCGCGAGAGCATCTCGAGCTCGATCGCAGCCTGACCCTCATAGGTCACCTCGCCGCGAACCCCGGCGAGCGCCGAGACCGCGTCGAACAGGCGGCCGGCGCTCGACGTGAGCGGCGCGTTGACGCCGGCGGCGACTTGCTGGGCGACGGCGGCGATCTCCTGCTCGCCGAGCATGCCGGCGAGCAGTCGCGCCGCCCGGTCGCCGCCGTCGTCGCCGAGCAGCGCCTGCGCCCAGCCGAGGGCCGTACGGGCGGGGCGCTGGATCGCCAGCGCCCCGCCCGGCAGCGGCAGGTACTCAAGATGTGCGGCGCGCTCGAAGCCGAGCAGATCGCAGACGAGGAACTCGCCGCCCCACAAGGCGCCGTCGGTGCCGTAACCGAGGCCGTCCATGCTCACGCCGATCACGGGCTCGGAGCGCCCGTTCTCGACCATGCAGGCGGCGATGTGCGCGTGGTGGTGCTGCACGCCGATGCGCTCGAGCGGCTGCTCGAGCGCGTACTTGGTCGCCAGGTACTCCGGATGCAGGTCATGGGCGATCGCTTCGGGTTCGAGCCGAAAGAGGCGCTTGTAGAGTTCGATGCTGCTCTCGAAGTGCTCGAGCGTCTCGACGTTCTCGAGATCGCCGATGTGCTGGCTCACGAAGGCGTTGTCGTCGCGCGTGAGGCAGAAGCTGTTCTTGAGCTCGGCGCCGCAGGCGAGGATCTGCGGCAGCGGGCGCGGCAAGCGCACCGGGAACGGTGCGTAGCCGCGCGACCGGCGCAGCAGCCGCGGCTTGCCGCCGCGCACGAGCGCCACGGAGTCGTCGTAACGGGCGGCGATCTCGCGATCGTGCACGAGGTACCAGTCGGGGATGTGCGCCAACCGGTCGACCTCCTCCCAACCCTTGACGATCGGCTCTTCGGCAAGGTTACCGCTGGTCATCACCAGCGGCCGGCCCGCGGCTCGCGTGAGCAGCAGGTGCAGCGGCGTGTAGGGAAGCATCACGCCGAGGTAACGCTGGTTGGGGGCGACCTCGGCGACGACCCTGCCGGGCGGCTGCTCGGCGCCGGCGCGCCACCCGACCAGCACGATCGGGTGCTCCGGTGATTCGAGCAGGCGCGCCTCGACGTCATCGATCACGCACTCGCGGCGCGCCTGCCGCAGGTCCGCGAACATCACGGCAAGCGGCTTGTGCGGCCGTCCTTTGCGAGCTTTCAGCTCGCAAACGGCGGCCTCATCGGTCGCGTCGCAGGCGAGATGAAAGCCGCCGAGCCCCTTGACGGCAAGGATCGCGCCGCCCCGCAACAGTGCGGCCGCGCGCTCGATCACGTCCCCGGCGACGCTCGCGTCGCCAGCCTCGTCACGCGCGCTGCCTGCCTCGCCGCCTCCCGCGTCATGAGGCCCGGCCACCGGCTCGCCGCCGGCGCCGCGCCCGACCAGCTCCAGTCGCGGCCCGCACACCGGGCAGGCGTTGGGCTCGGCATGAAATCGGCGGTCGGCCGGATCTTCGTACTCGCGCCGACAGTCCGGGCAAAGCGTGAATCGGCGCATCGTCGTGCGCTCGCGGTCGTAGGGCAGTGCCTCGATGATCGTGAACCGCGGACCGCAGTTGGTGCAGTTCGTGAACGCGTAGCGATACCGCCGGTCGCGCGCGTCGAGCAGCTCCCGCCGGCAGTCGTCACAGATCGCGATGTCGGGCGAGACGAGTTGATAGGCGGCGGGGTCGGCGACGCTCTCGAGGATCGCGAACGAGAGGGTGCCCGTCGGCGGCGCCGACGCCCTCTCATACCGTACGATCGTCGCCCGCGGCGGCAGCTCGCGCGGCAGCGACTCGCAGAAGGCGGCGACGGCGATCGCCGCGCCTTCGATGTGGATCTCCACGCCGGCCGACGTGTTGCGCACCCACCCGCTGAGACCGAGGCGCTGCGCCAGCCCGTACACGAACGGCCGGAAGCCGACCCCCTGCACGACCCCGGCGACGCGCAGCTCCTCAGCCACGCGGGTCATGCCGGTCCCCTCGTCGTGAGCCCCGCGTCACTGCGCGCAGCGGAACTGAAGGTCCTCCTCGTAGTGCAGTTCGTGGCACTCCTCGCATCGCAGGGTGTACGTATACCCTATCGCCGCCTGATGCTGCGAGCAGAACTCGATCTTGGCGGCGAGGACTTCGAGCTCGTTGTTGCCGCACGACATGCAGGTCATGAGCGCATCGTCGCCGAGCTGGTATGCCTGCTCGATGCGCTGGATGGCGCCGGTGGCGCCACCGTGGAACGGCAGGTCGGCCTCCAGCTCGATGCCGCCTTCGATGATCACCCGGTCGGCGACCTGCGAGGGCTTCACCAGGCCGGCAAGATAGGCCAGCGTTGCGCCGCTCTGCTTGAGGCTGGTCTGGAACATGCACGACCCGGGAACGCACTCGCCCATGAGCTCGCGCTGGTGGCGCTCGACGAGCGCACGACGAGTGGCAAAGCAACGCATGCTGATCTCATCGACGACCTCGGGTTCGAGCCGCGGCTTGGGCGGCCGGCCGCGCCGACGCTGCTCACTGATGCGCACGAGCGCGAGGCAGCCGATCTCCGGGTGCGCGTCCAGCGCGGCGATCGACTTGTCGAGCCATTCCGGTTCGAAGGCGAGGTCGTCGTCGAGCCGGAACAGGTACTCTCCGCTCAGAAACGGGAAGGCGCGGTCGAGCCCGCAGTGACCCTCGCGCGGCCCGGCCGCGTCGAAGCCGAACCCGGCGATGCGACCGCGCAGATACTGGCGCGTGAGGTAAGTGGCGACGTCCTCCTGGCGATGGCGCGCCAGAACGATGAGGTCGTACCCATCGGCCGCGGTCTCCCAGAGACTGTGCAGCGTGTTGCGCAGGGTGACGACACCGTGCGTCGATATGAGGACGATGGTGGCCCGCGACATCAGTTGTCGGCGATGCCGAGCTCGGCGCGGATCATCTCGAGCACGCACTCCGCGGCGGCGGCCACCGGCGGAGAGAGTTGCTCGCCGAAAGTCTCCACATCAACCGCCTCCACGGCGTACACGACGACCTCCTCCGGCATCTCGAAGCCCAACCTGTGACCGAGCTCGAGCGCCGTGTCGAGCCCGATCGAATGCGCCGAGCCGTAGCGGTGGCCGCCCTTGAAGTCCTTGCCTTCGAGCCGGACGATCTCGCCGGGCTGCCGGCCGCTCTTGAGCGCGTCAATAATAACGACTTTGGTGAATCCGCGCACAAGCTCGAGCAAGCGAAGCCCGGCGACTTCGCTCTCTTGCACCTCCACGCCGTCCGGCATGGGCGTCGCCCGCAACTCGCGGGCGACGTGCAACCCGAGTCCGTCGTCAGACAGGATCGGGTTGCCCATGCCGAGGACGAGGGTTCGGCTCATCGCTACATGAACCGCTTCACGCTTGTGATGACCTCGCGGGTACGCTCGCTCTTGACCGTGACCTCGAGCGGCATCTCGCCCGGCAAGGTGTGCGTGGCGCAGCCGAAGCAAGGGTCGTAGGCGCGGAACGCCATCTCGATCATGTTGAGCGTGCCTTCGCTGATCTCCGTACCGCCCTTGATCAGGCCCATCGCCGCCTTCTTCAGCGACATCGAGATGGCGGCGTTGTTGTTGGTCGTGCCGACGATCAGGTTCACATGCGTCACGATGCCCTTGTCGTCAGTCTTGTAGTGGTGGTACAGCGTGCCCCGCGGCGCCTCGACGCAGCCGACGCCCTCACCGACGATGCCGGTCGGGATGTTGCGCACGTCGGGATTGACGATCTCGGGGTCCTGCGCCAGGTCGAGCGTGCGCTCGGCCGCGTACATGAGCTCGACCAGGCGCGCCCAGTGCGTCGCCAGCGTGGCGTGCACCGGCTTGCCGCCGAGCGTCGCGTACATGCGCTCGTACTCGGCCTGGGCAAGCGGCGTCGCCATGCCGTCGGCAGCGTTCAGGCGCGACAGCGGCGAGGCCCGGTACACGCCCGAGTCTTTGCCGTCGACGAAGCCCTTCCAGCCGACGCCCTTGAGATACGGGTAGACGAGGTAGCTGTAAGGCTCGACGTGCTCGGCCAGATGGCTGAGGTAGTCCTTGGCCTCGAACTTGAGGAACTCCTTGCCGGCCGGGTCGACCACACGGATCTTGCCGTCGTAGAAGTTCACCTTGTTGCTCTCGTCGACGGTGCCCATGTAGTACGTCTCGTGAGTGAACGCGTCGCTCTTGATGAGGTCGACGTAGTCGGCGTTGGCGAGCACGACATCGTCGAAGATCTGCAGGGCCACCTTGGCGAACTCGACCTGGCCCTTGGCGATCTCGACGGCGCGGTCGCGCTCCTCGGCGCTCAGCGGCTTGCTGACGCCGCCGGGCAAACCGCAGACCGGATGGATCGCCTTGCCGCCGATGAGCGAGACGAGCTCGTTGGCCTCGGCGCGCATCTTGATGACGGCGCCGCCGATCTCCATGCCGACCTTGGCGATCACGCCGAGAATGTTGCGCTCGGCCGGATCGGCGGTAGGACCGACGACAAAGTCGGGGCCGGAGAGCACGAAGAAGTGCGTCGTGTGGTCGCCGGCGAAGAACGCGCTGTAGAGCAGCTCACGCAGCATGCGGCCGGTCGGCGTGGGCTCGACCCCGAACACGCCGTCGATCGCCTTGGTCGATGCCATGTGGTGCGCTTCGGGACAGACCCCACAGATGCGCGGCGTGATCCGCGCCAGCTCCTCCACTGGACGGCCGACGCAGAAGCGCTCGAAGCCGCGCAGCTCGGGTACCTGGAAGTAGACGTTGGCGACTTCGCCGGCGTCGTTGACGAAGATCTCGATCTTGCCGTGACCTTCGAGCCTGGTGATTGGATCGATGCTGACTTTTCTCATTTAGATCCTCGCCCTCCTGAGCAGCGAACTGGCGAGACCGAAGCGGTAGAAGGTGCCGACCGGATCGGGCACGGTGGCAGCGATCTCGGCGATCTCCTCAGGCGTGGGTGCGTCGATGATCGACGCCACCGTGCTGAGCATCTTGGCGCCCTGGTCGAGCACGTCGGCCGGTGGCCCGTAGCAGCCGCGACACGGCATGTTCGCCGTCGTGCAGCGCGCCCCGCAGCCGGCGACCGTCGCCGGGCCCATGCAGATGAGACCCTGCTCGAGCAGGCACTTCTCGGGGTCGGGGATGAACTCCCATGGTCGCCGGAAGGCCTTGATCTTCTTCTCTTCCTTGACCTTCTTGCACTCGTCGCAGCAGGTCTTGGGGTTGACGCCGAGCTTCGCCCCCTTGGGCGGCAGCACGCCGGTTTTGAGCGCCTCGATCACGGCCGTGATGACGCCCCAGATCTGTTCGGCCTCGGGAGCACAGCCGGGCACGTAGTAGTCCACGTCGACGGTCTGGTCGAGCGTTCTGACCGTGTCGTAGATCTCCGGCAGACCGAGCTCGCCTTCGGCGACCTCGGTCTTGAGCTGCGGCCGCACCCCGTCCGCGTTGTCGAGCGACGGCTGGTCGCGATAGACAAGGTCGAAGAGCTCCTCGCGGTTGGACAGGTTCGCCAGGCCAGGGATGCCGCCCATCGTCGCGCACGCGCCGAAGGCGACCATGATCTTCGACTTGTCGCGCAGCAACTTGGCGACGTACTCGTTCTCGCTGTTGCGGATGGCGCCGTTGAAGAGGCAGACGTCGATCGATTTGTCGGCCATCGTCTCGACGTCCTTGTACTTGAAGTCGAGGGCGACCGGCCAGAAGACGATGTCGAAGGCGGCGGCGACATCGAGGATCTTCTCCTTGATCTCGAGGACTGCGATCTCGCAGCCCCCGCAGCTCGCCGCCCAGTACAGTGCAAGCTTTGGCTTACTCATGCCGTCTTCGCCTCCTCAGCCTCGAACTGCTTGCCCCAGTCGAGTGGTCCGAGGGCGCGGATCTGCTCGGTGAACTCCGTCACCGTCTTGGCGAACTTGTCGCCCTCGGCCGCCGAGATCCACTCGAGGCGCACGCGCCCGTGTTCGAGACCGAGCTGTTCGAGCAGCTTCTCCATCAGCGGATAGCGGCCGGCGGTGCGGTAGTTGCCGTTTATGTAGTGGCAGTCGCCGGGATGGCAACCGGCGATGAGCACGCCGTCGGCGCCGTCGGCGAGCGCCTTCAACACATGGGTCGGGTCGACTCTGCCGGAGCAGTTGGTCCTGATCGGCACCATGTTCGGCAGGTACTTCATGCGCGAGGTGCCGGCGAGGTCGGCGCCGTTGTAGCTGCACCACCGACAGAGGAACCCGATGATCCGTGGTTCGAAGTCTGTACTCACTCTCGTCTCCTTCGGTCGCGCGGCCTAGAGGGCCAACGCCCCTTCGATCTCGGCGAAGATCTGCTTGTCGAGGTAGCCGCGCTGTTGCGGCACGTTGGAGCCGCAGGCGGCGACGCACACGCCGCAGCCCTTGCAGGCGGCCTCGATCACCTCGGCGACCTCCTTCTCGGCGTTGAACTGGATCGCCGCGTGCGGGCAGAGGCCGACGCAGATATGACAGCCCGAGCACTTCTCGGGGTCGATGTAGGAGATCGTCGGCTCGACTTTGACGGTCGGGTTGTTGACGAACGTCAGCGCGCCGGCCGCCGCGGCGCCCGCCTGGGCGACCGCGTCGGGGATGTCCTTCGGGTACTGGCAGGCGCCGGCGAGGAAGACGCCGTCGGTCATGGTGCTCGCCGGCTCGAGCTTGGGATGGCGCTCGAGGTAGAAGCCGTTGGCGCTGCAGCCGAAGCCGAACGTCTGCGCGACCTCCTTGGCGTCCCTACGCGGGCTGAGGCCGGCGGAAAGGATGACCATATCGACCGGGAGCCTTCGCATGATGCCGAGCAGCGTGTCTTCGGCCTTGACGACCAGCCGGCCCTCTTCTTCCGGCGCGAGCGCGACATCGCTGACCTCGGCGGCACGGCCACGGATGAAGTGGACGCCTTCATCCATGAGACGCTTGTAGAACTCCTCATAGCCCTTGCCGTACGCGCGCATGTCGATGTATAGCTCGTAGACCTCGGTCTCGGGCAAGTGCTCCTTGATGAGGTGCGCGAACTTGAGCGAGTACATGCAGCACACGCGCGAGCAGAACTCCTGGTAGTTCTCGTCGCGACTGCCGACGCAGTGCAAGATGGCGACAGACTTCGGCGCCTCGCCGTTCTTCATCACGATGTGGCCGCCGGTCGGGCCGGAGGCGTTCGAAAGGCGCTCGAACTCGAGGCTGGTGATCACGTTGGCCAGCCTGCCGTAGCCGTACCGCGCCTCGCGCTCGCAGTCGAAGAGCTCGAAGCCGGTCGCCATGATGATGGCGCCGACGTCGAGCTCGACCTGCTCGTCCTGCTGCCCGAAGTCGATCGCCCCGGGACCGCAGGCCGACACGCACGATTGCTTCGCGCACTTGCCCTTGGAGAGCGTCAGGCACTTGGCGGGGTCGATCGTCGCCTTGAGCGGCACCGCCTGCGGGAACGGGATGTAGATCGCCGGGCGGTAGCCGAGACCGACGTCGAACTCGCTCTTGACCTTCTGCACGACGCAGGCCTCGGTGCAGGCGGCGCAGCCGGTGCACTTGTCGGTGTCGACATAGCGTGCCTTCTTGCGCACCTTGACCTTGAAGTTGCCGACGTAGCCGGACACTTCAGTGACCTCGGAGTACGCCATCAACGTGATGTTGGGATGCTTGCCCAGCGCCGACATCTTCGGCGTGAGGATGCAGGCCGAGCAGTCGAGCGTCGGGAAGGTCTTGTCGAACATCGCCATGTGGCCGCCGATCGACGGGTCGCGCTCGACCACGAAGACCTTCTTGCCGGCATCGGCGAGCTTGAGCGCCGCCTCGATGCCGGCGATGCCGGCGCCGACGACCATGACATCCGGATTGACCGGCACTTCGATCGGCTGCAGCGCCTCGTTGAACGGCAGCCGGTGGATCTGCGCGCTGAGGATGCGCTTGGCCTTCTCGGTCGCCTCGACGGGATCCTCGGTGACCCACGAGCAGTGCTCGCGCACGTTGGCCATCTGCAACAGGAACGGGTTGAGGCCACCGTCGGCGGCCGCCTTGCGGAAGGTCGGCTCGTGCATCGTCGGTGAGCAGGCGGCGACCACGACCCGCGTGACGCCGAGCTCCTTGATGTCGGTCTTGATCAGGTCCTGGCCCGGATCGGAGCACATGTACTTGTACTCCCGCGCGACCGTCACATTGGGCTGCTCCGCCGCCCACTTGACGACCTCGTCGACGTCCACCTTGCCGGCGATGTTAGTGCCGCAGTCGCAGAAATAGACTGCGATCTTCTCGTCAGCCATCTTCGTCTCCTCCTCGCCGCTCACGCCGGCACTTTCGCAAGGACATTCTCCACCGGCACGATCTGCATCTGGAGAGCGAGAGCCTTGCTGTCGACGCCGAGGGCGTAGCCGAGCAGCTGGGTGAAGTACATGACCGGGATGTTGAAGCTCGTACCGTAGGCCTTGTTCACCATCTTCTGGTAGGCCTCGACATTCATCTCGCACAACGGGCACGTGGTGACGATGACGTCGGCGCCGTTGTCCTGCGCACACTTGAGAAGCTCGTGGCAGAGGCGCAGGGCGGCGTCTTCTTGCGTCATCATGAGCATGCCGCCGCAGCACTTGGTCTTCACCGGATAGTAGATCGGCTCGGCGCCGACCGCCTCGAGCAGGTGGTCGAGCGAGGTCGGGAACTCGGGATCGTCGAAGGTGCCCTTCGGCCGGGTGGCCTGGCAACCGTAATAGGGGGCCACCCGGAGCTTGGTCATGCGCCGCGTCACCTTCTCCGCCACGGTCTCGCACCCGAGATCGTTGACGATCACGTCGAGGATGTGGCGCACGTTGACGTTGCCGTCGTACGTGCGCCCCGCCGCCTCCAGCGCCTCGTTGATCGTTTCGTGGAGGACCGGGTCCTCGGAGAAGTAGCGGTTCGTCTTGGCGAGAATCGTATAGCAGGCGCTGCAGGTCGCGACCAGGTCCATGCCGCCGACCTCCTGCGCGATCGCCAGGTTGCGCGCCGAGACGCCGAACGACTCGAGCTCGCGGATCGAGAAGTAGCTGGTCGATCCGCAGCAGTTCCAGTCGGGCAGCTCTTTAAGCTCGATATCGAGCTTATCGCACACGGCCCGCGTGGAGATGTCGTATGCCTTGCCCGTAGCTTCGGACGAACAGCCGGGGAAGTAGGAGTACGTGAGGGTCATTGCGACACCTCCTTGGTCGCCAGGAGGTCGATGATCTTGTGGAACTCGTCCTTGCCCTTGATCGACTTGGGCAGCAGAGGCATGCGACCGGACAAGAACAGCTTGGTGCCGAGGCCCTTGAACTTCCAGGCGAGGCTGGGCTTCTGGGTGAGCACGAACTGACCGATGACGCCGGCCTCGTAACTGCGGCCGAATCTGTGCACGTGGTCGATGAAGATCTTCGACATCGCCGGGTTCTTGGAGCTCGACGGCCAGCTCTTGTACTTGATCGCCAACCGCTTGAGCTCGTACATGATGTCCGTCACCTTGATGCCCGCCGGACAACGCACGGTGCACGAGTAGCAGGAGGTGCAGAGCCAGATCGTGTTGCTCTTGAGCACCCGGTCCAGCATGCCGGCGCGGAACGCGGCGATCACTTCGCGAGGGCTGTAGTCCATCAGATAGGCCGTCGGACAGGAGCCCGAGCACGTGCCGCACTGCTGGCACAGCCTGATCTTCTCACCCCCCGGGATGCTGTAGACATCCTCCAAGAAGATCTTGTGGAGGGTTTTGACTCCTTGCGTGGTCTCGAGCTCGACCATCCCTCTCTCCCGTCCGCTGCCGATACGACACGGTGTGGCGCATGCGGTTCGCGCTCAGACAGCAGACGCGCGATGGGCCGCAGGTTATTCCACGCCCAGTTTGTGAAGAGTGTAGCAACGCGCATCGAATTCGAGCATCAGGTGAAAAGTGTATTTGCCACCGGGTGAGTCACTAGTTCTGGCGCATTGGGCGACAAGCGAAGGCCATCAGCTTGGCCAGAATGTACAAGAGCCGAGCGTGAGACCGCGCGAAGCGGACACCTGAGGGATGTAGGGTGCTGGGGCGGCGGCGGGAGCTCATCGCTCCCGGCACCGGCCGCCCCAGCACTCGATTAATCCAGTTTGATCAAGCCCTTGCGCAAGGCGTATTTCACCAGCTCGGTCACGTCGTGCAGGTCGAGCTTGCGCATGATGTTGGCGCGATGGCTCTCGATCGTCTTCTTGCTGACGGTGAGCTGCTCGGCGATCTGATGATTGGTGTTGCCCTCGGCGATGAGCTTCAGGACTTCGCGCTCGCGCGTGGTCAGCGGCTCATCCGCATCCTTGGCCTCGGTGCCGCGCACGCGGCGAACGTAGTCTTCGATGAGCTTGGCGGCAATCGGCGGGTAGAGGAACGACGATCCGCCATGCACCTCGCGGATGGCGCGCACGAGATCGGCCGCCGCCACCCGCTTGAGCACGTAGCCGGCGGCGCCCGCCTGGAAGATCTGCTGCACATACTCGTCATCGTCGTACATGCTGAGGATGAGGATCCTCACGTCCGGGTGGCGTTTCTTGATCTGAGCGGTCGCTTCGAGCCCGTTCATGCGCGGCATGACCATGTCCATGACCACGACATCGGGCTCGAGC
>PKYG01000098.1:23556-24338 GCA_003132585.1 Actinomycetota bacterium
GTATCGTTCACGACGTTTCACCCTCCAGTGGTATGACGACGTGCACCCGGGTCCCTTTGCCCGGTGCCGAGTCGATGGTGACCGTGCCGTCCAGGAGCTCTGCCCTCTCCTTGATCGACAGCAGCCCGAGCCCGTAGCGTCCGTCGGCATCGAACATCACCTCGTCGGGCACGAAGCCGATGCCGTTGTCGATGACCGCGAGGCAGGCATAGCCGGGCTTCGCCTCCAAGCTCACGGTCACGCGCGTCGCCAGCGAGTGCTTGACGACGTTGCCGAGCGTCTCTTGCGCGATCCGGTACAGCGCCGTTTCGACGGTCGCGGGCAATCGCTGAGCGGCCGCCTCGAAGTCGGTCTCCACGGTGAGCTCATCGCCGGGCATGTGCGACTGGACGTACCAGCGCAACGCCGGCACCAGCCCGAGATCGTCGAGCATCGACGGTCGCAGGTCCGAGACCAGCAGCTTGATCTGGCTCAGACAGTACTGGATCAAGTCCTTCGAGCTCTCCACCCGCTCAAGCACCCCGGATGCACCGCTCGACAGGCTCTTCTCAGCGAGCTCCAGGCTGATCAGGGCCGCCGCCAGCGTTTGACCGGTGTCGTCGTGAAGCTCACGCCCGATCCGACGGCGCTCGTCCTCGATGGCATCGAACATCTTCGCCGAGTAACGCCGCGACTCGCCCTCTAGTCTGTCGAGCATTTCGACGACGGCGTCGGACACGGTGCGCAGATTCGGATCGACCGACTGCTCCGAGATCGGTCGATCCCTGCCGCCTTTGTGGATC
>PKYG01000098.1:24374-48163 GCA_003132585.1 Actinomycetota bacterium
CGCGTCACCCACGTGCCGATGATCGCGCCGAGCACCAGGATGACTGCGTTGACGGTCAGGATCTTCTGCAGGATCGATACGTTCTTCACACTGCGGGCCATGATCTCTCTCGACCACCCCATCCGCTCTCGAAGTCTCCCCCAGACACCTTACACGACCGACTCATTCAGCGCATCCACCACCGATCTCCGGAATCCGCGATCATCCGGCGGCGCGGCCGGTTCGCTGAAGGGCATACATCGGCAACCTTACCGAACACGTCTTTCTCGCTGGCGCGGCGGTAGCCACTGCGTGCCCGTGCGAGCCTAGCCAGCATATAGGGTCATCACCCCATGTTTCCCTCCTGTACAGAGCGCCGCCGCAAGGAGGGCCGCCGGGGCCTGTTGACTCGGAAAACGTCGTGGCGTACAAATGGCATGTGAAGTAATTCACCAGACGAAACTAGGGGTTTTGCCCTAGACGGTACACCGTTTTCGGCCGAGCAACACGTTGAACGCGAACCTACACCAGGGGGGCAGCATGAGGATTGGTGTGTACCTCTGCCAAGCGGGCATCGGAGACGTCGATGCCGTCAATCTCCACTCGATCGCGAGCTACGCGGCGAACTTGCCGAGTGTGGAGGTCGTCCGCGACCTCGGCCTGCTTCCCAAGGTCGAGCCGGACGCGTTCGCCGCCGAGATCCGCGCCGAAAGTCTTGACAGGCTGGTCATCGCCGGCGACACGCCCGGTTTCTTCAAGCCCGCATTCACACGGGCGATGGCGTTGGCCGGCGAGGACCCCAAGGAGGTCAGGCTCGCGTCATTCAACGCGTTCGGCGCCTCGAGCGGCAACGGCACGGCGAGAGCCAAGTCGGTGCTGGCGTGCGCTGCACTTGGAGTTCCCTTCCCGCTCGCCGCTGTGCCCGACACGACCGCCGTTCGCCCGGGCACTCTGATCGTCGGCGGCGGCATCTCCGGCATTCAGGCGGCGCTCGAGATCGCCGACGCGGGCAAGCAGGTACACCTCGTCGAGCGCACCGGAACGATCGGCGGCCATATGGCGATGTTCGACAAGACGTTCCCCACGCTCGACTGTGCGGCGTGCATCCTGACACCCAAGATGGTCAGCGTCGGTCAACACGAGATGATCGACCTGATGACCTACTCCGAGGTCGCCCACATCTCGGGCTCGCCCGGCGACTACACGATCAAGGTGCGAAAGAAGGCACGCCGCGTCGACGTAAGCGCCTGCGTCGCCTGTAACGTCTGCGCGGATGTCTGCCCACAGCGCGTGACCAGCGAGTTCGACAACGGTATCGCCGAGCGCAAGGCAGCCTACATCCCGTTCCCGCAGGCGGTACCCAACGCCTATCTGATCGACGCCGAGTCGTGCACCTACGTGCAGAGCGACGGTGCCAAGTGCGGAGTCTGCGCCAAGAAGTGTCCCAAGGAATGTATCGACCTCGATCAAGCCGATGAGATCGTCGAGCTCGAGGTCGGCAACATCATCCTCGCCACGGGTTACGACGTGTACGACGCCACAAAGATCGAGCGCTACAACTATGGCACGCTGCCAAACGTACTCACGGCGTTGGAGTTCGAGCGCTTGACCAACGCCTCCGGACCCACCGGCGGCAAGATCATCACGAAGACGAAACGCGTAAGCAAGAAACGCGGCGAGGAATGGGTCTTCGACGTCGACGAGGGCGTGCCGCCGAAGAGCGTTGCCATCATCCACTGCGTGGGGTCGCGCGACGCCAACCACAACGCCTACTGCTCGCGAGTGTGCTGCATGTACTCGCTCAAGTTCGCCCACCTGGTCACGGAGAAGCTCCCGGGCGCGAAGTGTTACGAGTTCTACATCGACATGCGTGCCTTCGGCAAAGGCTACGAGGAGTTCGCCAATCGCATCAAGGCTGAGGGCACGTTCGTGATCCGTGGTCGGACGGCCAAGGTGTTCGCACAGGACGGGCAGATGATGATCCGCGGCGAGGACATCATCAGCGACCGGCTGGTCGACTTCCCGGTGGACATGGTCCTGCTCTCGGTCGGCCTGATCCCTGCTCACGGTTCGGCCGACCTGGCGACGATGCTCGGCCTCGCCACCGATGACGACGGCTGGTTCAGTGAGCTCGATTACAATGCGAGCCCCACGGAGACCGAGCGCGGCGGAGTCTTCGTCGCCGGCGCCTGTCAGGCGCCCAAGGACATCCCCGACACCGTCGCGCAGGCAGCAGCCGTCGCCGCCGGAGTCCTCAAGAGCATCGCCACCGGACGGGGTCTCAACAGCCGCGCCGACCTCGCCCTCAGCGACATAGAGAGGCGCGCCACGAGCCTCGTCCGGATCTAGGGAGGAGTGAACATGGCTATCCGCGCCAATCCCAAACTGATCGAGGAGCTCGAGACGTACGGAGCTCAGGACGTCTCAAAGTGCTACCACTGCGGCAACTGCTCGGCGACCTGCCCGTTCTCGCAGGATCCGTACATCCTCCCGCGCCGATCGATGCGTTCCCTGCAGATGGGCCTCGAGAGAAAGCTCGAGGGCGACCTCGAGCCGTGGCTGTGCTACTACTGCGGCGAGTGCTCACAGGAGTGCCCGCGCGACGCCGAACCCGGCGAGACGATGATGAGTCTTCGCCGCTGGTTGACATCACGCTACGACTTCACCGGTATCTCGAAGCTCTTCTACCGCTCCTGGAGGATCGAGCTCGCGGCGATCCTGCTCGTCGCGATGTTGACCGGCCTGGGGTTCTTCCTGTTCGGCCTGTCGCAGGGCAACATCCACCACTACGACGGCGTCAATGCCTTCCTCCCGGGCGAGAAGATCCACTTCTTCGACTGGGGTCTGGCGATCGTCCTTCTCGTGCTGCTGCTCACGAACTGCGCCCGCATGTGGTGGTTCACCATCGGACGCGACAAGAGCAAGCGCGTTCCCCTGACCGCATACATCAAGAGTGCCTATCTGCTGCCGATGCACTTCATGACCCAGATGCGCTACGCCAAGTGCGAACGCAAACGGCCCTGGGTGATCCACCTGATCCTCATGCTGAGCTACGTGACGATGCTGATTCTGATCATGTTCTTCGTCAAACGCATGGCGGCAGGTCCGGCGATCGACTGGCGGGTGCACGCCTTCGGGCTCGCGGCCACGGTCGGCCTCCTGGGAACGACGATCTTCGCCGTTCGCGGCCGCATCAAGAAGACCGAGAACCACTACAAGCACTCGCACGAGACCGACTGGATGTTCCTCATCCTGCTGATCGTGGTCGCCGGTACAGGCATCTTGCAGTTCATCCTGCACCGCTCCGGCCTCGACATGGCGGCGAACATCACCTATGTCGTGCATCTCATGTCGGTCGTGCCGATGCTCGGCCTCGAGGTGCCGTTCAGCAAGTGGTCGCACCTCGCCTACCGGCCGCTGGCCATGTACTTTGCTGAGATCAAAGCCGAAGCCGCACGGGCCGAGGCGCGCGCATCGCAGGGCGTGCGCGCGCCTCAGGCCGCCTGATCGGAGGATGGGATGGAAGACCTGAAGATAGGCGTCTACGTCTGCAACTGCGGCACCAACATCGCCAAGGTCGTCGATTGCGACGCGACGATCGAATCCGCATCGAGGCTGCCCGGCGTGGCGATCGCGCGACCCTACAAGTACATGTGCTCCAACCCGGGTCAGGAGATGATCGTCGCCGACATCAGGGAGCACGGCCTGAACCGGGTGGTCGTCGCCGCCTGTAGCCCGAGGATGCACGAACCGACCTTCCGCAAGGCGCTCCAGCAGGCGGGCGTCAACCCGTACTTCCTGGAGATGGCGAACATCCGCGAACAGTGCAGCTGGGTGCACGAAGACGGCGCCGTCGCCACGGAGAAGGCCAAGGCGCTCGTCAAGGCGGCGGTCCTGCGCGTCGCCCGTCACGAGCCGCTGGAACGCCGCTCGGTGGACATGTGCCCCGACCTCCTCGTGATCGGCGGCGGCATCGCCGGCATGACTGCCGCGCTCGACCTGGCCGACGCAGGAAGCAAGATCTACCTGGTGGAGCGCGCCGACCATCTCGGCGGCAACCTTGCCCGCGTCGATCTCACGGCGCCCTACCTAGACTCCGCCCGCGACATGCTGACCGACCGCATGACGCGGGTCGTCGAGCACCCCAACATCAGCCTGCTCCTGAACTCGGAGGTCGAGCGGCTCGAGGGCTTCGTCGGCAACTTCCAGGCGACGATCGCGACCAAGGCGCGCAACGGCAACGCCGCCGACCAGGTCGCGACGGTCGACGTCGGCAGTGTCGTCGTCTGCACGGGCTACAAGGAGTTCGACGCGTCGCGGATCACCCACTACGGGTACGGCAAGCTGCCCAACGTGATCACATCGTTTGAGTTCGAGAAGATGCTTCGCGAAGGCGGGGTCGAGACCAAGGAGGGTAAGGCGCCGCAGTATGTGGCGATCATCCACTGCGTCGGCAGCCGCAACCTGGAGTTCCACGCGTACTGCTCGCGCGTGTGTTGCATGACCGCCCTCAAGTACGCCCACGAGGTCAAGTCCGCGGTGCCGGGCGCCTACGTCAGCGACATCTACATCGACATGCATGCCTTCGGCAAGGGCCACGAGGACTTCTACCGTCGCAGCTCCGAGGTGAAAACGCTGTTCCTCATGTATGCGAAGGACGACTACCCGGTGATCCGCAGGGCCGACGCCAAGGACGACTGTGAGATGCTCATCGAAGTCAACGAGAGCCTCTCCGGCGAGACGATCGAGATCCCCGCCGACATGGTGATCCTGATGGTCGGCATGGAAGCGCGCGACGACTGGGCCGACGTCGCGCATCTCGTCAACATCAGTGGCGACAAGGACGGCTGGTTCATCGAGAGCCATCCGAAGCTCGATCCGGTCGCGACCACGACCGACGGCATCTACATCGCCGGCGCCTGCCAGGCGCCGAAAGACATCCCCGACTCAGTCGCCCAGGCGCGCGCCGCCGCGGCGCGCATCCTCGGGCGGATCGCCAAAGGCAAGCTCGAGATCGACGCGGTGTTCGCCGAAGTCGACGAGGACAAGTGCTCGGGCTGCCGCATGTGCAACGAGCTCTGCCCCTACACCGCGATCGAGTTCGACGCGGAGAAGAAACGCAGTCACATCATCAGCGCCCTCTGCAAGGCCTGCGGCGCCTGTGTCGCCGCCTGCCCCTCGGGGGCCATCGCGGCGAGGCACTTCACCGACGCCCAGATCTTCGCCCAGATCGAGGGGGTGCTGGCATGACGTTCGAACCAAAGATCGTCGGGTTTCTCTGCAACTGGTGCTCGTACACAGGCGCCGACCTGGCCGGCACCAGCCGCATCCACTACGCGGCCAACGTGCGCATCATCCGGGTGATGTGCTCGGCGCGCATCGATCCCACCTTCGTCCTCAAGGCTCTGCACGACGGCGCCGACGGCGTGCTCATCTGCGGCTGTCACCCCGGTGACTGTCACTACTCCGAGGGCAACTACAAGATGATGCGCCGGTACCCGCTCCTCAAGGCGCTGCTCGCCGACTACGGCATCGAGAAGGACCGGGTGCGGCTCGAGTGGGTGAGCGCCAGCGAAGGCCAGCGCTTCGCCGACATCGTCAACGACATGACCGAACGCGTGCGGGCACTCGGACCGAGTTCGATCAAGACCGCGCTCGCAACCGACATGGCGGAGAGGTGAGACGTGGCTGACAAGAAGCTTCAGATCGCGATCTACTGGGGAGCCGCCTGCGGCGGGTGCGACGTGTCGATCCTCGACACCAACGAGTTCATCCTCGATGTCGACGCACTCTGTGACGTGCGGCTCTGGCCACTCGCCGCCGACGGCAAGTACAAGGACGTCGAGGCGATGGCCGACGGTGAGCTCGACGTCACGATCATGCACGGCGCCGTGCGCAACTCCGAGAACGAACACATGGCCAAGCTGTTGCGCCAGAAGAGCAAGATCTTTGTGGCCTACGGATCGTGCGCCTACATGGGCGGCATCCCCGGGCTCGCCAACCTGGTGCCACGCGAGGAGATCTTCGCGCGGGCATATCTCGACAACCCCTCGATCGAACCTGGCAATCGCACCGTGCCACTGTCGGAGACCACGGTCAACGGCCATGACCTGGAGATCCCCAAGTTCTACGACCGCGTGTACAAGCTCGATCAAGTCGTCGACGTCGACTACTACGTGCCGGGCTGCCCACCGCAGCCGGACCAGTGCAAGGCAGCCATCCTGGCGCTGGTAGGCGCGCTCACGGGCACCGCCGAGGCGCCCCCCAAGGGCGCCGTCGTCGGCGCTTTCGACCGCGCCCTGTGCGACGACTGCCAGCGCACGAAGACCGAGAAGAAGATCAAGCGCTTCTACCGGCCGTGGCAGATCATGCAGGACCCCGACACATGCCTGATGGAACAGGGCATCCTCTGCGCCGGCTCGGCGACACGGTCCGGCTGCGGAGTCCGCTGTCCCAACAGCGGCATACCGTGCCGTGGCTGCTACGGGCCGGCGCCCAATGTGCTCGACCAAGGCGCCAAGCTCCTCTCGGCAGTCTCGTCGATCATCGACAGCAAGGATCCGCAGGAGATCGATCAGATCCTCGAGGGGCTGCCCGACTTCACGAGTTTCGCGAACCGCTACGGCGTCCCGGCCTCGCTGCTGCAAAGGAGCCACCGGCAATGACGAGAAAGATCAGCATCGACCCAATCACAAGGCTCGAAGGCCACGGCAAGATCGAGATCTTCCTCGACGACAGTGGCGCTGTCGAGGACACGTTCTTCCAGATCCCCGAGCTGCGCGGCTTCGAGCGGTTCGTCGTCGGACGGCCGATCGAGGAGCTGCCGCGCATCGTCACGCGCATCTGCGGCGTGTGTCCGGCGAGCCACCACATGGCGAGCGCCAAGGCCGTCGACGGCTGCTTCGGTGGCGAGGTGGCGCCGCTCGCGCACAAGCTGCGCGACATGTACTACCAGGCGCACTTCATCCACAGTCATATCGCGCACTTCTACGCGCTCGCGGCGCCGGACTTCGTGCTCGGCCCCGACGCCGACCCCACGATCCGCAACGTGCTCGGCGTGGTACACAAGGTCGGCCTCGAGATCGGTGGCGCGGTGATCGCCTCGCGCGGCAAGGCGCAAGAGATCCAGCGCATCATCGGCGGTCGCAACACGCAGGACATCTGGTGCCTGCCCGGCGGCGTCGCGAAAGGGCTCAAACCAGAAGAGCTCGAGCAGATCAAGCCGTGGGTCGACGAGCTCTTCGACTTCACGCAGTTCTCGATCCAGCTCTTCAAGGACGTGGTGCTCGCCAATCCCACGTACGTCGAGCTTATCGTCAACGGCCCATACACGCTCGACGTCCACAACATGGGCCTGGTCGACGAGAGCAACGCACCCAACTTCTACGACGGCAAGGTGCGCGTCGTCGACTTCGAGGGCAAGGAGATCTGCAAGTATGCGCCCGACGAGTACGCCGATTTTGTCGCCGAGCACGTCGAGGAGTGGTCGTACCTCAAGTTCCCCTACCTCAAGAAGCGCGGCTGGAAGGGCTTCGTCGAGGGCATCGACTCGAGCATCTACTGCGCCACACCGCTGGCGCGGCTCAATGTCGCCGACCATATGGCGACACCCAAAGCGCAAGAGGCCTTCGAAGAAATGTTCGCCACGCTCGGCGGCCACCCGTGCCGCGCGCTTCTCGCCAACCACTGGGCGCGCCTCGTTGAGATGGTCCAGAACGCGGAGACGCTCAAGACCTATTGCGCCGATCCCGAGATCACGGGCGACCAGTTCCGCGTAATTCCCGAGAAGGTCACCGGTGAGGGGGTCGGCATCGTCGAGGCCATGCGCGGCACGCTCACACACCACTACACCTGCGACGCGAACGCGATCTGCACGAGCGCCAACCTGATCGTCGGTACAACCAACAACAACGGTCCGATCCAGATGGTCACCAAGAAGGTCGCCCAGAGTCTGATCAAGCCGGGGGTCGAACCCGACCAGGGCATCCTCAACATGATCGAGATGGCCTTCCGCGCGTTCGACCCCTGCTACAGCTGCGCCACGCACAGTCTGCCCGGTCAGATGCCGCTCGAGGTGCGCGTGCACCGCGGCGGCGACGTCACACACCACTTCAAGCGACAGTGCTAGCGAGGCGGCAGCGCCTGCCGCCACACTGAGAGAGTCAGATGACCGCTGCCAAGAAGACCTTGCTGATCGGCATGGGCAATCCGATCCTCACCGACGATGCCGTCGGCATCCGCCTCGCACGCGACCTGCGGGCGCGGCTCGGCGCTCGCCCCGGGCTCGACGTAATCGAGGAATGCTGCGTCGGCGGCCTGAATCTTCTCGACCTCGTCACCGGCTACGACCGCCTCATCGTCCTCGACTCGATCAAGACGGCCGACGGCACGCCGGGAGCGTGGTACCGGTTCGATGCCCGGTCATTGAGGGAGACGATGAACCTGACCAACGTCCACGACACGAACTTCGCCACCGCGCTCGAGTTGGGCAGGCACATGGGCATGAAGGTGCCGGCCGACACTGAGAACCACATCTTCGCCGTCGAGATCGGCGACAACATGACCTTCTCCGAGGAGCTCACGCCCGAGCTCGCGGCCGCCTATCCGGACCTGGCCGACGAGATCTTCGCCGAAGTCGAAGCACTGCTTCTGTGAACGCCGCCCGCCGACCCTGGTCGGCCAAGCCGCCGGCGTCAGATCAGGAGCATCCCGGGTATTTCGCGACTCCCGGCCCGTGGCCGCCCTCGGCCGGCGGAACCTTCATCTGCCAGTCGCCGCCGAGCCCGCCTTCGGCGTCCTCGCCGCTGCCACCGGCCTCAGCGTCGGCGTAGGACACGTCGCATCCGCACGGGCCGTAGAAGACCAGCCCACACGAACGACAACGGTACTCCTGCACGCCGTCGACGACCGCCAGCGGCTGGTTGGCCGCGTCGCATGTCGGGCAGCTCATCGTCCGCATCTCTGACATCAGCGCCTCCCTTCGCACCATTCCAGTGGCCTCATCGGTCCGTGGCCTGGGAATATGATGCCCATTCCCGCGCAGAATATCCACTATTTTCATAGTGAAAACAATCACATGTGCGAGGGGTACTCCTGGAGCGCATGTCACGGCCATCGCCGCGGGTCGCGGACATGAAACGAAGGGGGCGGGCGGCGCCTCAGGCGCCGCCCGCCCCCTTCGTTCTTCCGACACTCGGCGTGCCAGTCAGCTCACACGAGCGTGTCTCTAGTAGACCGTCACCAACCGCTTCGGCGAAGTGCCGGCAAGGTTCGTGCTGTCGCCGGCGAAGTGCGTGCGGAAGTAGTAGTGGCCCTTCGTCGCCGGCGCCGTCCACTTCGCCGAGTACGCCGACGTCAAACTGAGCGTCACTGTCTTCCAAGTCGTCCATGTCGTGCCGTTGCGTGAGCGCTGGATCGTGACCATCTTGCCGGCTTTGCCGGGCAGGCACTTGCCCGTAAGCGTGACGACCGCGCCGCGATGCACGAGCGTCTTGGAGAGGGTCAGAGTGACCTTGGCCCTGACCGAGACCGTCGCCAGCGGGCCCCTGCCCATGCCGGGGAACCCGTGCAGGCTGCCCTGAAGGCCTTGCGTGATGTAGACCTTCGCGTTCTCAGCCGGCATCCAGGTCGTGAACGCGAATGCCGTCTTGGGTGCGGAGTTGTCCGCGCCCACCTGGTCGACCCAGGTGAAGACGTCGGTCGACGCCTTGGGGCGCCACCACATCGAGACGATCCCCGTCGTCGCCGACTGCGGGATCGTCGTCTTGTCGATGCGATAGCCCTTGATCGTCAACTTCGAGCCGTAGGTGATGATGTAGCTGGCCTTCACACCGGACGGCTGGTGGCAGGTGTCGCAGGTCACGGCGTGGATGTTCTGCCGCGCCGCCGGATCATAGAGCAGGCCATCGACGCTCGTGACGAGAGCGCCGAGATCGTCCGTCGGCTGGTTGGCCGGATACATCTCGGCCGACTTGAAGCTCGTCTCGAGCGTCGTCACCAGCGGGTGCACGCCGTTGGCGTGGCAGCCGATCTGCGCACAAGCGGTCTGGCTGAAGGCATCCGTGGGCAGGCCGGCGCTGAAGGTGTGATTGAAGTCGCCGTTCTGCCCGAGGTAGTTGTTCATGTGGCAATCGATGCACTGCAGCCCGGCGTGCACGGACCCCGCCGGCGGCGTGCGACTGTCGTCGGTGGCGTGGCACTTCTGGCAGAGCTGGTTGGTGTCGTTCTGCGGGACCGCCTCGTAGGCCCACGTGTCACCGTTGAACCAGGCCGAGGACGGCAGCAGATCGGCGCCCTTCTGCACGAGGTTCGTCGTGTCGTGGCACACCCGGCAGCTGACACCTTCGAAGGCGCCGCCGACGGGGTCGCCCGGGGCGGGACTGTAGCTGACGTGGTCCTTCGGCAGGAAGTAGCCGGGGTGAGCGCCGCCCGACTGCGCCGCGTCGTACGGCGGCGTGAGCGCCCACGGCCCGGTCGTGTCAATCGGCTGCACGTACGCGCTGAAGTCGACGGGCGGCGTGGTCGCCCCGCCGAACACACGCGTCGAGAACGGCGACATGCAGTGCTGACAGTCGCTCACCAGCAGCTCCGAGCTGTTGTGGTCTGAGCTGAGGTAGGCGTCGGCGAGCGTCAGGTTATGGCCCTTGAGCTCGCCGTACACCCCGCTTGAGTACGGGCTGCTGTTCTGCCATTGAGTGTACTTGTCGCTATGGCAGAAGTAGCACTGGGTGACATCGACCGTGTCGCCCAAGGCCGTCGTCACCATCGGCGTCGGATGTGTGAATGTCGGCGAGGGCGTCGAAGCGGGAAACGAGCTCGAGGCGACGCTCGACCCCACGCCCACAAAGCCGGCGACCGCGACCAGGCCGACGGCCAGGAGAAGCCCCAGTCCGATCGACCACCCCGCTCGCAATCCCCAGCGCCTGCGTGAATCTCCCATGGCACATCCTCCACTTACGGCCGGCCGATACCGGCGTCCCAAGGCACTGCGACCGCAGGTCTGGTGGAGCCGAAGGACCGCAGCTTTGCGAAGCCGCGCACAAACGGAGAGCCAGAGCCTGTCAATCTGGCTCATTCTACTCCCTAATGCAACCTCCGGGGGTATGGGAAAACGGAGGGGCGGGCGGCGCCTGCGGCGCCGCCCGCCCCTCGTCTACCGGCGCTCCGGGCGCCGGGTCGGTGCTTCGACTGAATCTAGTTGACCGTCACCAACTTCTTCGCCGAGAAGCACTTCTTGTGATCGTTATCACCCGGGAACTTGGTGCGGAAGTAGTACTTGCCCTTGGTCGCGGGTGCCGTCCACTTGGCCGCATAGGTCGAGGTCGCGCTGATCTTGACGCTCTTCCACGCCGTCCAGGACGTTCCCGTGCGCGACTTCTGAATCGCCACGCTGAGTAGCTTGCCGCTGTGATCGGGCGAGACCTTGCCCGCGAGCTTGACGACGGCACCCGGATGGACCGTGCTCGGGGTCGCCGTGAGCGTCACCGTGACGGTCAGTGTCGGCGTGTGGCAGCGCGTGCACGGCTGCCCGTAGCTCGGATGGGCAACGGCCGAACCGGTCGTGAAGATCACGGCAAGGGCCGTCGCCACAATCGCCACCAACGCCGCGATCGCGGCGGGGCGCCGAATCCGCGAGCGACTCCCGCGCGCATCGTTGTGGGGCTGGTCCATACGCTCTCCTTTCCTCCAGCAAGCCAGGTTAGGGGGGTGTATCGACTATTCACTCACACTAAATGAGTGTTTTCCGAGAAGCCCGCGTTAAGGATCTGCAAAGGGTGCATGACGCGAACGGCGAAGCTCGTTCGCGCGCGACGATTGGCAGAAGGCCCCCGGTTGGCCTACAATCCTCAGGCGTTCAACGCGGGCCGACGTAGCTCAGCTGGCAGAGCACATCACTCGTAATGATGGGGTCCGGGGTTCGATTCCCCGCGTCGGCTCCACTTCTCTCCTACCAGATCCCCGGCACCAGGGCCTTGCGCTCTGCGGGGTACTCAGGGAAGCGGCTCCGATACCAGCGGTGGTTGGCGCGGGCGCGAGGCGCGAGGTTGGCCGCGGTCCAGACGGCGAATGCCAGTCCGGGGAGCGACCAGGTCGCCACGGCCCAGCCGAGCCACTCGACGATCTCGCCGAAGTAGTTCGGGGAGGATACCCAGCGGAAGAGCCCGCCCTGCGGCACCCGATAGCCCGTCTCGCCGGGCGCGCGCAGCCGACGCAACTTGCCGTCGGACCAGCGGTTGATCGCGAGCCCCGTCACGAAGAGGGCGAGGCCGATGACGAAGCGGGGATCGGCCGACCACACGGCGCGATCACCGCTGAGCGCGAACAGCCAGTGCCCGTTGATGAAGCCGTTGACGGCATTGAAGACGACCGCCATCGCAACGACGCCGGACGGCATGCGCTTGCCGGCGTCGTGCAGCATCCACGGGTAGATGAAGGCGCGGTGGACGTAGTGCGCCTGCCACATCACGAAGAAGACCCACGCCGCGGCGCTGCGATCGAACGGGCCCACGGCGAAGCAGGCGGCGAAAATCAACGGCGAGGGCGCCTCCATCACGAACCAGCCCAGGCGGACGGGGAGCATCGGGCCCCAGCCCCGCCGGGCGTAGCGCCCGTATGGCGCCGTGACGACAAAGAGCAGCGCGAAGACGGCGATCGCTAGCACGAGCCAGGCGAGAACAAGAACGTCGAAGAGCCTGCCTTGGGCCATCACGATCCTTTCGCCGGGCGCGGAGCGCCGGCCTGCCGACTGCTAGCCGCTCCGCCGGTCGAGCCAGCCGGCAAGCCGCGCGAGACCGTCGGCAAAGTTGCTCCTGCCGAGACCCAGCCGAACGTGCTCGTCGCCGAAGTCGAAGACGGACGAGGGCAGCAGCATGACACCCTCGTCCGCCATCAAGCGTTCGCAGAAGTCGAGCGCGCCGGAGGGCCAGCGGAGGCGCGCCAAGCCGATGCTCCCGGCGCGCGGCCGGTTCCAGGCAAGGAGACCGCCGCGTTCGGCGAAGAACGTCTCGGCGGTCGCGATGTTGCGTTCCACGATGTCGAGGTTGCGGCCGATCAGGCGCTCGCGGTTGCGCAGGCCGATCAGCGCCAGGATCTCGCTGGGAGCGGACCCGCAGATCGTCGTGAAGTCCTTGAACTCGGCGAACGCGCGCTGCAGCTCCGCGTCGCGCGTCGCCAGCCAGCCGACGCGCAGCCCGGGCAGTCCGAAGCTCTTGGACAGGCCGCTGAGGGTGACCGCTTTCTCGTAGACCTCGCAAGCCGACGGCAGGCGATCGGCTGGCTCGAGCTCGAGAAAGCGGTACATCTCGTCGGAGAACAGGTAGGCGCCGGCCGCGCGCGCGATCGCGACGATCTCGTCGAAGTCGGCGGGCGACGGCAGATAACCCGTCGGATTGTGCGGGAAGTTGACGACGATGAGACGCGTCCTCGGCGTGACCGCCGCGCGCAGGGCCGCGGGGTCGAAGCGCCAGCCTCGCGCTTCGTCGGGCCGCCAGCGCGTGACGTCGCAGCCGATGCTCTCGGCGATCCCGTACAACGACTGGTAACTCGGGAACGCGACGATCACGTGGTCGCCGGGGCCGAGCATGCAGCTCATCGCCACGAGGATGCCCTCCGAGGGCACCACCTCAAGCACGTCGTCCGCCGTGAGCCCTGCGTACATCGCCGCGATCTCGGCGCGCAGCAGCGGCACCCCCGGCGACTCGGTGTATCCGAGACTGAGACCGTCCCAGAGGCGCCGGGCCTCGTCGTCGGCCCAGGAGACGAGCTCCTGCTGCGACACCGACTCGCAGTCCGAGCTCGAGAGCGAGATCTCGGCACGGAACTCGTACCTGGACATGTAGCGTTCGAGAGCGAACGGCTTAGGTCTCAAGGGACTCCTCCTGCTGTTCGATCGGTCATCGCGGGGCGCGGCCGGCTACGCCGTCACCCCGCCGTCGATGACGATCGTGCGGCCGGTGATGAAGCTCGCCTCGTCCGACGCGAGAAAGGCGACGGTGGCGGCGAGCTCCTCCGGCCGGCCAATGCGCTTCAGCGGATACGCATCCTCCATGCCGTCGGTGTAGGTCATTGGATCGGGCGCGTCGGCGATCGACTTGGCGAGCATCGGCGTGTCGAAGACCCCCGGTGCCACGCTGCATACGCGAATGCCGTCCGGGCCGTGGTCGATCGCCAGCGCCCGCGTCATCATGATCACGCCGGCCTTGGCGGCGGAGTACACGGCGGCGCCGGGCTCGCCGTGGATGCCCGAGTCGCTGGCGACGTTGACGATCACGCCGCTCTTGCGCGTCACCATGTGCGCGATCGCGTGCTTGCACATGAAGTACGTGCCTTTGAGGCAGATACCGACACACGACTCCCAGTCTTGCTCGGTCGTCTCGAGGATCGACCTTTCGAGCCACACGCCGGCCGAGTTGACGAGAATGTCGAGCCGACCGTGACGAGCGATCGTCTCGGCGACAAGGCGCTCGCAATCGGCGACACAGGGCGACGTCGCCGAGCGCCGTCGAGAAGTCCGGCCGAATGGCCGGCGTCGCGCGCGGCGGCGGCGGCGGCGGAGACGACGCGCGCGGTCTTCGCCGCGTCGCGGCCGCCGACGGCGACGCTCACCCCTTCGCGCGCGAGACGGTGGACGATGGCTTCACCCAGTCCCGATGAGCCGCCCGTGACAAGCGCCACCTTGCCGACAAGTCCTTGCATCCCATGCTCCTCTCACTCGGTGGCCGGCGAGCCGCGCACGACGCCGCGGCAGCGGCCGCTCACATCGCGGAATACCCTCCATCGACCGGCAGCAGCGCGCCCGTGATGAAGCTTGCGTCGTCGCTGGCGAGAAAAACGACTGCGGCGGCGACCTCCCCAGGGCGGCCGATGCGACCGATCGGGTGCGCTTCGTTGAGCACGGCGCGAAACTCCTCGACCGACATGCCGTGCTGGCCGGCCTCGCGCTCGAAGAGCGGCGTGTCGATCTCCGCGCAACAGATCGCGTTGACGCGGATGCCGCGCGACGCATAGTCGAGAGCCATCGCCTTCGTCAACAGGGCGACGGCTCCCTTGGTCGCGCAGTACGCCGCCGCGTCGGTGTCGCCGACGAGCCCGGCTACTGAGGCGTTGTTGACGATCGCGCCCTTGCCTTGGGTCGAGCATCAGCGGCACCACATCGTGCGAACACAAGTAAACGGATCGCAGGTTCACCGCTATCGCGCGCTCCCAGTCCGCCTCGCCGACCTCGTGCACCTGGCCCGGCTCGAAGAAGCCGGCGTTGTTGAAGAGGACGTCGATACGGCCGTGACGAGCGACGACGCCGTCGACGAGCCGGCGCACGTCGTCGCTCTTCGACACGTCGGTCGGCACAGACTCCACCTGAGACAGCCCGCGAGTCTTGAGATCCGCGACGGCCCTATCCCCCGCTTTCGGGTCGATGTCGGCGATCGTGACCGTCGCCCCCTCTTCAAGCATGCGCTGGACGCTCGCCAACCCGATACCCGAGGCGCCTCCGGTGACGACGGCGATGCGGTCGGCGAGTCTCATGCTTGCTCCTTGTCGGTGTGAACGGTCGCGCAACGGACCGCGAGCCGGCCCGTTCGTGCCCGCCTATCCTCCATCAGGCCGCCCGGCGCGGGCAAGTGGCACGCCGTGACGATCGGGTCCTAAACGCCGGATGAGTCCGGCGGCGTGCCCCAGTCGAAGGCCTCGCCTATGGCGCGCAGCCGCAGGCGCGTCGCGCCATCGCACAGCACTCCCGCGAGCGCGTTGAAGTACATGTCGCGCGGCGGCAGGCCGAGGCTCGCGGCCGCCGCGCAGTCTTCACCCAGATCGGTGTCGAAGAGCGCCGGGTCGTCGGTCGAGATCGAGCAACGCACGCCGGCGGCGATCATCTGGCGCAGCGGATGCTCTGCCAGCGACGTGACGACCCGCGTGCGCAGATTGGAGATCGGCGTCACGTCGCAGACGATGCCGCGTTCGGCCAGCTCGCACAGAAGCGCGGCATCCTCGACGGCGCGGATGCCGTGGCGGATGCGGTCGGCCTTGAGCGCGTCGAGCGCGCCGCGGATGGAGGCCGGGCCGGCGGTCTCACCGGCGTGCGGCGCCGAGCCGAGACCGCCGGCCCGGCCGATCGCAAACGCGCGCGCATAGGGCTCGGGCGGGAACTCCGCCTCGCGGCCGCCGAGCCCGAGCCCTACGACACCTCGCTCTCGATAGGCGACGCCCATCTCGGCCGTCTTGTCTGCCAGATCGAGGCCGAACCCGCGCGGGATATCGAGCGTGAACCGCACCTCCACCCCGTGCCGCTCGCGCGCCTCCTCGCCGCCGTTGCAGTAGCCGTCGAGGACTTCCTCCCACGGCACGCCACGGATCGCCGGCTCGGCCGGCGTGAAGATCGCCTCCATGTACACGCAGCCGAAGCGCGCCGCTTCGGCTGCGTAGTCGACGACCACCTGGCGAAAGTCCGCGGCCTTCTGCAGCGCCGGTGTGGTGGCGATCCACATCTCGATGAAGTGGTCGAAGTCGCGGAAATGGTAGAGCTCGGTCAGCCCCTCGACCGAGTCGGCCGGGAGCGTGAAGCCGTTGCGCCGGGCGATGCGCAGCAAGGTGCTCGGCCGCACCGTCGCCTCGAGGTGCACGTGCAGCTCGATCTTCGGATACCCGGCAGCGTTCGCAAAAGTCACGGCCGGCAGTCTATCGCCTCTGGCCCATCGCGCCTACGCTCTCTTCGTCGCCGACGAAGCCCGGCTGCATCGGCCACCGGCCGTGACGTACAATGAGCGTCCGCAGTCAAACTCGAGCAATCGGGAGGCACTTCCATGTCGAACAGAGTGCAGGAGATCCTTTCCTGGTACGGAGCCGACAATCCGGGCACGCTGGCCAACCTCTACCGCATCATGACGCACGGTCGCCTGGCGGGCACCGGCAAGTTCGTCATCTTGCCGGTCGACCAGGGCTTCGAGCACGGCCCGGCGCGCAGCTTCGCCCCCAACCCTGCCGGCTACGACCCCCGCTACCACTTCAAGCTCGCGATCGACGCCGGCTGCAACGCGTACGCAGCACCGCTGGGCTTCATCGAGGCCGGGGCGCGTGAGTATGCCGGCCAGATCCCGTTGATCCTCAAGGCCAACAACTCCGATTCGATGTACGGCGGCAGCGATCCGATCCCGGCCGTCACCGCCTCGGTCGACGACGCGCTGCGTCTCGGGTGCGCGGCGATCGGCTTCACGATCTATCCCGGCTCGGCCGCGCGCAACGAGATGTACGAGGAGATCCGCGAGATCGCTGCCGACGCCAAGGACGCCGGCCTCGCCGTCGTGATCTGGTCGTATCCGCGCGGCTCCGGCATCTCCAAGGCCGGCGAGAGCGCCGTCGACATCGCCGCCTACGCCGCGCAGGTCGCCGCTCAGCTCGGCGCGCACATCATCAAGGTCAAGCCGCCTTCGGCGGCGCTGGAGATCGAGGCAGCGAAGAAGGCGATCGAAAAGGCCGGCATGCCGATCGCCACGCTCGCCGATCGCGTCAAGCACGTCATCCAGGGCGCCTTCGACGGCCGCCGCATCGTAATCTTCTCCGGCGGCGAGGCCAAGGGGGTCGACGAAGTGCTCGAGGAGAACCGCCAGACGGCACTCGGCGGCGGCTTCGGCACGATCATGGGCCGCAACTCGTTCCAGCGTCCGTACAAAGAGGCGATCGAGCTGCTCCACAAGGTGATGGACATCCACGCCACCACCAATCCGGCCTGACGTCGACTGATGGACCTGGCCTGACGTCGACAACCAGAACGTGAGATGGGCGGGGCGGCCATTTGGCCGCCCCGCCCATCGATCTCGATCTAGAACCCGAGCCCTGCCCGCAGTTTGATCACCGAGTTGATCGGGATGCCCAGCGTCTCCGAGATGTGCCACTTGGCCTCGAGCGGGCTGGGGTCCCTGAAGTAGGTCGTCTCGGTCTCGAACAGCCTGCCCAGCCGCAGCCGGCCGCGCAGCTCGTGCATCGCCAGCGGATCGGAGAGGTCGCGCGTCGTCACACCGAGCTTGTCGGCAACGACAGCCTTCGCTTCTTTCAGCCTCATGCCCCTCGACATCTGCAGGCGCACCACCAGATCTCCGGCGGCGCGCAGTCCGTTCATGCCGGACGCGCACGAGTGGGCGATGTCCATACCGAAGACATCGCCGGAGCCGACCTACAAGCCGTCCAGACGGAGGATGTCGACGCAGGCGCGCGAGCAGCGCGTGACGGCGTCGACCGGCGAGAAGCCGTACATCGGCACCCCGCCGACACCCATGCCGACGTTCATGTGCACGGGTATCTTGGCCTCGTCCATGCAGGGCTTGACGAAAGTCAGGGCGCGCGCCGTGTTCCAGGCGGTCGACCGGCTCGTGTTCACGTTGACGGCCGGTCCGTAGATCGTCGCCCCCGCCGTTTGCACAGCGCGCATCTGGGCGAGCGGGCGCATGCCGGCGAGACGCTGGCCGCCGTACTCGAGCTGGCCGTGCGTGCCGATCACCATCTCGCCGGCCATACCGACCATGATGCCCATGTCGGGATGGCCGGCGCGCAGCGCCTCGACGGCCTTCAGCGTGGCGAGGAAGTCGCCGTCGCCGGCGGCGCCGGCAGTGTCGAAGTTGATGCCGTCGGCACCGGCCTCCCACATGCCCTCGGCGACGAAGACCATGTCTTCGACGGCCATCTCCACGGCTTCTTCCTGAGCCGCCCGCGCCTCGTCGATCTTCATCGCGGGGAGCAGCTCCGACCAGTTGCCGCAAGGGCCATCGGGGGCCGAGTAGCGGCCGAGGTCGGGCTGCGCGCCGTAGTGGACGGGGATCGTCAGGCGCTCCTGGGCTTCCTTCATGTACTGCTGCTCCATCGGCAGCACGGTCTTGACCGCCCGGTACGAGTAGTCGTTGTGAAAGAGCTCGCAGCTGTCGTGGCCGAGCACCTGCTCGGCGGCGTAGAGCGCATCGACGCGACTGCCGAGCTGCGGCGTGCCGGTGCCGTCCTTGGTGATCACGACCTCGTCGCCGATGTCGACGCCCGTGAAGCGCGCCGTCGAGGCGAAGATGTCGAGGAGGTGGTCGAGTTCGTCCTCGGTGAGCGGCGGCACTTTGCCCCTGGCGGCGGCCGCCTGCGTGCCCTCTTCGAGGTCCGATTTGATCTCGCTCCGGGTCATCTCGGTGAGCGACCCGTCGCCCAAACGCGTCGGGATCCGTGGCTCCACGAGTATCACTCCTGTCTGCTTCCCGATTGTGCGCGGTACTGCCTCGGCCGCCACGCGGGACCCCCGTTCCGGCGGCAGCCGGACTCTACCAGACCGACCGCTGGGAGGCTACGGGTCCGCGCGCGAGACGGCGAAGGGCTAAGGCTCGATCGTCGCCGAGATCGCCACCGGCTTGCCCGCGTCGCCCGGCGTGCCGATCGCCACGCCGCTGTCGGCGTCGAAGAAGTACAGCCGGTCGACGTCGACACAGAGGCGCGCCCTTTCGCCCGGGCAGCACGTGCTGTGCGCGTCGATCTGGGCCGTCATCACCGACTGATGACTCTCGGCGAGCAGCGATGCCTGCTGAACGTCGGCGGCATCGCGGCTGATCGCGCGTGTCGCCTCGGTCATCACCGGCGGCGCGTCGATCGTGAAGATCACGTTCATCTCGGAACCGAGCTCCTCGGTCACGTCCACGCCGATGTCGATCGTCGGCCGGGACTCGTCCTTGACGAGCAAGGCGTCGTCGAAGTCCGATGGTCGGATGCCGAGAACGACCGAGTGGCCTTCGTAGGCGCGCAGATCGAACTTGGCCGGCAGCGGCCAGCGCACGTCGGCGAAGGTCACGTGGCCGTCGCTGATGCGCGCCTCGACGAGGTTCATCGACGGCGAGCCCATGAACGCGCCGACGAAGAGGTTGGCAGGGCGGCGATAGAGAGCCTGGGGCGTCTCGATCTGCTGGATCACGCCCTCGTTGATCACCGCCACGCGGTCGCCGAGCGTCATCGCCTCGACCTGGTCGTGGGTCACATAGAGCGTCGTCGTGCGCAACCGGTCGCGCAGGCGCGCGAGCTCAGCCCGCATCTGTACGCGCAGTTTGGCGTCGAGATTGGAGAGCGGCTCGTCCATGAGGAAGGCCAACGGCTCGCGCACCATCGCCCGACCCATGGCGACGCGCTGGCGCTGACCGCCGGAGAGTTGCGCCGGCTTGCGCCTGAGAAGAGGATCGAGGGCGAGTGTGTGCGCCACTGCTGCGACCTTCGTGCGGATCTCCGCCTTCGGCGTGTGCCGCAGCTTGAGACCGATGCCGAGGTTCTGCTCGACCGTCATGTGCGGGTACAGGGCGTAATTCTGGAACACCATCGCCACGTCGCGATCCTTGGGCGGCATGTCGGTGACGACGCGGTCGCCGATCATCACTTCACCGTCCGTCACCTCTTCGAGACCGGCGACGACACGCAGGAGTGTCGACTTGCCGCACCCGGACGGTCCGACGAGCACCATGAATTCGCCGTCGCCGATCTCCATCGAGACGTTGTCGACGGCGACGACGTCCTTGTCGAAGACCTTGGTGACGCCGTCGATGACGATCCGCGCCATGTCACTCCTCCTGGGATCTCACGAGCCGCTCACGGGTGAGAGTACTCCTGATACGCGCGTCGGCACCAGACTCGGCACCGAGGCGGTCGAGGCCGAGCAGCGCGGCGCCGACGACCGGCGGCACGAGCAGTTGCCGGATGCGTGCCGCCGGAGCGGCGGCGAGGATGCCGCGCTCGACGCGCTCCATGAAGTCGCCGTCGTCGCTGTGGAAGAGACCGCCGCCGAGCACGACGTCGACATCGCGCCGGGTGAGGTGCAGTCGGCGGACGGCCGAGACGACCATCGCCACGATCTCGTCCGCCTGGCAGTCGAGCAGCGCCCGCGCGACCGCGTCGCCCTCGGCGGCGCAGCGGAAGACCAACGGCGCCAGCTCCGCGGCGTATCTGTCGAGGCGACCTGTCTGGATGAGCTCAAGCACTGCCATCGGCGAACGTACGCCGTAGAAGGCGGGTACCTCCTTCTCGAGTGTCGTGTGCGCGTCGCGCAAGTCCCAGCCGCGTACCGCCGCCTTGATCGCCGCCCTGCCGAGCCAGCCGCCGCCACCGTCGTCTCCGGACTCCTCCCCGAGAGCCGCGAAACGAACGCAGCGACCGTTGGGGGCGACTCCGGAACAGTTCATGCCGGTGCCGCAGACAACGCCGACCCCCCAACTGCGCTCCGTGCCCGCGCGCAGCACCGCGAACGTGTCGTTGTGCAGGACGATCTCGTCGGCCAGACGCAGTGGCCGCAAGGCGCGCAGCAGGCGGCGGTCGTCGACCGGCAAGTCGGCGCCAGCAAGGCAGAGCACTCCGAGGCGGGTCAGCGGCCGCGCCTCGGCGCCGACGCCGGCGTCGGCGCAGGCGCGGCGCACCGTGTCGGTGAGCACGGCGATCGACTCCAGTTGCTCATCAGGTGTGAACGAGGCGCCGCCGCCACGGGCGGCGCCGAGCAGTGTACCGTCGGCGGCGACGAGAACGGCGTCGACCTTGGAGTTGCCGCCGTCGACGGCGAGGATGTCAGGCCGCGAAGTCATTCAGCCTCACAAGTTCGGCACCCGCTGCGCGCAGGCAGACGATCATCTCGGGGAGCGCCGCCGCCGTCACATCGGGCCAACTGTGCAGGAGCACGCGGGCGCCGTCACCGAGGTCGCGGCAGCCTTGGACCACTGTCTCGATCAGTGCACCGGCATCGCGTCCGGTCTGCCAGTCGTCGGTCTCGAAGTCCCATGTGACGTTTCGATACCCGAGCTCGGCAAGAAGAGCGAGCACGCGGGCGTCGTCTTCGCCCTCACCGTACGGGCAGCGGAACCATGGTCGCGGGTCCACACCCGTGGCGACGACGATCGCCTCCTCCGCCCTGCCGACCGAATTGCGGATGCCCTCGTCCGTGAGCAGGTTCATGGGTGCATGGTAATACGAATGGTTGCCGATCAGGTGCCCGTCGGCAGCGATCCGCCGGGCGAGGTCGGGATAGGCGCCGGCCCAGCGACCCTGGATAAAGAACGAGGCTGGGGCGGCGGCGGCGGCGAGCGCCTCGAGCAGCCGCCGCGGATTGTCCGGGTCGGCGGGCCGACCGCGTTGCTCAGTATCGATCGTCAAGGCGACCCGGAATCTATCTGGAAACTTTCCTAACGATTTCACTTCGCGGACATATTACCGTAAGATATCGTCCGTGGGAATCAAGGTCGCAGTCATCGGTGGCGGCAGCACGTACACCCCGGAGCTGGTCGAGGGCATCGGGCTGCGCCGCGACGTGCTCCCTGTCGACGAGTTCGTCCTCCACGATATCGACGAAGCGCGGCTGGCGGTCGTCGGCGGTCTCGCCGAGCGTATCCTCGGCAAGCTCGAGTTTGCCGGACGGTTCTCTGTGACGACCGATCGCGAGCGGGCGATCGACGGCGCCGACTTCGTGCTCGTGCAGTTGCGCGTCGGCGGCATGGCGGCGCGCCTCCGCGACGAGACTATCCCGCTGCGCTTCGGCCGCATCGGCCAGGAGACGACGGGGGCCGGCGGCTTCGCCAAGGCGCTGCGCACGATCCCCGTCGTACTCGACATCGCCGCCGACACGGCCCGACTGGCCGCCGACGGCGCCTGGCTGCTCGACTTCACCAACCCGTCCGGGGTCGTCACCCAGGCGCTGCTCGACCACGGCCACCGCGCGATCGGCCTCTGTAACGTGCCGATCGGCTTCCAGCGTCAGTTCGCCAAGCGATTCGGCGTCGCTCCCGAGCGCGTGCAGCTCGAGCACGTCGGCCTCAACCACCTCTCCTGGGAGCGCAAGGTGCTCGTCGACGGCGTCGACCGGCTGCCCGAGATCCTCTCCACCGACGCCGAGGGCATCGCCGCGGAGGTCGAGCTGCCGGTCGATCTCCTCCGGCTGACCGGAGCGATCCCCTCGTACTACCTGCGCTACTACTACCTCACGGGCGAGGTCTTGCGCGAGCAGCAGCAGGGCAAGCCGCGCGCCGAGGAGGTCATGGAGATCGAGCGCGGCTTGCTCGAGATGTACGCCGACCTCCAGCTCGACACCAAGCCCAAGCTGCTCGAGGAGCGCGGCGGCGCGTTCTACTCCGAGGCGTCGGCGATGCTGATCGAGTCGCTCTTCGCCGACCGCGGCGACGTGCAGGTCGTGAACACGCGCAACGTCGGCGCCATCCCGGAGATCGCCGCCGACGCCGTCGTCGAGGTCGCCTGCCGGATCGACCGGCACGGCGCGCACGCGCTGCCGGTCGATCCCCTGGCACCCGAGATGCTCGGGCTCGTACAGCAGGCCAAGGCGTACGAACGGCTCACCGTGCGCGCTGCCGTCGAAGGCGACCGCGATCTCGCGCTGAAGGCGCTGATCGCCAATCCTCTGGTGCGCGACTATGCCGTCGCCGCACCGCTCCTCGACGCGCTACTCACAGCAAACCGCTCCTTGCTGCCGCGTTTCTTCCCCACCGGCTGAACAAGTCGCGGCGCCCGCCGACGCCGTCCACCGCGAAACCCGCCGTCGCCGTCCATCGCGAGTCGCGCCGTCGCTGTCGGCACGCGACATCACTCGCCACCTTGACTTCGCGCCGCAGCGAGGATTATCGTCCGTTCCATCAGGAAGGTTTCCTTACTATCTTCCTTCTGAGAGGGGCCACAACGAGCAGCGCGCGCACGACCTTCGCCGCCGGACAACCCCAGCTCCTGAGAGCGATGAACGAACGGACCGTGCTCGAGTTGATCCGCCGTGCCGGCGCCACCTCGCGGGCTGAGATCGCGCGCGACAGCGGCCTCTCCAAGCCGAC
>PKYG01000098.1:48292-54425 GCA_003132585.1 Actinomycetota bacterium
GCGTCGCCGGCGACGCCGGTATCGCCTGGAAGAACGTGACCCATGCGACGGTCGGCAGTCCAGGGGTGCTCGATCCGTCGCGCGAGCTGCTCGAGCACGCGCCCGACCTGCCCGGCTGGGGCCGGCAGGGGCTGGTGGGCGCCATCCGCGAGCAGCTCGGCACGATCGTCAGTTTCGAGAACGACGTCAATCTGGCGGCTCTCAGCGAGCGCGTGCACGGCCTCGGCCGCGACGTCGCCAACTTCGTCTTCTTCTGGGTCGGCACGGGCGTCGGCCTCGGCATCGTCGTCGACGGCGAGGTCTACCGCGGCGCCGGCGGCGCCGCCGGCGAGATCGCCTACATGCCGATCGGCGAGGGCGACCCGCGTGACCCGGCCAACCGGCGCCGCGGTCAGCTGGAGGAGGGGATCGGCGCGGCCGGCTTCGTCCGCCGCGCGCGCGCACTGGGCATGCGGCCGCCGCTGACACCGAAGCGCATCTTCGCCGCCGCACGGCGCGACGACGCGCTCGCCCGCGAGGCCGTCGCCGCCGAGGCGCGGAGCATCGCGCTGGCGATCGCCACCGTCGCCCCCGTGCTCAACCCTGAGCTCGTGATCCTCGGCGGCGGCATCGCCCGCTCCGGAGATCTGCTGCTCGAGCCGATCGAGAGCGAGCTGCGAGCGCTGAGCCCCTTCGGACCGCGTCTCGCCGTCTCCGAGCTGGGTGAGCAAGCCGTCCTCGACGGCGCCGTCGCCACGGCGCTCGCCGCCGCCCAGGACCAGCTCTTCAGCCGCACCGGCGACCTCGACCGCAAGGAGGTCGTCGTCTGAACCGGAACCAGCGCACGATCAAGAGTCAGCGCATCATCAGAGTCACGAACCGGCACCCCGGGACAGGAGGCCACCCACGATGAAAAGACGACTGCTCCTCTACTTTGCGCTCGTCGCCGCGCTGGCGCTCGCGGCGAGTCTCGCGCTCGTGCTCGCTGCAGGCTGTGGCGGCAAGAAGAGCACGCCGACGAGTACCAGCGGTAGTCATGCCCCGGTCACGATCACCGTGTGGCATCCTTGGACGGTCTCATCGGAGAAGAAGGGGTTCGAGAACGCGGTGGCGGGCTTTCGCCAGCAGTACCCCTGGATCACGCTGAAGATCGTCCCGTACCCGAACTCCGATGAGTTCGACACGAACCTGATCAAGAACATCAACGCCGGTACCCCGCCCGACGTGATGATCTCGTTCGGACCCGACTACGTCGGCAAGTACGCCGCCGACAACCTTCTGATCGACCTGAAGCCGTACATGGACCGCGACAGCTTCGCGATGGACCAGTTCGCCCCCGCGGCCCTGAGCTACACGGCCTTCCAGGGCAAGCAGGTGGCCCTGCCGGTACTCACCGACGCCTACGGGCTCTACTACAACAAGGACATGTTCGCCAAGGCGGGCATCAGCTCGCCGCCGAAGACGATGAGCGAGCTGATGACCGATGCCAAGAAGTTGACCGTGCGCAACAGCGACGGCTCGATCGCCGTGGCAGGCTTCGTGCCGCTGCTCGACTTCAACGAGATCGGTCCCGCCGATTTCGCCCATGCCTGGGGCGGCACGTACTTCGACGCGAACGGCCAGCCGCATATCGGCACCGATCCCGCTTGGGCGTCGGCGCTCACCTGGCAGAAGCAGCTCGTCGACTGGTACGGCTACTCGGCGATCACGGACTTCTACGGCACGTACGTCGACAAGGAATGGACCTCTCAGCAGGCGTTCGAGACCGGAAAGGTCGCGATGTGCTGGGACGGCGAGTGGCGCACGGCGATGATCGCCAACGACAAAGCGAACGTCAACTACGGCACCGCCCCCTTCCCCGCTGCCGACGACCATCCCGAGATGTACGGCTCCGGCCGCGTCGGCGGCACGATCACCGGCATCCCCCGCGGTGCGCAGCACCCGGACGAGGCCTGGCTACTGGTGAAGTACCTCTCAACGAGCACCGACTTCCTGGTAAGCCTCGCCAACGGATTGGGCAACGTGCCCACGACCAAGGCCTCGGCGGCGTCGTCCGCGTTGCACCTGGTGCCGCAGTTCCAGACCTTCATCGACGTGTGGAACAACCCCAAGTCGGGCTTCTCGCCGCCGCTCACCGCCACCGGCAGCGGTTATGCCGACATCCTCAACAGCTTCGACGAGAAATGGGTGTCGGGCAAGGTGTCGGACCTGCAGGCCGGCCTCACGCAGGTCGACACCGACATCGCCAACCAGCTGGCTTTGGGAACGGGGCCGTGAGCAGGCACGCATCGATGCTTGAGCCCGCAGTGGGGGGCGACCGATAGAGACTGCGGGCACAAGCGTTCCCCGGAGCACTCCGGCCGAGCGCCGCCGCATGCGGCGGCGCTCGGCCCGGCGCAAGTACGGGATCGTCCTGCTGATGCTCTCGCCGTGGATCATCGGGTTCCTCGCGTTCACGCTCGGTCCCATGCTGCTCAGTCTCTTCTGGTCGTTCACGCACTACGACATGTCGAGCTCGGCGACATGGATCGGGCTCGACAACTACAAGTTCATGTTCGGCATCGGCCACATCAAGGGCATGGCCACCGGCGCCCACGACCCGTACTACTGGACCTCCGTCCGCAACACGCTCTGGATCATCGCCTTCGGCGTGCCCTTGCGCGTGCTCTTCGCGATGGTCACGGCGATGTTGCTGACACGACCCAAGCGCGGCGTCAACACGTACCGGACGCTGTTCTTCATGCCCTCGATGGCGCCGAGGGTCGCCGCCGCGCTCGTCTTCGTCTTCCTGCTCAACCCGACGACGGGACCCGTCAACCACCTGCTCAACCTGATCCCCGGTGTACACGCGCCGGGTTGGTTCTACGATCCGCGCTGGTCCAAGCCGGCACTGCTCGTGCTCGGATTGTGGGGGGTCGGCGACGCCATCGTCATCTACCTCGCCGGCCTGCTCAACGTGCCGCGCGAGCTCTACGAGGCGATCTCGATCGAGGGCGCCAGCGCCTGGCAACGCTTCCGCAACGTCACGTTGCCGATGATCACACCGGTCATCTTCTTCACGCTCATCATGGGGATCATCGACGGCTTCCAGTACTTCGACCAGGCGTACATCGCCGGCAACGCCGCGAGCGGCCAGAACGCAGTGCTTGGCAGGCCGCAGAACTCGTTGCTCTTCTATGGACTCTGGCTTTACCAGCAGGCGTTCCGATTCTTCCATCTCGGCTACGCCTCGGCGATGGCCTGGGTGCTGTTCATTGCGACGATGACGTGCACCGTAGTGCTGCTGGTCACGTCCAAACGCTGGGTGCACTACGGAGGAGGCTTCCAATAGCCGTCGCCACGACAGTCCACAGACGCAAACCGCCGGCCGCGATCCGTCGCCATCGCGTGCTCGTGACCGTCGCCAACCACGCCGTACTGATCGCGGTGTCGCTGATGTTCCTGCTGCCGATCCTGTTCATAGTGCTCACCGCCCTGATGACCGATCAGCAGGCGATGACGACGCACCTCATCCCGCGCCCGTGGATGTGGTCGAACTTCAAGGCGGTCTTCAAGCAGATCGATCTGTTGCGCTACACCTGGAACACGTTCCTGTACGCCGGCCTGTGCACGGTCGGCGTCGTCGTCTCCTGCGTCACCGTCGCCTACGCGTTCGCGCGCATCCACTGGCGCGGCCGCAACCTCGTATTCCTCCTCGTGCTGTCCACGCTGATGCTGCCGCAACAGATCACGACCGTGCCGTTGTTCGTCGTGTGGGCGCGCGACCTGCCCACGTGGATCAGCTGGGTGACGAGCCACGTCGGCCTCGGCGCCGTGCACATGCAGTTCGTCGGCACGCTCAAGCCGCTGATCATCCCGGCGTTCTTCAGCGACGCCTTCTCGATCTTCCTGCTGCGCCAGTTCTTCATGACGATCCCCGACGAGCTCTGCGACGCCGTCCGCGTCGACGGCGGCGGCCACTGGCAGATCCTGCGGCAGGTCGTCATCCCGTTGTCGAAACCGGCGATCATGGCGATCGCGCTCTTTCAGTTCATCTACTCATGGAACGACTTCTACGGGCCGCTGGTCTACCTCGGCCAGAACCCCCAGGCGCAGACGTTGTCGCTGGCGCTCTCGAACTTCCGCGGCATGCACCACGTGCAGTGGAACCTGACGATGGCGGCGACGATGGTCTTCATGATCCCTGTCGTGATCATCTTCTTCCTCGCCCAGCGGGTGTTCATCGAGGGCATAACGCTCACCGGAGTCAAGGGCTGAGAAGTAAGGGGCGGGCGGCGCGACCTGCGTCGCACCGCCCGCCCCTCTGCGATCCTCGATCGCGACGGGTCAAAGCTCAGCTCTCCGGCCTCAGATTCTCGCCCTCGTCTTGAACCTCTCCACGCAGTTGATCGGGATGTCGAGGATTCGGGCGATGTTGAACTTGGCCTCGATCATACCCGGCTCGTCGGGGTGGACCGCCGATGTGAACGGCAGCGTGCCCAAGCCGTTGTCGAGCCTGATCTGCTCCATCGCGAGCGGGTCGCTCAGGTCGCGCGGCGTGCAACCGAGCTTGTCGGCCACGTACCGCTTCGCTGCCTTGAGCCGCATCCTTCGGGTCATTTGCATACGCGCGACCAGATCTCCGGCCGCTCGCATACCGCCCATGCCCGAAGCCTGCGTGTGCGCCGACTCCATGCCCAGGGGGTCGCCCGTACCCACCTAGTACCCGTCGATCTTGAGGATCTCGACGAACGCCTTCGAGGCCCTCGAGGTCGCGTCGGCGGGCGGGTACACGCAGGTCGGCACACCGCCGACGCCCATGCCAACATTGACGTGCACGGGGATCTCGGCGATCTCCATCGCCGGCTTGATGAACGTGATCGCGCGCGCGATGTTCCACGCCGTCGACTTGCCGGTGTTGATGTTCACGGCGGGGCCGTAAATGCTCGCGCCGGCTTGCTGCGCCATGCGCAGCTGGTCCTTGGGCCACATGCCGGCGAGGCGCTCGCCGTCGAACTCGAGCTGGCCGTGCATGCCGAGCACGAACTCGCTCGCCATGCCGATCTCGATGCCGAGCCACGGGTACTTCTCGCGCAGCATGCGGCAGGCCCTGAGACCGGCGAGGAAGTCGGCGTCGCCGGCGGCGCCGGTCGTGTCGAAGTCGATGCCGTCCGTGCCCGCCGCGACCATCTTGTCGGCGACGTAGTTGATGTCGGTGATCAACATCTCGGCGGCTTCTTCCTGCGCCGCCCGCGCCTCGTCGATCTTGCCCATCGGCAAGAGCTCCGACCAGTTTGGTATCGGCCCGTCCGGTTTGGAGTAGCGGCCGAGGTCGGGCATCGCCCCGTACTGCACGGGGTTGGTGCAGAGCAGCTGCGCGATCTTCATCGACTGGCCCTCGTGCGCGACGTTGGTCTTGACCGCCTTGTACGAGTAGTCGATCTGCCAGAGCTCGATGATGTCGACGCCGAGCACCTGCTCGAACGTCTGCAGATCCTGCACACGGTTGCCGATGTGCTTGGTGCCGGTGCCGTCATTGGTCATCACGACTTCGTCGCCGATGTCGACGGCGGTGAACCTGGCGGGCGACGCGTAGATATCGAGGAGATGGTCGAGCTCGTCCTCGGTGAGCTCCGGGGCACGAGCCTTCTTGGCCGCGATCTGCGTGCCCTCCTCGAGATCGGCCTTGATCTCGGAGCGGGTCATCTCCACCAGAGCGCCATCGCCCATGCGGGTGGGGATCCTCGCCTCCAACGGCATCACCTCCATAGTTCCCTGTGGGCGCGTGTCGAGTGGGTGTGACTGGCGAGGAGATCGGCAGCCATCCACGGGAGAGACACAGCGACCACAACCAGTAGGACCTCCGCGAGAATCGTACACGGCTTCTGCGGCCGCTGCCACCGGCGCAGACGAGCGCAGGAGGTCGGCAGCGATGCTAGAATGACCTGCTAATGAGCAGATCGGCCAGAACCGCTAGAAGAAGGACCATCCGCCGTCGCCGAGTCGCCTTCCTGATCGTCGTGGCCATCGCGGCAGCGGCGATCGGAGCGACGGCGATGTGGCCGGGGTCGCACTCGCTGGCAAGCTCCACCCCGGCCCGGAGCACGTCGCCGACGCCGCTGCAGACGGCGCTGCCGGCGGAGGCGTCACCGCCGGCAGCGCCGACGAATCAGGC
>PKYG01000006.1:0-248 GCA_003132585.1 Actinomycetota bacterium
GTGTCGCCGGTGACGATCGCCACGCCGGCTTCGGCGGCGGTGCGCGCCATGCTGGCGCAGATGGCGCGCAGATCGTCCATGAAGAAGCCCTCTTCGATGACGAAAGCGGCGGCGAGCGCCAGCGGCCGCGCCGCCGCCGTCGCCAGATCGTTGACCGTTCCTGCGACCGCAAGCCGGCCGATGTCGCCGCCGGCGAAACGCCACGGCTGCACGACGTGACTGTCGGTCGTGAAGGCGATGCGCCCCGA
>PKYG01000006.1:316-3116 GCA_003132585.1 Actinomycetota bacterium
CGCGGTAGCGGTAACGCGCCGCGCACGAGCCCTCGCTCGAGACCATGCACGGTCCCACCGGGTCCCCCGGCGTGCAGCGGGACCCGAAGAGCGCGCAGTCGGCCGGGTCGAGCACACCGCGCAGCACCTCGCCGCAGGCGCAGCCCATGGGTTCGATCGGCTCCTCGATCTCGACCGTGAAGCGCTCCTCGGCGGCCGACTCGCGGTATTCATCGGCGAGCGCCAGCCCGGAGCCGGGAATCACACCGAGACCGCGCCAGTCGGCGTCGCTCGGCGCAAACACCGTCGCCATCAGCCGTTGGGCGACGAGGTTGCCCTCGGCGCGTACGGCGCGCCGGTAGCCGATCTCGATCGCCGGCGCCGTCTGGCGCACCAACATCAGGAGCGCCTCGAGGACGTCATCGGGCTCGAAACCGGCGACCACTCCGCCGACCGCGTACTCGCTGGCGAGGAACTCGTAGCACGCCGTGCCGGTGACAACGCTCACATGCCCCGGCAGGATGAACCCGCTGATCGGCGTCTCGCCGAGATCGAGCAGCGCGCGCAGTGGTAGCGGCATCGTCTTGTGCAGACTCAGGACGCTGAAGTTCGCGACGCCGCGAGCGCGCGCCTCGAGCACGGCCGCGGCAACGATCGGCGCCGTCGTCTCAAAACCGATGCCGGCGAAGACGACCTCGCGTTCCGGCTCAGCCTGAGCGAGATTGACGGCATCGAGCGGCGAGTAGACCACGCGCACGTCGACGCCGGCGGCGCGCTCGGCGGCCAGGGTCGTGCGCGACGACGGCACGCGCACGAGATCGCCGAAGGTAGCGAGCGTCACTTCCGGTCGGCGAGCCAGCGCGACGACCCTGTCGAGGTCGGCGGTCGACGTGACGCACACCGGGCAGCCGGGCCCGGAGACCAGCGTGATGCCGGCCGGCAGCAACTGCCGCAGGCCGGCGCGCGAGATCGCCATCGTGTGGGTGCCGCAGACCTCCATGTACACGAGACCGTCGCGCGCCTCGCGACGAAGCTCACTGATCAGAGCGGGGATGCGGGCGGAGGTCATTGGCGGGGAAGGACGTTCACAGGGGCCGCGAGCCTAGTCGAGCCCGTCGCGTTGGCCGGCTTCGAACTCGCCGAGCTCGGCGAAGAGCTTCATGCGCTCTTCCGCCTCCTCGGCATCGAGCACGGTGATCGCGTAGCCGGCGTGCACCAGCACGTGGTCACCGACGGCAGCCTCGGGCACGAGCGCCAGACTCGCGTGCTGCTCGAGACCTTCGGCGACGATCGTCGCCAGAGCACCGTCGATGGCAGTGATGCGCATGGGGATGGCAAGGCACATGCAGGAGACCCGCTCTCAGTCCAGTTGGCCGCGATTCCTGAGAAGAGTATAGCCTGCGACGGCAGCCTGCCCCAACGCGAGGCCGCCGTCGTTGGGCGGGACCAGGCTGTGGCTGAGCACGGTGAAGCCGGCCTCCTCGAGCGCCACCTCGCAGAGATCGTTGAGAAGGCGGTTCTGGAAGACGCCGCCGGAGAGCGCGACGACCGGCGGAGCGCCCGCGTCGCGCAGCCTGCGGCACACGGCGACCGTCATCGCCGCGACGGTGGCGTGGAGGCGCGAGCCGACGAAGCCGGGCTCGCGCCCCGCCTCGAGGTCGTCGAGCACGGCGGCGAAGAGCGGCGCCAGGCCGATCTCGGCGGGCGCCGCCTGCTGCACGGCGAGCACTTCCCCTCGTATCTGGAACGGATACGGCTCGCCACCGGCCCGCGAGAGCATCTCCAGCTCGATCGCAGCCTGACCCTCATAGGTCACCTCGCCGCGAACCCCGGCGAGCGCCGAGACCGCGTCGAACAGGCGGCCGGCGCTCGACGTGAGCGGCGCGTTGACGCCGGCGACGACCTGCTGAGCGACGGCGGCGATCTCCTGCTCGCCGAGCATGCCGGCGAGCAGCCGCGCCGCCCGGTCGCCACCCTCGTCGCCGAGCAGCACCTGCGCCCAGCCGAGGGCCGTACGGGCGGGGCGCTGGATCGCCAGCGCCCCGCCCGGCAGCGGCAGGTACTCAAGATGCGCGGCGCGCTCGAAGCCGAGCAGATCGCAGACGAGGAACTCGCCGCCCCACAAGGCGCCGTCGGTGCCGTAACCGAGGCCGTCCATGCTCACGCCGATCACGGGCTCGGAGCGCCCGTTCTCGACCATGCAGGCGGCGATGTGCGCGTGGTGATGCTGCACAGCGATGCGCTCGAGCGGCTGCTCGAGCGCGTACTTGGTCGCCAGGTACTCCGGATGCAGATCGTGGGCGATCGCTTCGGGTTCGAGCCGAAAGAGGCGCTTGTAGAGTTCGATGCTGCTCTCGAAGTGCTCGAGCGTCTCGACGTTCTCGAGATCGCCGATGTGCTGGCTCACGAAGGCGTTGTCGTCGCGCGTGAGGCAGAAGCTGTTCTTGAGCTCGGCGCCGCAGGCGAGGATCTGCGGCAGCAGGCGCGGCAAGCGCACCGGGAACGGTGCGTAGCCGCGCGACCGGCGCAGCAGCCGCGGCTTGCCGCCGCGCACCAGGGCCACGGAGTCGTCGTAGCGGGCGGCGATCTCGCGATCGTGCACGAGGTACCAGTCGGGGATGTGCGCCAGCCGGTCGATCTCCTCCCAGCCCTTGACGATCGGCTCTTCGGCGAGGTTGCCGCTGGTCATCACCAGCGGCCGGCCCGCGGCTCGCGTGAGCAGCAGGTGCAGCGGCGTGTACGGGAGCATCACGCCGAGGTAGCGCTGGTTAACGGCGACCTCGGCGACGACGCGGCCGGGCGGCTGCTCGGCGCCGGCGCG
>PKYG01000091.1:0-18886 GCA_003132585.1 Actinomycetota bacterium
GACCACGATCGGGTATCCACCCCCGTGGCCGCTCGTGCTGGGGCTCATCTATCGGAGCGTCTACGCCGTCGTCCCGAATCTCCTCGCGTACAACATGGCGATCAAGATCCCCGCGATCGCGGCCAACATCGGCCTCGCCTATCTTGTCGCCGCGATCCTCCAGAATCTGGGCGCCCGACCGGCGGCGTGCCGAAAGGCCTGGGTCGCCCTGCTCTTCAATCCGATGCTCATCTACTTCGGCGCCGCCTGGGGCCAGATCGACGCGATCGACGCGTTGTTGGCGCTGTGGGCGCTGGTGCTGCTCTACGCGGGCCGGCGGGGAGCCTCCGCCGCGCTGCTCGCCCTGGCCGTGTGCTTCAAGCCGATCGCCGTGCCGCTTCTGCTCGTCGCCCTGGCTAGCCTTCTGGGCGGCGCCTGGCGACAGGCGGTGCGCTATGCCGCCATGTTCCTCATCGGCGTGCTCGCCTTCTATGCGCTGCCGTTCTTCCTCTTCGGCTGGAGCACAACGCTGGTCCACCAACTGTGGAACACGCAGTTCGCGCAGAGCGGGAGGATGTCGTTCATGACCGTTGTGGGGTTGGCGCGAGACCCGTTTCTGATGCCGGGGAGATGGTGGTACCTGGGCCTCGTCTGGATCCCCGCCCTGGGGGCCGCGGTTTTGGCGCTGAGGCGCGGCGACGGCGGGTTCGAGGACATCGTCAGGAAGAGCACCGGCCTCGTGCTCGTGTTCTTCCTCACACGGACCTGGCTCTCCGAAGACAACGTCATCCTGCTCCTCCCTCTGGTGCTCATCCTCACCGCGCTCGGCCGGCTCGACCGGCGTGCCCTTCTCGCCGTTTGGACCATCCCCCTCGCGTTCACCCTGGTCACCTTCACGCCGCTGCAGCTTCTCTTCCCCGCGTTTCCCGGAGCCATGGTCAGGTCGCTCCTCGCGGCGAACCACTTGGGCGACATCGCCCGCGTCGCGCGGGTCGCCGTGGTGATCGCCTGGCAAGTCGCCGGGTGGTGGATGGTGTTCGCCTGCTTCAGAAGGCGCCCCGCGCCTGCGAGCGGGCGCGAGCCCCGGCCGGATCGTCCCGAAGTAGAGGGGCTCGCACCGTGGAGTTGACCATCCCCATGCTTGGCGATCTGTCGCTGCAGATCACCGACCAGTCGACCGGCGGCGAGGGATACCCGACCAGACGTCTGCAGAAGGGTCTCCTGCTGCTGCTCGAGGATGAGGACATGGCAGAGGAGGGCGTCGGCTTCGGTGTGCCGATCCTCAAGCGGGGGATCCAGACCATCTTTCCGGGAGGGATGGACCTGACGTGGCGGCGCCAAGGTGCGGTCTGGGAAGTGACGGCCGTGTTCGACATGAGCCTGGTCGAACGCCTTGCCAGGCCTGGCGGCGGGAGCCTGAAGCCCAGAGTGCTCTACGCCGCCAAGAACTCTCTGGCGGCGCTCCACCGCCGCCTCCCTCCGTTGCGTCGCTCGCTGACCGCAACGTCCATCGCGCTGCGCCGGACGTTCGGTTGGTCGACGACCTTCGAGGAGGCAGGCTTTCACGCCGCGCTGAAGGTGACCTACATCATCCACGACGAGGAAGGGAAGATCGATATCGCCGTCGACCTGACCGATCTGCCCACGGACGGCGTCACCGAGGCAGTCGTGATGAACGAGCAGGGGGCGCGTCACTTCGACCGGTATCGGGATTCAGACGGAACCGCTCTTCGCGGAGAGGCGATCGGCACCTGGGATGAGGTGACCGCCGCCGAGGTCTCCTTCGTCAGCCCTGCCGACCGCGTGGCGTTCTCACTCGGGCAGGTGCAAGGAGCGCGGCTGAGTCGTGGCCGGGAGCTGATCGACTCCCGCGTGGCCTGGTCCGGCTTCGGCTATTCGTTGCCGCCGACGCTGAAGGAGTTCAGCTACACCGTGAGGATCGAGAGGACCGCGTGACCTCGGTCCTGCTCATCTACCCCTTCTTTCGGCGCTCGCTCGACCGGTCCCGGTTCCGCTTCCCTCCGCTCGGCCCGGCGTACGTCGCCGCCAGCCTGCAGGAGGCGGGGCACGCGGTGCAGCTGCTCGACTGCTCGTTCCTGCACCGCAAAGAAGCCCTCCGCCAAGCCCTGACGGCGGACGCCGAGGTCGTGGGCGTCTACTGCATGGCGACGATGACCGAGGACTGCCTGTGGTTCGCCGAGCGTTTGCGCGGCCACTGCAAGCTGCTGGTCGCCGGCGGACCGCTGCCGACATGCGACCCGGGAGCGTTTCTCGAGCACTTCGACGTCGTCGTGCGCGGCGAGGCGGAGCAGACCATGCGTGAGCTCCTCTCCGCGCACGAAGCCGATTCCGACGTGGGAGCCGTGCCCGGCGTCGTTACCCGGGCGACGGCAGGCGCGCGGGGGAGCGGCGCCGCAGGCGCCGCCTTCCTTCCCCCGCGCGCATTTGTGCAAGAGCTCGACCAGATCCCATTTCCGGCGCGGGACCTGCTCCCCAATGAGGAGTACATCCGGTTCGGCAAGCAGAAGTACGGCTTCTCGATCACAACGGTGATGAGCACGCGGGGCTGCCCGTATGCGTGCGACTTCTGCAGCAACGTCGTCTTCGGGGAGTCGTACCGGGAGCGGTCGGCGGAGAACGTGGTCGACGAGATCGAAGCGGCTCTCGGGCTGGGCTACGACCGCATCTCGTTCGCCGACGACGTGTTCACCCTGAACGCGCGCCGGGTGCTCGACATCTGTGCGGAGATCGACCGCCGCGGGCTGCGATTCGCCTGGGAGTGCCTCGGCCGCGTCGACACGTTCGATCACGCAACGGCGCTGGCGATGAAGCAGGCGGGCTGTTTCAGGATCTTCTTCGGCATCGAGTCCGGCAACGACCGGATCCTGAAGCTGATGAACAAGCAGATCACGACCGGTCAAGCACGAGAGGCCGTCGAATCGGCCCATCGCGCCGGCCTTGAGGTCGGAGCCTTCTTCATCCTCTGCTACCCCGGCGAGACCGACGACACCGTGCTCGAGACGTTGCGCTTCGCCACCACGCTGCCGCTCGACTACCTCGGTCTGACGATGCCCTACCCGCTGCCGGGCACCACACTCTTCGACCGGGTCGGAGACCGGGTCACACGCGACGCACGGCCGGACGGCAGTCTTCTGCTGAACCAGGTGCTCACTTTCGACAGCGACTTCTCGGCCACGAAGATGCGCTTCGCGATACTCAAGGGCCAGGCGCAGTTCAGGATCAGGAAGCGGTTGGGGCGACTCGCCCCTCTGGCGCTCACGCTCTTCGCGAAGCCCACGGACGGGGTGTTCCGGCTGCTCCGGTAGATGCCGGGAGCGAGAGCTGCCGACGGCCTCGGGATCAGCGCCGACTACTTCGTCTGCGCCTTCTGAATCGTCTGCCTCTTCTGTGCGAACGCTCTCATCGTCTCGTCGACCCGGCGCCGCAACCAGCGCTCGTCGATCTCGGAGGGGTAGATGAAGGTGACTTCGTTCTCCTTCGTCCAGTCCTTGCCTTCGTCGGGACCGCCCAACCGGTCGAACAGGTCGGACCCAGGCAGCGGCACGGGGACGTTGAAGGAGATCTCGTCGAGCGGCAACGTCAGCGCCAGCTTGAAGGTCGCTTCGATTGAGGCGGCGGTCTCGCCGGGGTAGCCGACGATGAAGAACGCGGCCACCTCGATGCCCGCCTCGCGATACAGGTGCGCCGCGCGGATGCCGTCTTCTACCGTGACCTGCTTGTTCATAAGCTGAAGTGTGGTCTGGCTGCCCGACTCCAGACCAAGGTAGACCCTGCGGCAGCCGGCTTGCTTCATCAGCCGCAGAGTCTCCGGCCTGACCCCGTCGGCGCGCGACAGACAGCTCCAGCTCATCTGTAGCCCGGCCATGCGCCGGCAGAACTCCTCGAGATAGGGCAGGCTCAGCGTGAAGGTGTCGTCGGCGATCCACAGGCTGTCGTAGCCGAGGCTGTGGATCTGCTCGATCTCGGCGAAGACCGCGTCGAGAGCGCGGCGGCGAACGACGTTGCCGAAGATCGGTTTCGAACAGAACTCACAGCCGTACGGACACCCCAGGGTGGCGATCATCGACGTGGCTGTGGACCCGGTCTTCTGCCGCCACGCCTTCTGGTAGGCGGCGTGATCGAAGTCGCTCCTGTCGGGCAGGGGGAAGCGCCCGAGCTCGCTCTCCCGGTGGTGCACGGTTAGGTTGTCGACGCGCAGGCCGTTGTGCTGGATGAACAACCCGGCGTAGGTGTCGAGCGGAAGTTCTCCCATCCTTGCCGGCGTAGCCATCTGCGCGAAGAAGTCGAGACAGAATCGGGGGAAGCTCACGTCGGCTTCGCCGCGGAACACGGCGTCGAAGTGCTGCGTGTACCGCGCCGGGAACACGGTGGGCAGGGGCCCGCCGGCGACGAGCAGGCTGTCGGGGAGGGTCGTCCTGACCATCTCCGCGATCCGCAATGTGTTGCGTGTAAGGCTGACCATCGAGTAGATGCCGACGATCTGCGGCTGGTAGGCGCTCAGATCCTTGCGCAGCCGCGCGAACGTGCCGAACGTGCAGTCGAAGACCTTTGTCTCCACCCCGAGCTCGCGGAGCTCGCCGGCCAGGGTGGCGGCCCCCAGCGGCGGGAACAGCATCTCGGTGGCCGCCCGCGTACGAAAATAGGGAAAGACGATGGCGACCCTCGACATGCCGTTCCTCTTCTCTGGTGACGTGGTGACGGAGCACTCTTCTTTAGTAGAGTACGGGAGTTCTTACCCGCCGCCCGGCCTGATTAGGCCGGGCGCTTTCCGCGAGGCACAAGGAGAAGAGATCGCCATTCCTGATCTCGCTGCCAACGACAGAGACGTTCTGCTCGTCTTCCCTGGCAAGTTCAAGGCACCCGACCCGCAGGTGCCGCTGCAGCTGCTCCACGTGGCGAGCGCGCTCCAGCAGACCGGCCACCGCGTGCGCATCGTCGACACGCGGCTCCAGGACTACCGCGCAGTCGAGGTCGGCGACCCGATCTTCGTCGGCGTGACCTGCATGAGCGGCCCGCAGATCCGCTACGGGCTGGAGTTCGCCGCGAAGGTCCGCGCCGAGAAGCCGACGTGCCCGATCGTCTGGGGCGGGGTGCACCCGACGTTGCTGCCCGAGCAGACGGCGGCGAGCGAACTCGTCGACGTTGTGGTTCGCGGGGAGAGCGAGCTTGTCGTCGGTCCTCTGGCCGACAAGCTCGCCGCCGGCGAACCACTCGACGATGTGAAGGGCCTCACCTACAAGGTCGGCGGCGAGGTCAGGAGCACGCCCGACGCCGACCTCATCGACCTCGACGACATCCCGGTCGAGCTCCCCTTCGACCTGCTCGACCTCGCAAGCTATCCCACGCTGCAGGCCGGACGCGTGCACATGCAGAGCAGCCGCGGTTGCCCGCACAGGTGCGGCTTCTGCTACAACACCATCTTCAACAAGCGCGAGTGGCGCGGCAAGAGCCCCGAGCGCGTGGTCGACGAGATGGAGTACCTGGTGCGGCGCTTCCCGCACGTGAAGATCATCGACCCCGTCGACGACAACTTTTTCACGAGCCGCAAGCGCGTCGAGGAGATCTGCACCGGCCTCCTCGACCGCGGCGTCCACATCGCCTGGCGGGCGAACTGCCGCTTCGACAACCTCGCCACCTACGACGAGGCGTTCCTGAGCCTCGTCGAGCGGGCCGGCTGCATGGAGCTCGACTTCGGCGGCGAGAGCGGCTCGGAGAGCATGCAGGAGTTCGTCTGCAAGGATGTCACCGCCGACCAGATCGTACAGTCGGTGGAGAACCTGCACCGCTGGGCGCCGTCGATCGACCCCTTCGTCTCGTGGCTGAGCGGGTTGCCCGGCGAGACCTACGCCGACATGGAGATGACGTTCGATCTGATGGACGCCATGGGGCGCGCCAACCCGCGCACGCAGCACTACGGGATCTTCATGTACACGCCGTTTCCGAGCCCGCTGCTCGAGTCGCTACCGCCGCAGTTCACGCCGCCGCAGTCGCTGGCGGAGTGGGGCGGCATCGAAGTGTTCCACTTTCTGCCGCCCTGGCACTCCAAGCGCTACGTTGAGAAGCTGCGCTCGATCTCGGCCGTGACCAGGTACGCGTTCTATCCGCAGTCACGGATCGACGAGCACGGCTGGGCGTTCAGGGCCGCCTACGGCGTCATGAACAGGGCTGCGCGCTACCGGTGGAAACGTCGGTTCTTCGGCTTCCCCGTCGAGCTCAGACTCGCGAACATCGCCGCCCATCGGCTGCGCGGGTTTCTGTAGCGTTCAGTCGAACGAGACCGTCTGGTAGGCGTTCTCGCAAGGGCGGCCGGCGCAGACGTGCAGGCGACGCTCCTCGAGCTCGATCACGATACTGCCCGTTGTCGGGCTGTCCTCGGGGTCGTCGGCGACGGGGTGGGAGCAGATCGACGTCGGCGCGTTGGCGTGGTCGCGCAGCACCCCACACACCAACGCGAACGGATCGTCGCCGCGCTCGAGACCGGCGGCGACGAGCGCTTGGGCGCGGGCCAGCCGCAGGCGCGTGCCCGCCGAATCCGAGCGCTCGACGTCGAGCAGCTCAGCGCACGTGTAATGGTTGGTGTGCACCAGCCACTCGTCGGCCTCGATCACTGCCGCGCGCTCGGCCGAGACCTCGACGTTCCATATGTGGCCGCCGGCCTGGGCGTTGAGGTGGTTCGAGCCGCGCGCCCGCCCTCGCAGGCGGGCGCGCGCATCGGCCTCTTCACGCGTCGCCGATTCGAGCAGCCAGCGGTGCTTGAAGCCGTTCGGCACCCCGTCGTGCTCGTCGCGCGCGTAGAGCGTGTTGCCGTAGAACGCCAGGCCGTGCGAGTTGACGCCGCACATGGGCAGGTAGGCGGCGCCGGTCAGAGCGAGTATGCGCGTGCCGTCGGGCACGGTGAGATCGAGCAGCACCATGTTCTCGATGTCGTCTTCGACCCAGTCCTCGTTGTGGCCGACGACGGTGCGGCCGGCAACCGCCACCGCCATGCAGGTGCAGTGCCCGTCGCCCGGACGCGGCGAGCAGAGGATCTCCTCGCCGCAGTTGAGCACGAGCAGCTTCGCGAACGGCACGCCGGAGCCCTCGGCCAGTCCCTGCAGCTCCTCGACGTACTGGGGCAGGTCGTGCTCGGCGAAGGGAAGCAGCGCCAGCGAGGCGCGCTCTGCCTCGGCGAACGACATCGCCGCGAGCCACTCGATGTTCGTCTCGTAGTAGGCGAGGGAGCGCCGGATCTGCGCGCGCGCCGCCTCGCCGATCTGACGACCGATCTCGCGATAGGTGCCTTTGACTTGGACGATGGGCAGGGGAACGGACATGGCCGACATCATATCGCGACGCGCACGGCCTCCTAGGCCTCCTCAGGCACTGCGTCGGACGTCGGCTCGACCGCCAGGTGGGGCAGGTGCCGGTCGACCGTGCTCGGCAGCCACCAGTTGCGGGCGCCGAGCACGTGCATGACCGCGGGCACCAGTACGGTGCGCAGAATCATGGCGTCGATGGCGACCGCCGCCGCCAACCCGATGCCGAACTCGGCGATCACGCGCTGGCCGCCGAACACGAAGGCGATGAAGACGCTGACCATGATCGCCGCGGCCGCGGTGATGACGCGCCCGGTGGTCGCCTGACCCACCTTGATGGCGCGCGAGTTGTCGCCGCTGTGCACCCACTCCTCATGCATGCGGCTGACCAGGAAGACCTGGTAGTCCATCGACAGCCCGAAGAGGATCGCCAGCATGATGACCGGCAGGAAGGCCTCGACCGGGCCTGCCTTGCCGAGCCCGAGCGGCTCGGTGAGCCAGCCCCACTGGAAGATGGCGACGACGACTCCGAACGCGGCGCCGGCGGCGAGCAGGTTCATGACGGCCGCCGTGGCCGGAACGAGCAGGCTGCGGAAGGCGACGAAGAGCAGCAGACATCCCAAGCTGACGATGACGGCGATGAACAGCGGCAGCTTGCCCGTGATGACGGTGGCGAAGTCGCCGAAGATCGCCGTCATGCCGCCGACGTAAACCCGCAGCGTGGTCCCCTGCGTCGCCTGCGGGATGATGTTGGAGCGCAGATTCTTGATCAGGTCGCTGGTGGCCTTGTCTTGCGGCGCTGTCGCCGGGATCACCTGGATAAGCGCCACCTTGGCTCCCGGCGCCGCGGGCATGGGGGCGACGGCGGCGACGTTGGGGACGGTGCTGAGCTTCTGGGCGAGCTGCGTCAGCGCGGCCTGGTCGGCGGGGCTGCCGACCTCGGCGACCAGCAGCAGAGGGCCGTTGGAGCCCGGCCCGAAGGCGCCTGCGAGCAGATCGTAGGCCTTGCGGGTGGTCGACCCCGCGGGATCGTTGCCTTCGTCTGAGGAGCCGAGGCGCAGCGAGAGGACGGGACCGGCGAGCACCAGCATGACTACCAGGGCGCTCGCCGCCAGGATCACCGGTCGCCGCGCAACCAGGCCGGCCCAACGTGCCCAGCGGCTCGTCTCGTGGCCGTCGCCGACCTCGCCGGCGGCCAGCCGCCGCCGCTCGCGCTTACTGAGCACGCGCACCCCCATGAAGCCGAACATCGCCGGCAGCAGGGTGATCGCGGTCGCCACGGTGAAGACGACGATCATCACCGCGGCATAGGCCATGCCGTTGAGGAAGCTCAGGCGCAGGACGAGCAGTCCGAGCAGCGCTATGCAGACCGTGCCGCCGGCGAAGAGCACCGCGCGGCCGGAGGTGTTGAGGGCACGCACCGTTGCCGCTTCCGGCGAGAGTCCGGCCTTGAGGCCGTCGCGGTGCCGGGTGACGATGAACAGCGCGTAGTCGATGCCGACGCCGAGACCGATCAGGGTGGCGAGCGTCGGCGCCATCGCTGGGATGCTGAGCGCATGCGAGAGCAGCCCGATCGCGACCGTGCCGCTGGTGAGCGCCGTAACGGCGGTCACCAGCGGCAGCGCCATGCCGAGCAACGACCCGAAGGCGATGAGGATGATGATGGCGGCGGCGGCGATACCGAACACCTCACTGTTGGCGGGCGGCGTACGGCTCACTTCGGCGATCGCGTTGCCGCCGAGCTCGACCTGCAGACCGGGCGCCCGCGCGGCCTGCGCCAGGCTCATGACGTGCTTGATGTCCGCGGGCGGCAGGTTCTGCGCCAGCTTGGTGAAGTCGACGGTGGCGAAGGCGGTCTTGTCATCGCGGCTGATCTGGGCCGCGCCGGTGGCGTCGTAGGGGCTGCGCACCATGGCCACCGACTTCGACGCGGCGACCTTGGTGAGCATCTGCGTGATGCGCGTCTGGGTCGCCGCGTCGCGGACCGTGCCGCTCGTCACGTGCCAGACGATCGTGGCGGAGTCGCCCGCCTGTTTGGGCAGCGCCGACTGGAGAAGATCCAGGGCCTTCGTCGACTCGGTGCCCGGCAGCGTGAACGAGGTCGAGTAGGCGCTGCCCACCGACCGCTCGACCGCCACCAGGATGACGAGTGTCGCGATCCAGGCGAGCACGACCACGATGCGGTTGCGGTAACACCAGCGAGCGAGAGCGGCCAAGGGGACTCCTGTTCCTGAGAGATCACAGGGGCTGGCTGAGGCGCCCCTGATACGAGTTCGCCGGGCGATTATACGCGCCGTTTGTGGGGGTCGCCACCCTCGCCTTGCAGGCCGACAACTACCCCAAGGTCGTCTCCGAACGCCTCGGACAATCGATGATCTCGATCACGCTCGACACGTCCTCGCACGCGATCCCGGCGATGCAGGAGGAGGCAGCGGCGCTGATCGCCGATCTGGTGTTCGCGGGCGAGTAGGCCTTTCCGGTCCGCTCTGCCCTCGTCCCCCCCGCACGGGCTGACTCGCTTGCCAGTTGCAGACGAGCGTGAGGCGTATACTGCGAAGCCTCTAGCACTCATTGTCGGGGGCGGGCCATGGGTCAATGCCAGACGTGCGGGGCCGATATGGCAGAAGGAGCACGGTTCTGCGCAAACTGCGGCGCGACGGTGGCGACGGAAGCAGGCGCAACAGCACCGCCGCCAGCGCCCGAAGACCGGCCGCAAACCATCCCCTCCCCTGCGCCGACCGTAGTTTCCGCGCAGGGCGTTCCGGTACAGCTGGCACCGGGGACGACGACCGTTGTGGTTCAGCAGCAAGCCTCGCCCGGTTCGCCGGGAGTCGGTGTGGCGGGTTTCATCTTGGTCATCGTCGGGCTATTCGTCCCGCTCGTGGGTCTTGTCGGCCTCGTCCTGTCGATCGTCGGCTACCGACAGGCGAAACGCGAAGGACTGAGCACCGGACTCAGCCTGGCGGGAATAATCATCGGCGCGATCGCGACGATTCTCGGGACCATCATCCTGCTGATTATCCTCGGGGCGACGGTTTCGTCGACTTCAAGCAGTAGCATGATCCAGCTGCTCTCACTTTGGGCATAGGCTCGATCACACGAAAGAAGGGGAAGTAATGAGTGATTCCGGATTCGCTGCACCACCACCTCCACCGCTTCCGCCGAACGCAGGCGGCCCCGCTGGTGTGGGCGGCGGGGACGCGATCCCGCAGCGCGGCCTCGACGACATCCTGTCGGCGGCCTTCGCGATCTACAGGGCGAACGCCGGCAAGCTGATCGTGATCGTCGCGGTCGTGGTGATCCCTCTGAGCTTCATCAGCCATTTCCTCACCGGAGTGGTGTTCGCGGCGACAAAGACGACGGTTCAGGGGCCGCTCGGAAGCTACACTACGGTCGCGCCGCGCAGTTTCGCGACTGTCATCGCGGTCTGGCTGACGGGGTTGTTGATCACGATCATCATCTCGGCGATCATGCAGGCGGCGCTCATGCGCGGCGCGGCGCTGGCGACGCTCGGTGAAGCCGTGGATGTAGAAGCCAGCTACAAGTGGGGATTGGGGAAGCTCGGGAGTGTCATCCTCATCTCGATCCTGGTCTGCATCATGGTGGGCATCGGGTTCATCCTGCTGATCATCCCCGGCGTCTTCCTCCTGACCCGGTTCTTCGTCGCCATCCCGGCGCTGGTAGTCGAGAACCACCAGGGCGCTGAGGCGATCAGCCGCTCGTGGAACCTGACAAAGGGCCATTTCTGGCACGTCCTCGGCACCATCGTGGTCGCCGGGCTGATCACCGGCGTCGTCGGCGGAATCATCGGCGCGTTCGCGGGTTCCAGCTGGTTCCTGGGGTGGGTCTTCGGGTCCATCGCACAGATCCTCGTGGCGCCGTTCTCCGCGCTCGTGTCGATCGTCCTGTATCTGGATCTATGCGCCCGTACTGAGGGACTTACAGCGACCAAGCTGCGCACGGCCTTGAAGGAAGCTTCTCCCTCAAGCTGAGAAAGGGCCACGTACGGCTCGAGAAACCGCGATCCCGCCGTCAGCGAAACGTGAAGCCCGGCGGGGGGTCGGGCAGGTTGCTCTCATCCTCATGGTAGAAGTGCGGGTCCTGCATCCCCTGGGTCGCGGCAGCGAGCGCGGCGGCGGGGTCGCTGAACACCTCGTTAGTCCACTGCCCGGAGAAGCCGTTCTGCGCGATGCGGTGCTCGCCGGAGAAGACCATCGCGCGGATGAACCACGCCGCAGACGACGCTGTTGCTCCGTTTGAGCTAACAAACTACTCTCTATACTGCTGACAGTGGCTCTGCGAAAGGTGGAGCGTTGGGGAAAACGCGCGTGCATGCAAAGGGGCAAAGCAAACGCGGCATGGTGACACCATCGCCGGCCGCCAAACGCGATGCGGCCGCGGTCATGGCCGAAGCCGTCGCCCACGAGCGCGGCGCGCTGGACGAGTGGCAGGCGAAGACGCTGCTCGTCGGCTACGGGATCGCTGTCCCCGAGGGCGGCATCGCGCACAGCACGGACGAGGCCGCGGCCATCGCCCGGCAGCTCGGCTATCCGGTGGTCGTCAAGGCTATCGGGCCGCGCATCAGCCACAAAACGGAGCGCGGCCTGGTCGCCCTGAACCTCGGCGGGGCCAAGGCCGTCCGGACCGCCGCTCGCTCGCTTCTGGCGCTCGCCGAAGATCAGGACACCGTGCTGCTGGTAGAGCGGATGGTCCACGGAGCGCGCGAGCTCATGGTCGGCATGAAGCGCGATCCTCTCTTCGGTCCGGTCGTCGTCTTCGGCATCGGGGGGGTCTTCACTGAGGCTCACAAGGACATCGCGCTCGGGGTGACGCCGCTCGACGACCGGGACATCGAGGGCATGCTGAGCGGGATCAGGGCGAGCGCGCTGCTCGACGACTTCCGTGGCCTGCCGCCCGTGGATCGCGCAGCGCTGGCCGGCGCTATCCGCGCGCTCGCGCGCATCGCCGCGGACCATCCAGCCGTGACCGAGATTGACGTGAACCCCCTCATCGTGGAAGGCGCGACGCCGGTGGCCGCCGACGCGCTGGTGATTCTCGACCAGACGGGGGAGCGCGGCGTGTCCGCGTCCGCCCCCCTCCCACACGTCACCTCGCCCCCCGATCTGACCCCGCTGTTCGCGCCGCGCGCCGTCGCCGTCGTCGGCGCCTCGGACGACCCTCTCAAATGGGGCGGGTCCCTCCTCCTTAACCTCATCGACGGCGGCTTCGCCGGCGCCATCTATCCCGTGAACCGTCGTGGCGGCACCGTGTGCGGTCTGCCTGCCTTCCGCAGCGTCGCGGAGCTGCCGGAAGCGCCGGACCTGGCGCTGGTGACGCTGGGGGCCACCCAGGCGAACGCCGTGGTCGAGCAGTGTGGCGAGCGCGGGATCCCCGTCGCGCTCGTCGTGGCGGCGGACTTCTCGGAGTCGGGAGAGGCGGGGGCCGCCATGGAGGCGGAGCTGGTCCAAACGGCGCGCACCTCGGGCGTCACGCTCATCGGCCCCAATTGCATGGGCCTGCTTGCGACGCACAGCCGGCTCCACGCCGTCGGCTTCCTGGAGTTGCGGCCGCAAGCCGGCCACCTGAGCGTCGTCTCCCAGTCCGGCAACATCGGGGTACAGCTCGTCACCGCAGCCGAGCGGCGCGGCATCGGCATCGACAAGTACGTGACGGTCGGCAACGAAGCGAGCACGAGCGCGCTCGACGTGCTCGACGCGCTGCGAGACGACGCGCAGACCGCCGCCGCCCTCGTCTATCTCGAAGGAATCGACGACGGCCGCCGTTTCCTCGACGTCATGCGCCGCACCACCCGGCAGAAGCCGGTGGTAGTGCTGCGCGGCGGCCTGACGGAGTACGGCCGCCGCGCCGCCGCATCGCACACCGGCGCCATGGCGGGCGCGGCCGACGTCTTCTTCGCTGCGGCCCGCCAGACCGGCTGCCTCGTGCGCACGGGCCCCGACGAGAGCCTGGACCTGGCGCTGTGCCTCACCGCACTCCCGCTGCCGCCGGGCCGCCGCGTGGCGATCATGACGCTCGGTGGAGGCTGGGGCGTGCTGGCGGCGGACGAGCTGGCCCGCAACGACCTCGAGCTGGCCCTGTTGGAGCCTCGCGTCCTCAACGAGCTGGACAAGCTCCTCCCCGGCTACTGGAGCCGCAGCAACCCCATCGACCTCGTGGCAGCCGTCGGCCCGGACCTCGCAGAGCGCACGCTGACGCTGCTCACCGAGAGCGCGGTGGTGGATGCCGTCGTCGTGCTGGGTGTGCTCCACAGCCCGTCCACCGGCTGGACGTCAGACGACGGCGCGCCCGCCGGCGGCGGGCCGGGCGCGCCCGGCCGCGACCGCTTCAACCCTGCCGAGATCGCCTTTCTCGAGCACGTGACCGCGCTGATGGAGAGGACGGGCAAACCGATCGTCAACGTCCCCCTGCGGCCGCTCGCGGTCGCGGCCTTCCCGGGCGGCGCGCGACATGATCCGGTCATCCTCTACTCGCCGGTCGCCGCGGTACGCGCCCTCGCCGCCATGGCCTGGTACGCAGAGTATCTCTCTGCCCAGGCCGGTCCACCGCCTCGCCGGCGCGCGAAGAAAGATCCGCGATGATCGAGATCACGATCTACGGCCGCGGCGGCCGCGGCGGCGTGACGCTGGCCAAGTTGATCGCGGCCGCGTACTTCCTGCGTGGCAAGTACGTGCAGGCCTTCGGCCGCTACGGCGCGGAGCGCGCCGGCGCGCCGGTCCAGGCGTTCGTGCGCGTGGACGACGAGGAGATCACGGAGCACTATCCCGTCCGTGAGCCCGACTACGTGATCGTGCTGGACGCCGGGCTCATCGCCGCAGAGGCGGCAGAGGGGATGGACCCTGGGGGCTTCATCGTGCTCAACAGCCCGCTGCCGCCGGACGCCTTCGAGAGCGTCTTCCCCGGGCGCAACGTGGCGACCACCGATGCGACGGCGATCGCCGTGAGCAACAGACTGGGGACGAAGGCGCTGCCGATCGTGAACACCGCGCTGCTCGGGGCAGCCGGGGAGATCCTCGGGTTGTCGCTCGCCGACGTCGAGGCCGCGCTCGCGCACCTCGGCCTGGGCGAGCCCAACCTGAAGGCCGCGCGCACCGCGTACGGCAGCGTCCGCCAGGCCCGCCTGCCGGGGATCATCGCGCCGGTCGCCCCAGGGCGTCCGCCCGCGCGAACGGCGAGCATCTTCGACGAGGACATCGGCGGCCCGCCGAAGGTGCACACCGGCTCGTGGGCCTCCCGTCTCCCCGCCAGCGCGTCGCTCACGCCTCTCTGCAGCGACGCCTGCCCGGCCGGCAACGACGTGCGCGGCTTCGTCCAGGCGCTGGTGCAGCGAGACTACGAAGCCGCCCTGAAGACCATCCTCCTGACCTCGCCCTTCCCGGGGACCTGTGGGCGCGTGTGTCCGGCGCCGTGCATGCAAGCGTGCGCGCGCGGCGACTACGACGACGCCGTGAACAACCGTGAGCTGGAGCGCTACGTCGCAGACCGCGCGCCCTGGCCTGAGCCCACGCGACCGACTCGCCGCGAACGTCTGGCCGTGATCGGCTCAGGCCCTGCCGGCCTCAGCGCCGCCTACCAGCTCGCCAGGCTCGGCTATCCCGTGACCGTGTTCGAGGCAGGCGATGAACTCGGAGGGCTCCTGCGCACCGGGATCCCGGCGTACAGGCTGCCCCGCAAGGTCATCGACCGCGAGATCGCCTTCATCCTCGCGCACGGCGTGGAGGTCCGCTGCGGCCAGCGCGTGACCCGCTCGCGGCTTGTCGAGATGCGACGCGAGTATGACGGCGTGATCGTGGCGACGGGGCTGCAGGAGCAGCGCACCATGGACCTCGGCGCCGGCGACCATCGCGTGCTGCAGGCGCTCGACTTCCTCGACCTCAGCCGCTCCCGGCCACCGGACCTCCGCGAGCAACGAGTCGTCATCGCCGGCGGCGGCAACACGGCGATCGACGCGGCTCGCGTGGCGCTCCGCCTCGGCGCCCAAGACGCGCTCGTGCTCTACCGGCGAACGCGCGCCGAGATGCCCGCGATCGCCGAGGAGATCGAGGAGGCGCTCGCCGAGGGCGTCCGCATCGAGCAGCTGGCGGCGCCTCTGCGACTGGAGGGCGACGGTGAGGAGAGCGCGCTAATCTGCCGGCGCATGACCCTGGGCAAGCCCGACAAGTCGGGTCGACCACGTCCCGTTCCGGTCGATGGTGACGACGGCCTGGCGGAGTTTCGCTGCGACACCGTCCTGCTCGCGCTCGGCGAGGCGCCGGACGGCCGTCTTCTGCCGGCAGGCGCGGTGCTCGACGAGGAGGAGCTGCTGCCCGGAGCTGAAGACGCACCGGCCTGCACCGCGGGCGACCTGGTCACGCCCGAAGGCACGGTGGCGGCGGCCATCGGCGGCGGGCGGCGGGCGGCATGGCGCCTCCACGCCGCTCTGGGCGGAGTGGAGACGCCCTCGAGCCCGGCGCCGCTGATCGATGCCTCCGCGCTCACGTTCCGCGATGTCCCGCGCGTGGCCATGGCCAAGGGCAGGCTCCGGCCGGCTCGCTCGCGCGCGGCAAGCTTCCTCGAGGTGCGCCAGGGCCTCCGCGACCGGAGGGGCCGGCAGACCGCGTATGAGGAAGCGCAGCGCTGTTTCAGCTGCGGCGCCTGCACGGGGTGCGGCGATTGCGTCGTCTACTGCCCCGAAGGCATCCTGACCCACGTGGGCGACACTGAATGCACGGTTGACGAGGACTACTGCAAAGGCTGCGGCCTGTGCGCGGCACAGTGCCCGCGTAGCGCCCTCGCGATGCTGCCGACATGAGAAGGGACGCGAGATGACGAGAGCCGTCGTCACCGGCAACCAGGCCGCCGGCCACGCGCTCGTCGCGGCCGGCGAAGCCAACCGCGCCGCCCGCGGCTGCGGCGGCGGCGGCTACCCCATCACGCCCCAGACCGAGATCATCGAGAACGTCATGGCCGCGCGCTTCAGCAAGGGGAACTTCACCGCCGTGGAATCGGAGCACAGCGCCATGGCGGTCTGCATCGGCACTTCGCTCGCGGGAGCGCGCTCCTTCACCGCCAGTTCCTCCAACGGACTCCTGTACATGACGGAGAACGTCTTCGCCGCCGGACTGGCACGCCTGCCCATCGTCATGGCGGTGGCCAATCGCACGGTCGGTCCGCCGTGGAACATCTGGGCCGACCACGGCGACAGCCTCGCCCTGCGCGACGCGCCCTGGCTGCAGCTCTACTGCGACTCGCATCAGGACCTGGTGGACACCATCCTGCTCGCCTTTCGCGTCGCCGAGGACCCGCGCGTGCTGCTCCCCGTGATGGTGACCGAGGACGGCTTCCTCCTCTCGCACACCAGCATGGTGGTCGACCTCCCTCCGCAGGACCTCGTGGACGCATACCTGCCGCCGCTCGACCTGGCGCTCCGGATGCGGGCCGACCACCCACGCACCTACGGACAGATAATGAGCCCGCGCGAGACGCAGCGGCACCGCGAGGAGATCCAGGCGGCGATGGAACGGGTGCCCGAGGTGCTCGAGGAGGCCGGCGCCGAGTTCGCGCACGTCTTCGGCCGCCGGCCGCGCGGCGCCTTCGAGGCGGAGCACACCGCCGACGCCGACACGGTGCTCATCGCCGCGGGCACCACGGTGAGCACGCTGCGCCGTGTCGTGGAGGAGCGCCGCAGCGCCGGCGAGAAGATCGGGTTCGTGCAGCTCAAGCTCTTCCGCCCGTTCCTCAGGGACGAGCTCGCTCAAGCGATCGGCGCCGCGCGGCGCGTTGCCGTGCTCGATCGCGACCACTCGTCGGGGTCGGGCGGGATCATGTGGAACGAGATCGCGACCAGTCTGAGGGAGCGGCCCGACGTGCTGCTGCAGGGTTACATCGTCGGGCTCGGCGGCGGCGAAGTCGACCCGCCGCTGATCGATCTCGTCCTCGACGACTTTGCCGGCCGCGAGCGATCGCAGGCCCCCATCTTCTTCCCGCGACTGGTCACCTGACCATGGCCACCACGCTGCCAGCGCCCGACACGGCGCCCCGTCCTCACCTCCTTCGCCCGGACAGCACGAACTGCCCCGGCTGCGCGATGTCGGTGGGCCTGCAGTGGCTCGACGAGGCGCTCGGCGCGGCGACGCCGACTCTGGTCGTCCCGGCGTGCTGCGCCGCCGTCACGCCCGGGGCCTTCCCGGCCAGCGCCTACAGCGTACCGACCGTCGCCACCACCTTCGCTAGCGCCGCCGCCGTGGCGACGGGCATCGCCCGCGTGAGAGAGCTGAACGGAGAGGCCGACCCCACGATCTGCTGGGCCGGCGACGGCGGCACTTACGACATCGGCCTGGCGACGCTCTCCGCCGCCGCCGAGCGCAACGAGGATGTCCTCTACATCTGCTACGACAACGAGATCTACGGCAATACCGGGGGGCAGCGCAGCAGCGCCACGCCGCGCGGCGCCAAGACGAGCACGACCCCGCGCGGCAAGGTCGAGGCCAAGAAAGACATCATGGCGATCATGGCCGCGCATCGCCTCCCCTACGCGGCGACGCTGTCGCTCGCCCACCGTGACGACTTCCTGCGCAAGATCCGCCTGGCTCTGGGCATGACGGGCTTCCGCTTCCTGCTGATGCTGTCGCCCTGCCCGGCGGGCTGGAAATCGGATCCCGCCGAGAGCGTCGAGCTCGTCCGCCTCGCCGTGGCCTGCGGTCTCTTCCCGCTGTACGAGGTGTTCGACGGCGAGCGCTACCGCGTCAACGCCCGCCCCGACGGCACGCCGCTCGACGATTACCTGCGCCGACAGGGGCGCTTCCGCACCGTGGCGCCGAGCATGGACGAGCTGCGCGCCCAGGTGGACCGCGAATGGGCGCGCCTCGATGAGCTCGCGCGGGTGTTCCCCGCGACCGACTAAAGGAGACGCCTTGGAGTCCATGCTCGCGCTCGTCAAGAACCAGCGCGCACCCGGTCTGGCGCTGGAGAGCGTCCCCGTGCCCAGCGCCGGCGCCGGAGAAGTGGTGATCCGTGTACTCAAGACCGCCATCTGCGGCACNNGTCGTCGGCCACGAGTTCGTGGGCAGGATCGTCGAGCTCGGAGACGGGGTGCGCGGCCTCGAGCTCGGGGAGCTGGCGACCGGCGAGGGGCACATCGTCTGCGGCCACTGCCGCAACTGCCGCGCCGGTCGCCGTCATCTCTGCGCGCACAGCGTGAGCATCGGCGCGACCGCCCCCGGCGCCTTCGCCGAGTACCTGGCGCTCCCCGCGGTCAACGTCTGGCCGGCGGACGAGCGGATCCCGCTCGATACCTTCGCCATCTTCGACCCGCTGGGCAACGCCGTGCACGCGGCGCTGTCGTTCGACCTGGTCGGCGAGGACGTGCTCATCACCGGCGCCGGGCCGGTCGGCTGCCTGGCGGCGGCCGTGGTGCGCCACGCCGGTGCGCGGCACGTCGTCATCACAGACGTGAACCAGACGCGGCTGAGCATCGCCGAGAAGATGGGCGTGTCGCTCGCCGTCGACGTGGGCACCTCCAGCCTGGCCGAGGCGATGGCTGCCCTCGGCATGCAGGAGGGTTTCGATGTCGGCCTCGAGATGTCCGGCAACAA
>PKYG01000091.1:18892-67229 GCA_003132585.1 Actinomycetota bacterium
GGGCTCACGCTCAAGGGCATCTACGGACGGGAGATGTTCGAGACCTGGTACAAGATGACGGCGATGGTCCAGAGCGGGCTCGACGTCACTCCCGTCATCACCCACCACTTCCCCGTCGCCGAGTACGAGGAGGCGTTCACGATCATGCGCTCCGGCCGCTCCGGCAAGATCATCCTGGAGTGGCCGGCCGCGCTCGGCGGCGAAGGCCGCGAACGCCAGCCTGGAGGTGAGTCGTGATCACCGATGTCGTCAGGGATCGGCTTCTGCACGAGCTGCAGGACACGCGCGATCAGGGCCTGTTCAAGATCGAGCGCCCGATCGCCGGGACGCAGGGCGCGTGGGTGCAGCTCGCCGACGGGCGCCGCGTGCTCAACATGTGCGCCAACAACTACCTCAACCTGTCGTCACATCCGGACGTGGTAGCGGCCGCCGGCCGGGCCCTCGAGCAGTGGGGCTACGGCATGTCCTCGGTGCGCTTCATCTGTGGCACGCAGACGGTGCACACACACCTCGAGGAGACCATCGCGAGCTTCCTCGGCATGGAGGCGGCGATCCTCTACTCCTCCTGCTTCGACGCCAACGGCGGCCTCTTCGAGACGCTCCTCGGGCCGGAGGACGCGGTCATCAGCGACGCCCTGAACCACGCCAGCGTCATCGACGGGATCCGCCTCTGCAAGGCGAAGCGCTACCGCTACCGCAACTGCGACATGGCGGACCTCCAGGAGAAGCTCGAAGAAGCGCGCGGCGCGCGCACGGTCCTGATCGCCACGGACGGCGTGTTCTCGATGGACGGCGTGATCGCGCCCCTCGCGGACATCTGCGACCTCGCCGAGCGCTACGGCGCCCTCGTCATGGTCGACGACTCGCACGCGCTCGGCGTGTTGGGCGAGCATGGGCGCGGCACGCCGGAGCACCATGGCGTCGGCGAGCGCGTTGACATCGTCACCGGCACGCTGGGCAAAGCGCTCGGCGGCGCCAGCGGCGGCTTCACGAGCAGCTCCCGCGACGTGGTCGAGCTGCTCCGGCAGCGCTCGCGCCCCTACCTCTTCTCGAACACCCTGGCGCCGATGATCGCAGCCGCTTCGATCACGGCGATCGAGGTCGTGCAGAGGTCGCTGGACCTGCGCGCGCGGCTGCGACGCAACGCGCAGCACTTCCGCGCGGCGGTGGAGGCGGCGGGGTTCGAGACGCGCGGGGCGGGCCACCCGATCATCCCGGTCATGGTCGGCGAGGCGCGCGACGCCCAGTTGATCGCCGCTGGGCTGCTCGAGCGCTCCGTCTACGCCGTCGGCTTCTTCTACCCGGTCGTGCCCAACGGCGAGGCGCGCATCCGCGTGCAGGTGTCGGCGCTGCACGAGATCGCCGACCTCGACTTCGCCGTGGAGCAGCTCACCGCCGTCCGCGACGGCATAGCGGCGAGCCGAGCGTGATCTCGCCCTTCGCACCTATCGCTTAGGACAATACGCAGACTGCATAACACCCCAACCCACGCGTGAAATGATGTCTTACGTAGAAAGGCGTAGGCTACGGGGCGTGTTACACAGTCTGCATAATCACTGTTGGGCAGAGCTGGCGGCAAGGTCGGAGGGGCGAGGATCTTCATCATCCGCGGCAGGTGTCCTTGATCGACGGAAGGGGGAGACGCATGTCCAGTGCATCGGAGCGACCGCAAGGACCTGCGAGAGGCCAAGGAACCGGAATGCCCGGCGAAGGCGTTCACCTGGCGCCGGGCAAGATGGCTAGAATCGCGGGCGGCTTCTACCTCGCGTTCGTCCTAGCCTCGGTGCTTGCCGGCGCGTTGGGGCACATCGGGATGGGTGGAGCGGAGCAGGTTTACCAGGCGATCGTCACGAGTGTTGGGTCGTTTCGCCTCGCGCTTGTTGTCGCGCTCATATCAGCCTTCCTGTTCCTCATGGCCGCCTGGAGTCTCTATGTCCTTCTGCGGCCGATCAACGAGCGGCTGGCGCTGCTCTTCCTGCTGCTCAACGCAATCGGCGTTGCCATACAGTGCGCAAGCATGTTCCCGCTCATATCCGCGTTGTTGCTCGGAGACGGTGCCAGTCGGATGCAGGCGTACTCGGCGCCGCAGCTGGAGGGACTGGCCTACTTGTCCATCAACCTCTACAAGACGGGCTTCGTCACGGCCCAGCTGTTCTTCGGCACGTGGCTGTTCCCGCTAGGCTATCTGGTGTACAAGTCCGGATTCCTTCCCAGGTTCCTGGGCGTCCTGCTGATACTCGACGGTTTCGGTGTCTTGATCTGGTTCCTTCAGGCCCTACTGCTGCCGGCCTACCCCGCGATCAGCTACCCAGCGTGGGCCCTAGGCTTCATTGCTGAAGTCGGGCTGGGATTGTGGCTCCTCGTCAAGGGTGTGGAGATTGTCGACACCGAAGCGGGTCTAGCCGGCTAATCGGCGTCCCGCGATTGCCTGCCCAACAAAGGCATCAACCCGACGGCGCAAGCGCCGTCCGACCGAGAGCGTATCGGCCGCGGGTTATGCCTACACCGTTGGGCGGCTCTCTAGGATGAAGTGAGGTGGAACTCAAGAATGGATTGCGAACTCAAGGACACCACAGTTCACTATGAAGCGTTGGGTGAGGGCAGACCCATCGTCATGCTCCATGGTTGGTCTATAGACCATCGCCATATGGTGAGTGATATGGAACCACTCTTCAGGCAGCGTGACGGATGGAAACGCATCTATCTTGATTTGCCTGGTCACGGAACGACGCCAGGAAAGGATTGGATCACTAACCAAGACAGGATGCTAGACGTCGTTTTGGATTTCATTGATAGCCTTATCCCTGGGCAACGGTTCGTGGTGGCCGGCGCGTCAGCCGGAGCGTATCTTGCCCGTGGCGTAGTCCATCACCGATCGGCATCAATAGATGGATTGCTGCTGACCGTCCCCCTGATCGTGGCTGACGATGCAGAACGGCATGTGCCTTCTCCCGTTACCCTGGTAGCGGACCCTGCGCTTGTGTCCGAATTGGGACCAGATGAGGCGGAGGGGTTGTTCCAGATCGCCGTTGTTCAGAGTCGAAAGGTTGTTGATTACATTCGGGCCAATTTTACGTCTGGAAGTGAGACTGGTGATCAGGCCTTCCAGGCGAAGATCAGAGAGCATCCGGAGAACTACGCGTTCTCATTTGACGTGGATGCGCTTCCCAAGCCATTTCCTGCTCCAACGCTCATAGTCGCAGGTAGACAAGATTCTGTCGCTGGTTATCGCGACGCCTGGGGAATCCTGGAGAACTATCCGAGGGGAACATTTGTCGTCCTGGATCGTTCAGGGCATTTCTTGCCCTTTGAGCAAGAAGACCTGTTCCACGCGTTAGTGGGTGAGTGGCTTGACAGAGTGGAGGAATACGCTGCTTGACGGGACCTTACTGCTGTATGGTTACCAATTCGCCTCTACTCATTGAAAGGAGAAAGCGTATGTCCCAGAAAATTCTGCAAGTCAATATGAAGTTCAGCATTCCAAGAGCCGATCTGGAGGCAGCATGGCTCCCCGTCGCCCAACCGATTGCCGACTTGCCCGGTCTGCTCTGGAAGGTCTGGTTGATGAACGAGGCAGAACACGAGGCGGGCGGCATCTACCTGTTTGAAAGCGAAGCCGCTGCGCAGTCGTATCTGGCTGGCCCGATCGTGGCAGCACTCAAGGCCAGCCCTGCAGTCAGCAATATCAGCGCCAAGTTGTTCGATGTGATGGAAAGCCATACCGCAATCACCCGCGGTCCGCTGAAGTAGGCGTTGGACGCCCACTCCGCCGCCACCACTCCCGAACCAGATGGCGATGACAGTCGATTTGAGGCTACGGGTGCTACGCCGTGCCGTAACGGAGCTCATCGCCTTCGAGAGTGATCTTGAGGCGAGGCTCGAGCGGGAGCGAGACGTGGTTCGCGCGTATCCCGAGGCCCTGGCTGCCATCGAGCGCTTCCGGCCGACGGTGCACGCCCAGCGGGACCGACTCGTGAGCTACCTCGAGGGCATCGGTGGCGCCGAGGCGGGGGCCGCCATAGAAAGCGGCTTGACGTTCACTCCCGCCGCCGGGGTTTCGGGGGCGTTGCGCGGCATCTGCGTCGCATTCAATCACGGCGCGATCGGCTACGCGATGCTGTACGAGACGGCGCTCCGTCTGTACGAGCCCGCTCTCCGGGAGATCGCGCCGGAGCACTTGGAGGCCTACGTTGATGCGGCGTCAACGCTCTACCGTCTTGTGCCAGCCGCTGTAGCCTGGGAGTTGGCCCAGGACGGGTTTCATTGCTCCTGCATCTGCCCTATGTGCGGGCTCGGAGCCTGCGGGTGCGTTGCCCACGGGACACAGACTCTGGTGGAGGCCTGGCGCGAGGCGATGGCCGCTGAATCGGCACTGCCCGGCTTCGGTCTCCAGCCTCCCAAGCCCGAGAGTGAGCTAGCGCGGGCCGGTGTGCGCGGCGGAGAACGACTCCTCGCCGTCGACGGCCAAGAAGTCCGCTCCGTGGCCGACATTCAGGCCGCGATTCGGAAGCACGCGCTCGGGGAGAAAGTGCGGCTCCTGGTCCAGCGAGGTTCGAAACCTGCGCGCGAGATCGGCGTCAGGCACGTCAGCGACTATCTCGAGACATAATGAGTGCGTTCCGCAGCTGAGGAGGTGTAGTCGTGGATGCGAACCAGAACGCGCCCGCGTTTGCTCGTCACGAGATCCACATCGAGGCCCCGCCGGAGATGGTCTGGGCGCTTCTGTCAGACATCGATCGATGGAGCTCATGGCAACCGGACATCGCCACCGCGAGGTTGACTGGACCGCTTGCCCCAGGCTCCACATTCAAATGGAAATCGGCAGGCACCGGCGTCTCTTCGACGCTCGCAGAAGTCGACCCGCCGCGCCGACTTGGGTGGACCGGTCGCGCGATGGGCGCCAGGGCCAAGCACGTCTGGATGCTCGAGCCGCAGGGTTCCGGAACGACGGTCACGACGCAGGAATCGTTCGAGGGCCTGGTCGTGGTGCTGCTGAAGAAGAGGATGCAGCGCCTGCTCGATGACTCGCTCCAGAAATGGCTTGCGCGGCTCAAAGAAGCTGCGGAGCAGTCGTCGACCCGCGCCTAACCAGCGCGTCGCCAGTGCACCGTTGACGCTCCCCTGCCGCTGTGGCTATACTTCGGATAGCCATTGGAGGTGCGGCATGATCACCAAGGTCCAGAAGTGGGGCAACAGCCAGGGTCTTCGCTTGAGCAAGGAGCTGCTCTCGACCGTCCGCATCGACGTCGGGGACGTGGTGGACATCAGCGTGCACGACGGCGCGCTCGTCATCACACCGGCGCGCCGCGTCAGAGGCGGACTCGACCTCGCGCAGCTCGTCGAGCGCATCCCGGCGGACTACAAGCCGGAAGAGCTCGACTGGGGTCCGCCGGCCGGCCGGGAGGTCTGGTAGATGGCGGCCTACGTCCCTCGCAAGGGGGACTTCGTCGCGGTGACATTCGACCCGCGGTCCGGGCACGAACAGCGCGGCCGCCGACTGGCGCTCGTCGTCAGCAACGACCTGTTCAACAAGGCCACGGGGCTCTGTATTGCGTGTCCCGTGACCAACACACGGCGCGACTACCCGTTCCACGTCTCGATCCCTGACGGCCAAGACGTGACCGGGATGGTGATGGTGGAGCAGGTGAAGTCACTCGACTTCCGCTCCCGCAACGTCAAGCGCATCGGGACCGCGCCTGCGCCGGTGCTGGAGGAAGTGCTCTCGATACTGGATGCCTGCATCTACTGAGAACTGCCTTGCCCCACGGAAGCATTATCGTTAGTATAGACGTTGTACGTTCTTGTTATCGATAAGGAGGTCGTGGTGGAAACGGTGACCATCTCGCCCAAGTTCCAGGTCGTCATCCCCAAGCGCATCCGTGAGAGACTCGGCCTGCATCCCGGCCAGAAGGTCCAGGCGATCCAGTATGGCGACCGCGTGGAGCTGGTTCCGGTGAGGCCGATCAGGCAGATGCGCGGCTTCCTGCGCGGCATCGACACCGACGTGCCGCGCGAGGGTGATCGCCTGTGAACGTCGTCGACTCCTCCGCCTGGCTCGAGTACTTCGCCGCCGGTCCCAACGCCGACTTCTTCGCCGACGCCGTAGAGGCGACCGACGAGCTGGTGGTGCCCACGGTAAGCGTCTACGAGGTCTTCAAGCGCGTCCTGCAGCAGCGCGGCGAGGGCGACGCGCTCCAGGCGGTCGCGCTCATGCAGCAGGGCTCAGTGGCCGAGCTCACGACGCCGATCGCGCTCGAGGCGGCGCGCACCAGTGCGGCACTCGGCATCCCCATGGCGGACAGCATCATCCTCGCTACAGCGCGAGCGTTCGAAGCTACGCTCTGGACACAAGATGCGGACTTCGCGGAGATCGAGGGCGTCAAGTACGTCCCGGTGAAGTCGGCGTGATTTCAACACTCAGACCGCCTCACACCCCAACCCACGCGTGAAATGACGTCGTACGTGGAAAGGCGTACGCTACGGTGCGCGTTACACCGTCTGCATGACCACTGTTGGACCGAACGGGGATGGGAGGTCAGATGACGATATGCCGGCGTGGACTCCTTGGACTGTTGCTCGTCACCCTAGCCATCGCGAGCGGGTTCGGACTGCTCGCCTGCGGCAAGTCGGGTTCGCACGATCGGTCGCTGACATCTTCCGTCACGGCGCACAAGGGTGGTCTCACAGCGACGGTGGCCGACAACCGTGCCGGCACGCACACAGTGTGGGTCGTCCTTCTCAATCCGCCAAAGGGCAGGCACCATGAGTGGTTTGCCACCTCCAATGACGGAACCAACGGCACCGGTTGGACGAGCGCGAGGGGGCCTGTGCCCGCCGGCACATATGCCTACGCCGTGTACGACGCCGATGGCATCATCTACTCCAGTGGCGCCAAGTACTGGACGCCTCAGAACCATATCGCCACAGGCCAAGTGACGGTGCCATGACCGCGGGGCAGGCCGAAGGGCGCTGGAGCTTGGCCGGTCGGTCCGCCTCCACTGGAAGCGAACCTTCGATGATGGTCGGGCGTCTCTAGGCAGTTGGCCGGCGCGAGCCGGGATGGTGGCATGGGCGGGGGAGGTAGGGGATGAATCGCAGGCTTCTCTTTACAGCACTGTTCGCGGTCGCCGCGATCGCGGTGCTCGGCGTGGTCGGTTGGAGGCACTCGCCGCAGGCCGGCGCGAGCACGCCACTGCCGACTCCCTCACCGAGCTTCTCCGCGATCTGGATGTCGACGATCAACGTGGAGTACAACGGCTCGAGCACCCGCATCGAAACGGGGACCTTCCTCGCCGATGGGGCCGGCGACGTGCGTGTGCGTGAGTCGCAGGGGGCCATGGGCCGCAGCTCGGCGATAATCGTCTACGACAACTCGTCCCAGACGCTGACGCGGGCGCGCAACAGTAGCGACGGCAGCGTCGGCTACTGGCGCAGTACCAACATGTCGCCCGACTACGGCATGCGGGACAGCGTCGTCTCGCCGTTTGAGTACATCTACAGTGCCGCCACGATCGTCAAAGCGGCGCTGGTCGAGAACGACCCCGCGATCGCGGTCACCGAGACGACCTGCCTGGGCCGTCCCGCCTGGCAGGCCGCGTACACCAAGCACGGGTGGCAGCACACGATTACGGTCGACCAGGCGACCGAGTTTCCGCTGCGCTACGTCCTCGTCGACATTCGCGCGCCGCGGACGAGCAAGAGCGTCTGGCGCGTGGTCGACATCGAGACCGACGTGCCGGTGACCGCGGCTGACTTCACGCTGGAGATCCCCGCCGGCGCCCCGATCGACAGTACCAGCCTGTACGAGCACTTCACGACGACCGACCAGATCGCCGCCAACGTCGGCTATCAACCCTTCCTGCCGGCCTGGCTTCCCGATAGCTGCGTGCTTGCCTCGGCATCGACGCTGCCCGACCCCTGGGGCCCATACGGCTGGATCTTCCCCTTCTCGCACCCCTGGGTCGACCTCTCCACCCTGCCCGACAACGAGGCGCACCTCTACTACCATCGCGGCTTCGACTGGTTCACCGTGATCGAGTCGCCGCGGATCGGCACCGCCAACTCCGTGCCCGCCGGGCTCGATCAACACCCGCCCTTCGCCTATCGCAAGACCGTCCTTGCAGTCGGCGCCTTTGCCGGCAAGACGGCGCGTACGTGGATGGGCGACGGCACCACGCTCTACGTTCAGAACGGCACGTATGCCGTCGAGATCACAGGAGACCTGACACGCAGCGAGATACTGGCTGTGGCGGCCTCGCTGCAGCAGTAGCGTCGTCTCAAGACGCGACGTTCGACGGGACGGAGGGTCTCGCCGTCCGACGGAGGTGAGCAATGCATCGATTGCGGCTAGCGGTGCTCCTTGCTGGGCTGGCGCTCGTCGCGTTCGCGTGCGGCTGCGCGAGGGCGGTGGTGATGGCGCCGCCACTGAAGCCCGATGCCAGCGTGACCGCTCAATCAGGCAAGCTGGTCGTCTCCATCCACGTCGACCCGGTGCGAGCATCGGTCGGCGAGCTGATCACGGCGACGGTGTCGATTCGCAACATCTCAGCCCATCACTACCGGCTTGTCGAAGGAACCTTGGCGTTCATGGTGCGTGTCACCGACGCCAGCAGCACAGTCGTGTTCGACTCAGCGGACGCTTACCGGGGCATGAAGATGCCGCTATTCACCATGAAACTCGCTCCCGGAGCCACGACCTCGGGGAGAATCACCTTCCGATTGAATGCACCCGGTAACTACGACGCCGTGGCTTACTCCACCAACAACCCTCAGCTGAAGACGCCCCCCGTCCGTGTGGTCGTCTCGGCGCTGTAGCGGAGGTTGGGAGCAATTGCTGAAGCGCAGAGACGTTAGCCCGACCAGAGGTGGACCATCGCGGCTGATTCTGGGCAGCCTCGTCGTCGCGGCCGTGCTCGCTCTGACGGGCTGCGGTCTGACCGGCGATTCCCGTTCCACCGCCGTCAGCCCGCCTCTGACGACGTTCACGAGCGCTCTCTACCACTTCTCCGTGAGCTACGATCCGCACCTCTTCGCGGTCGCTACGCAGCAGAACGCCTGGACGTCGCCGCCCGAGATCGAGTTCCTCGCAAAACCACGCCTGCCCGGTCTGCCCAGCGACTACCAGGTCCCGCGCCCCTTCTACTTCGTGGACTGCGTCTACATCTCCGTCTCGACGACGCCGCCGTGGCACTCGTGGCCAGCCGTGACTACCAAGGCCGACGTGCGCGCGTACGAGAAGGTGCAGAAGCGCAGGGATGCGCAGCATCGCGTCACCCTGGGCGACCTGGTGGGCACGCGGTTCGCGGACAACGGCGGGGAGAACGGCGTGAACAGCAAGGAGATCATCTGGAACCTGCGGCGCGGCAAAGTCTACTTTCACATCCAGCTCGACTGCCCCGTCCACAACTGGCCGATGTGGTGTCCGCGGATGCTCGCGCTCGTGAACTCGCTGAAGGCGGGCGAATGATGCGGCGGTCGTGAGCGCAGGCACTGACACTCCGAGGTCGTCAGAGTCTCGTGCGTCTGCGTTGATTCGCGCCCTGATCGTTGGGGCTGGCCTTCTTCTGGCCGTCGGCTTGGTCTGGGCGATCGCGTCACGAACCACGGCGGGTCGGCGCCAGACAACCGCATCGACTGTGGTCGCGTTCACGGGCAAGTACATGTCCGTCGAGCCGATCGCGAACTTGCAGGCGCAGATCATCCCACTCGTGAAGGGGCCAAAGCTGCGTCAGCGAGTTCTGGAGAACCTCGGTCTCACCTCACAGGAGTTCGGCAAGTACCACATCGACTGCCACGCCAAAGCGTCGGATTACCCGTCGCCTCCCCAGTTCGTGATCACGACGTCCGGGCCCGACCAGGCAACGACGGCGCACATAAGCAACGCCGCCGCGGCCGTGCTCATCGCCATGAGGCAGGAGGCAGAGCGGGCGTCGATACGCAGGGCCGAGCAGGTAATAGGGAGCCTGATGTCTCGGATTGCCGGCAATGCCAAGCGAAGCTCCGACTACCGCGCCCTCCGGCAACGCCTGCGACAGCTCCGCTCCCTCGAGAAGTCCGTGACGGGGAACCTGAGCATCGTGCAGCCGGCGAGCTGACGCGTCCCAGCCGAGGAGTAGACTGAGGCGCAAGGACGCGCCGCTGAACCGCGAGAACCTTAGGCACACGGGGGGTCAATGGCCAGCAAGTCTCCAAGGATGAAAGCCATCAATCGCCTTCGCTGGACAATCACAATCGGCGCTCTCCTCGTCGTGATCGCGCATCTCGTCTGGCCTCATGTCAAGGTCGATATGGTCGCTGTGACGCTTCTAGTGGTTGCGATTCTCCCGTGGCTGACACCCCTCGTTAAGTCCGTCGAATTGCCTGGTGGGTTCAAGGTCGAGCTGCAGGATCTGCAGAAAGCGGCGTCGCGCGCAGATACGGCAGGCCTGCTGGCGCAACCGGCGAAAGCGGAGCACGCATTCACATTCGAGGCCATGGTCGCACGAGATCCGAACCTCGCATTGGCGGGACTGCGTATCGAGATCGAGCGTCGGCTCGGCCTACTCGCACAGGCGCATGGCCTGGACGCAGGTCGCCAGATGGGAGTTGGCCAACTGCTTCCTGCTCTTGTTGGCGCAGACGTGCTCTCGCAGGACGAAGGATCGGTGCTCGCGGACATGACCAGCCTGCTCAACGAAGCCGTTCACGGAGCCGACGTCGATCCACGTGCGGCCGAGTGGGCGTTTGACGTTGGTCCGCGACTGTTGGCGTCTCTGGACGAACGGGTCGATGAGAAGTCCGGCGCCTAACCTCAGCGGTACACTCGGCGGCCGTTGTTGTACACCCAGAGGGTGTTGCGAACACCGCCTCCAAAGGGCGCACTGAGCACATGCAGACCACCGACCTTGACATCAGCAAGCTTTCGGTCTCCGAGCGCATCCAGCTCGCCGAGGACCTCTGGGAGAGCGTCGCCGCTGACACCGGCGACCTACCGCTAAGCGCCGCCCAAAAGGCCGAGCTGGAGCGCCGCCTCGCCGACCTCGAGCGCGACCCGGGCGCAGGCGAGCCTTGGGAGGACGTGCGCGCCCGCATCGAGAAGCGGCTGGCCCAAACCGGATGACGCCTCGCCTCGTCGTCCGTTCGGCCGCCGAGGCAGACATCGCCGAAGCCGCCATCTGCTGCGCCGCTACTCGTATGCCGTTTACTTCGTCGCAACCGCCGACCTGACCAGCGTGCTCGCCTGTATGCACGTCCGCCGTGATCCACGCCGCTGGGAAGAGCGCGTCGATGAATGACCGGCAACAGCGCTTCCAGCGGACGCGCCATTGACCGCCGGTAGGCTTCGGATTGGCGGTTCGCGCCGCTGAAGCGCCGAGACGTAGGTGGAGTCATGGAACACCCAGCAATCGCTACCCACAGTTGTCTGCCGGTGGGGAGTTGGTGACCGTTGCTTTCTGCCAAACGGCTCGTCGTTCGCGCGCTCAACGGCCTCTGCGCCGGCGTCGACGCGGTTGCCTACCGGCCTGCGGTCGTCCGCCTGGGAAGGCGCCTGCCGCGGTGGTGGAACTGCCAGCTCGCGAAGCTGTCAATCCGGCTGGATGATCGGTGGCTCCGCGGACGTGCCCGACCGCGACTCTGTCTGGGAAGGCGACGACGACTCGTTCATGGCCCACCGGCAAGTCCACATCGCTCCTTGCGACTGTCGAGGCCATCTTCAACCTGGGTACGCTCAGGCGGAATCCCTTAGGACTTCGCTTTCTTCGAAGGTTTCGACTTGCCAGAACTGTTGAGGGCGACCGCTTGGCGAACGAGCGCCTTGAAGGCGGACTCGTCAACTTCTTCTCCTTCGTGGATGTCGATCGCGCGGCGTGCGTTTCCGTCGAGACTCGAGTTGAAGAGACGGGCCGGATCCTTCAGAGACGCGCCCTTGAAGAAGGTAAGCTTCACGACATTCTTGTAGGATTCGCCAGTGCAGATGATGCCGTCGTGCGACCAAATCGGAGTGCCCATCCACTTCCACTCCTCGACGACGTCCGGGTCTGCTTCCTTGATGAGCTTGCGCATTCTGCTGAGGGTTTCCCCGCGCCAGTCCCCGAGTTCGGCGATTCTTTTCGAGATGAGCTCCGATGCCGACTGGCCTTGGCTCGCGCCCGACTCTTTCATGTTCTCCTCCTAGAAGTTCCAGATATATTTCACTTGCAGGACAGTGGAGGATAGTCATGTAAGACTTCAGAGCAATGTTACGGCGCCTTGCAGGCCCGTCCTGTCGGGAATAGGTCCGTCTCGGTTGACAGATGGTTCCCCGCCGTCGGTACTTCCAAGCAGCATTCGGCAATGCGGGCGTCTGGACTTCCTCGACAGGCAAGGCCATCCAACAAGCGTTTCGAGCGGACTGCGAACGCGCTAGATTGAAGTGAGCGGCTGCTCGGCCGCTCAAGCGGTGGGCGTTAGTAGCCGACATCGGAGGGGCCATGGAGTTCCATCGTGGCAGGCTGATAGACCACATACATTTGCGTGTGGCAGATCTGGCAGCCAGCAAACGATTCTACAAGGCCGTGCTTGCCGCGCTGGGTCGCCTGGACGCCATAACGGAAGGTGCCGACTACTTCTCCGCCGATGAGCTTTGGGTGGACATGGCGGACGGACCAGTCTCGCGGGTTCATCTCGCGTTTCAAGCGCGAGACCAGGGCGAAGTCGGTCAGTTCTTTGCTGCAGCCATTGCAGCGGGTGGCAGGGACAACGGCGGCCCGGGCGAACGCGCGTACCATCCAGGCTACTATGCGGCGTTCGTTCTCGACCCAGATGGAAACAACATTGAAGCGGTCTACGACGGGCCGGTGCGCAAGTCCGCCGAGTCGATAGTTGTCACTCCGCTGGATTGAGCGTTGAACGAAACGTGCGCCAACAGGGCGTTCGCGCAGACTCGCAGAAGGCCTGCGTTTGACCGGGGCGTCGGCGCTCGCAGCTCAACGCCCGCACGTTAGGCCGCAACGCAAGTCTGGCAGGCCTTTGCGCTCAGGGACTACGGCCCCCATCTCCAACACCGGAGATGGCCGTGGGGCTATCATGGCAAGCGGACCAGTCGCGCGCACGTACAGGAGGGCACATCGTGGACGACGCCTACGAACGGCTGGCTGACGCGCTCGACCGGCTGGCGAACGGCTTTCCGAGGACGACCGCCGGCGTCGAGATCCGCCTGCTGCAGAAGATGTTCTCACGCGAGGAGGCGGCGGTCGCCGCCGCTCTGACCGCGACGCCGCAAACGAGCGCAATGATCGCGGAGCGGGCCGGCGCGGCCTCCGGCCACGCCCGCGCGCTCCTCAAGTCACTGGTGGAGCGCGACCTGGTGTGGCTCTCGACCAAGCCTGGCTTACGTGGCTTCCGGCTCGCGCCCTTCGTCGTGGGATCCTACGAGGCCCATATGTTGACGACTCGAGACCCGGAGTACGCGGCGCTCGTCGAGGAGTACCTGACGACCGGCGGGGCGGCGGCCATGATGGCGCCGCAGCCGGCGATCCATCGCACGGTGCCCGCGCGCGCAGCGGTGAAGGAGGAGTGGGTGCTGCCCTACGACGACGTGCGGCAGCTCCTGCTCGGAGCCGACGCCTTCCGTCTTGAGGACTGCGTCTGCCGCGTCCAGCAAGAACAGCTCGGTCAGCGGCGCTGTGATTTCCCCATCGCGACCTGCCTCTGGTTCTCGAGCGGGGAGCCCAGCGCTGCAGAGGGGACGATCTCGCGCGCGGAAGCCCTCGCCTTCCTCGACCGTGTCGAGGAGATCGGCCTGGTGCACACGGTGAGCAATGCCATGGAGGGTGCAGGCTACGTCTGCAACTGCTGTGGCTGTTGCTGCGGCCTGCTGCGCGGGATCACCGAGTGGGGCATCGAACACTCGGTGGCGCAGGCCAACTACTTCGCACTCATCGACTCCGACGCATGCTCGAACTGCGGCATCTGCATGGAACGCTGCCAGGTGCATGCCATCTCCGAGGCGGACGATGTCCCTGTCATTGACCTCGCCCTGTGTATCGGCTGTGGCCTGTGTGTCACCGGCTGCGGCCAGGACGCGGTCCAGCTCCAGCGCAAGCCACAGGACGAGATCGTCGTGCCGCCGATCGACTTCGGCGCCTGGGAGCGCGAGCGCCTGCGCAACCGCGGCCTGCTGTAGGTGTGCCCTGCCCGCAGGAGTTCCATGAGCCGGAGAGGAGTGGCCGGTATCTGGGGCGCTGAGGCGCCGAGCCTTAGGCCCGGCGCCATGAAACGACCTTCCGTACTATTGTTCGACCTCGGTGGAGTCCTCGTCGAGATCGCGGCCTTCGACGCGCTCAAGTCGATGGTCGCCGAGACTCTCGACGACGATGCCATCAGATTGCGTTGGCTGCGGTCACCCGCGGTCCGAAGCTTTGAGCTGGGACGCATCGCGCCGGCCGCATTCGCCGCGCAGTTCCTCGACGAGTGGCAGGTTGGGCTCACACTCTCAACGCCGGAAGCCTTCCTTGAGAACTTCGCCACCTGGGTCAAGCGACCGTATGAGGGTGCCGAGACTCTCATCGCGCGTCTGCGGGTCGAGTATCGCGTGAGCTGCTTGAGCAACTGCAACGAGCTGCACTGGTCGCAGCTTGGCGGCTTGCTGAACTGCTTCGATTCCGCGTTCTCGTCCCACCTGCTGGGGGCGATCAAGCCAGACGAAGAGGTCTTCCAGAAAGTCATGAGCGAACTGCGCGTGGAGCCGGACCAGCTCTGCTTCTTCGATGATTCGTACTTGAACGTTCAGGCAGCCAAGAGGCTCGGAATCGGAGCGTACCGGGTGGACGGAATCAGGGGTGTTCGGCGCGTTGTGCAGAGCGAGGGATTGCTCTGAGGAATAGGCGTGACGTCAGGTTTGAAGTGTAACGCTTGCGCTCGCATCGCACCGGCCGCCTGACTCCGCCCTCCACTTTGCACCTGCCCATGCAGCGGTTAGGACGACCGGGCGGGAGGAGTGGCTACGCTGCCGGTTTGCGCCGGTTACACAAGACAGCTGCCCTCCCGCGACTCTACTACTCAGACCGCCTCACACAGCAACCCACGCGTGAAATGATGTCTTACGCAGAAGGGCGTAGGCTTCGGTGCGTGTTGCGCAGTCCGCATAACCGCTGTTAGCAGGTGAACCGCATTCTGGGGTTCCACGGGCCTACAGCAGCAGACTTGCGACCAACGAATTGTCGGAACAGGCTCGGACCAGCTGTTCACCCGGTGGGCACTGCTTGGCGCACCGATGGACAATGCTCAGTATTGAGAGGCAGCGATGGGAGCTGACGACACCGCCACACTCTGGAATCAAGACAGACAATCTCTCCACGGGTTGATTGGGGAAGTAGACCCCGCCCTTGCCGGTCTTTATCGGCAGGCCATTCTACTCATGGACTCCCAGCCGATGCCGGGCGACGACAAAGCCCGCCTCTCCCTCGTCAGCCACTGCGTCCGTGAGCTGATGAACAACCTGCCAGACGCCCTTGGCGATGTGAAGGACTTCCCGGCAAACAGGAGAGGCGACGAAGAGAAGGCGCGCGCTGATCTCATTGCTGCTGTCGAAATGCTCGAGGGCATGCCACGTGATCAGCCGGTTGAAGCCGGAAGTCCTTTGGACAAGCCGGGCAAGGTGACTGTGCCTGCCGACTTTCTCGACGCCGCGGTGAATTTTGCAGGTGTGTTCAAGGACGGGGAGACTCGCGTAAGACTCAGGGACTCGGCCGCTCTCTTGGGCTACATTGACCGCTATCATCCAGCCCTGAAGCCGTGGAAAGCTGCCAGGGACTTCTTCATGTCCTTCGCCCACCTGGATCGGCACAAGTCGGACCGGCCCGGCGGGCACGGTCTTCCCACAGACGAGCGGGTGATGGCACATATCGCGATCATCGAAGCGTCGATGCGCGTCCGTCTCGGCGCGTTCTTTGACAGTCTGAACGAAGTCAGAGCCCTTGCTGGACAGGCGAACGAGGTCGGCGCGGATGGCATTGAGGTCCCGTCCGATGATGATGTTCGTGCGATCTTGGCACGTTTGGGCTCGCTTCAGCTGAGGCGCGCGTTCTACGCTCAGTTTGAGAATCCGTATTGGGTCGGGGCACTGGCGAAACAGGACGCTTTCGGCAACCCACCCGCCACTGAGGTCATGCCGGATGGAACGGTCCGTTCGGACCCATGGCCCGAAATCGGCTATCTCGTTCGCATGGCTCCGGTCGCCAGCATTGAGGTCGGTGGGGTCTTGGAGAGGATTGCGGACTCCAGTAGTCAATGGGTGCGCCGAGGGATTGCGGAAGCCGCGACTGTGCTTGCGCCCGAAGACGCAGCTGGCCTCGTGCCGAAAATGAAGGAATGGCCTGGCGGCGAGCTGGCGAACTTCCGTATTGATCCAAATGACATTACGCAGGTGATTGTCAGGTTGCTCGGGAGCACGGAGCGCGCCAAAGGTCGGCAGCTTGCGAACGCCTACTTCACACCGCGTCCGCCCTCCGAGACGCCCAAGTTCGGGTCACCTGAGCCGGTCGCAGGGATTGACTCCTACTGGTATGCGGAGGGCCTTCCGGCAGTCGCAGAGGCGCTCGGCAGCGACCGCGTCCCCGCACTGGCGGGATGGCTGCGCGAGTACCAGATGCACTCCAACTCATACGCGGGAGAGCGGCACTACGACTTCAGCCACATCTGGCGTTCATCTATCCGCACCTCAGCCGAACACCACGCCCGCGAGATAGGCGACTCCCTGGTCGACGTACTTCGCTCTGCTCTGTCGGAAGAAACTCAACAGTCCACCGAACCACTTGCTCGGCTCCTCCAGGATGATCAGCCGCTGTTGCGTCGCCTTGCTCTCGACGTTCTGGCAGAGGCTATTGACCAGGTGGAGGACAAGTCAGACGAAAATACGGCCGATCTGAGCGAACACGAGGCTGAGCTTGTCGTTCAAGCTGCAGGTGTTCTCACTGACGAGACGTTCACCGAGAGCGAGTATTCGGCGGAGTACCATCCGTTCATCAGAGCGTGTCTAGCTTGGCGCGCAGTCGTTGACGTGTCGCCGTTCTTCGCCTTCGTCCGTATGGGTCCGTTGGCTCTGCGAGATGAGCGCCGCGAGCGATTCGCCGACGACGGCGATACCGCAGCAGATACGGCAGCCCGGATTGATGACTACAGGAAGCGGTGGCAGCACACGATGTTGACCATGGTCGGCGCTGCGGGCCTGCCCGAGGATCTCCGCGAAATGCTAACCGCGCTCGACGCCGAGTACGGAACCCTCGAGGTCAGCGATGGCGAGATGCATTTCCGTAGCTTCCGTGGGCCAAGCAGTCCAATCGACGCTGAAACGATGCAGAATCTCAGCGACGACGACCTGATAGAACACCTACGTTCTTGGCATCCGGAAACAGACAACTGGACGGGCCCCAGCCACAGGGGGCAAGGGCACGTTCTTGCCGAGGCTCTATCCTCGCAACCCGGTCGTCTGGGTGACCGGATTGAGGATTTGAAGACTCTTCGACCAACCTACATCCGGTCAGTCATCGGCAGTTGGAGGGAGGCAATCAAGGCAGGCAAGGTCCTGCCTTGGGGCGAGATCGTGCCGTTGTGCGAATGGGTTACTGGTCTTGGTGACGACACCACGGTTGCCAGCGAGGGCGACCCATTTGATGACGACTCTGACTATCGGAACTTGAAGTTCGAAGTGCTCCAGCTACTCGAGGCAGGGCTAGCCATCCAGCCACGTGACGAGGACCCTGGAATCGGGGAGACCAATGCGGGACGCATCGGAGCTATTCTCGCCAGCTTCAGTGACAATCCTGAGCCCACGCCTGAGTACGAAGTCAAGTACGGCGGCAGCAACATGGACCCGCTTACACTGTCCATCAACACTGTCCGACCTGGGGCCATCCGCGCACTCATCCGACTTGTTCATCGTTTCCCAGAGACCGACGCTGCCGCTGATGCGCTAGCCATCATCGACCGGCACATCGCAGGTGTCGACGCGAGTCTGGCCGTTGCGGCAGCCGTGGGGGAGGGGACCGGTCGACTCTTCGAATCGGCACATTCCTGGATTGAGGAGCGAGTAGCGGCGATCTTCGGCGTCAGGCTTCCGACAACGGAATACCAGCAAGTCGCCCTCTCGATGGCGCTGGCCATCCATCTCTTTCACACCCCTCTGCTTGAGCTACTGCGCCGGCCAATACTGCTAATGATCGAGGAGATCGGGAGAGTCGAGCACGTTTCGGGCTGGAGGACTCATGATCGCACCTTCAATCAGCTGATAGGCGACTGGATCCTACGCGGAATCATCGATGGCCACCTCAGCTATGACGACCCGCTTGTACAGAGCTGGTTTGAGCACGCCGACGCCGAGCTTCGGGGGGATGCGCTTGGTCATCTTGCCTGGCTAATGACGAGGTGGGGTTCGGTACCAGATGACGTTGTCGAACGGGTGGCAGATCTCTGGGACCGCCGCGTGGCTCATGTGAAGGAACACCGGGAAGATGCGGCCGAATTGGCAGGCGTCTACTGGCTGGCGCGCTCAGAGAAGTACGAAGTCCAGTGGTGGCTGCCGAGACTGGAGTACGCGTCATCCGTTGTGCCGGACTTCCGCACACGCGGCATGCTTGGCGAGTGCTTGGCCGGTGCCTCCGCTGTCGACCCGGATACAGCACTCAAGGTAGTTGAGAACGTGCTCGGCGAACGTGGATCTCATAGCTCGAGTATGGAGTACGACCTGATGGAGCGTGCCGTGCCGCAGGTGATCGCCTCAGCACTTGACACAGGCGAAGCCGAACTTAAGCAGCGAGCGACAGACCTGATGAATCGGCTCGGAAGAGCTGGATACATCGACCTTCAAGACCGGGTCGAGCAGCTTCGCAGAGCGTCCGATGAAGAGTAGCGACGGCAGCTGCAATGTCGCGGGAGCGGCCTGGCTGATGTGCGTCCCGACGGGAGGTCTCGCATTCTTCGTGACGACTGTTATCGCCCCCATTTGCCAGAAGCCTACTCGGGCGTCACTGCCTTGGATCGGTCATGGATGCCGTCACGGTTGGCAAAGCATGTCAGTCCCTGCTAACAAACGGATCAACCTGGCTCGCTTCGCTCGCAGGTTATCCGTCAGACGTTCGCCGTCGATCCGCCAGAGACCGAACTCGAGGGGCATAGGTCACGCCTTCTCGATGCTTGATTCGACGATTGCGATATCGTCGTCGGTGAGACCGTACGCAGCATAGACAGCAACGTCTACGCGAGCCCGCAGCATCGTCGCCTCTCTCTCCCAGCGTCGTTGATCTTCCGAAACACGACACAGCTGGACTTGCTTCTTGGCTTCCTGCAGCGCAGTCACTGACTCGGTGATGTCATCGTGGATTCGTCTCTCATGTGCGTTGTTGGGACTCAGCACGCGAACCGGCCGTCTCTCGATGTACTGCTTGTTCGCGGCATAGTAGCCGCCTCGGAAGCTGGTTGAGATGCGCTTGAGGTAGAAGTCGAGTGCTCGATTGTTCAGAAGCGCACAGAGATACGCCATCGACCCGAAGGAGGGGTCGACGGTGAGGCCGTAGCCTCCCGTGGTCACGTTGATGAAGTAGAAGTTGTCGGTCAAATCGCAGTAGGCGGCTAGGTCAGTGACCATATACGGGACAAGCAGTTTAGGCTGCTCCCAGCACCCGAGGTTCTGGGTGCGACCGAACCGATACCACGACGCATCTCTGAACCCACCGTGCTCGCGGGCTTCGAGTTCGCAACGATTGAGCTCCAGATAGGCACGGGCAAGTGGATAGCGATCCTGCAGCGCCTGTCCGGTAAGAAGATGCGCATCGGTGCCCACGAGGTCGTACGGAAACAGAACCTTCGCCGTCGCGTGCGCCCAGTATTGGCCAATCGAGCCGCTACGGACGACGTCTTTCAAGGCCGCCGACTCAAGCGTTACCCACCTGCCAATCGACTTCGAGAACACGTCCGTCAGCCCGCTCTCTTGAGACAGGTTATGCTCCTTAAACACGAAGACCGGATCCGCGCTGGTCTGTTGCCCAACGAACATGCCCGTAACAACATCGCGCAAGCGGACCGGCATGGTATCGAGCCGCTCGAACAAGCTCGCGCACCGTCCAACAACGAAAGCCCAGTCCGAACTCCCATAGGAATCGGCCGGCAGCTCGTCGACAATCGGCTTCTCACCATTGCGCCAAGCTGGAATATCGTCAACCGGCACAAAGGCGAAGCGTGGTGAACGTGCCTTGCTGAGAAGAAGGAGGCACGTGTACGTCGAAGCGTTGGTGAAGACCTGGCTGTGGCCAAAGTGAACGACCCGATCTAGGTGCCCGCCCTTGGCGAGTAGGCCGCGCAACGGCTCCCCGTACTGTGCGTTGAAGAACTTGTGCGGCAGGATGTAGCCAAGGCGGCCGGCCTCGTTGAGCAGAGACAGGCCCCGCTCGACGAACACCACGTAGATGTCGTAGTTGCCCTTGCTCGCCGCGACGTATCGCTTCTTGTAGAACTCAACTTCGCGCGGCGCGAACTCCTTCAGGTTCTGGATGCGGATATACGGCGGATTCCCGATCACTGCGTCGAACCCGCGCTGCTCCTCCGGCACCGCCTTCCCCTGAATCTGCGGGAACTCCGCCTCCCAGTCGAAGACGTTGATGCGGTAGCGCTCCTCGTCGTCGAGGCCGGTGAGACCGAGCTGCTGATCGTCGTAGAAGTCCGGGCCGATCAGCGAATTGCCGCACTTGATGTTGGCGGCCAGGTCGGGCAGGGCGCGCTCGTGCAAGAAGCTGAGCTGGGCGTCGATTGTCTCCGACGTCTCGCCCTCGAGCACCTTGAGCAGCAGGCTCAGTTTGGTCGTCTCCACGGCCTGGGAGTCGATGTCGACGCCGTAGATGTTGTTCAGCAGTATCCGCTTCTTTTCGGCCGTGGTGAGCTGCCACTCGCCGGCGCGGCCCTGCACGATCGGCTTGTTCTTCTTGTCGAGCGCGTGCTCCACGTACCAGTCGCGGTGCCAGTCGAGCAGGCACTGGTAGGCGCCGATGAGGAACGAGCCCGAGCCGCAGGCGGGATCGAGGATGCGGAGGTCGGCCGCCTGCTTGGGCGCAAGCCCCTCGAGCAGGCGGCCCACTGTGTTCTTGACGATGTAGTCGACGATGTAGGTCGGCGTGTAGTACACGCCGCCGGCCTTCTTGACCTCGGGCTTGTCCTCGACCTTGGCCTGGTGCCCCGTCGTGAGGCGGATCACCTTGCCGAGGAACTGCTCGTAGACCTGCCCCAGGATGTCGGCGGGCAGCACGCTGAACTCGTACGGGCTCTCCGGGTAGTACAGCCGCTTGAGGATCTCCTTGAGCACCCTGTCGTCGATCACCAGATCGGGGGTGAGCGTGTCGGGCGCGTCCGCGCGCCCCCTCTCTTGCTCGAAGTGGAAGAGGCCGGAGTTGTAACGATGGTCGGCCTCGAAGAACAGGGTTCTCAGCCGCTCCCACACGTTCTGGCCGTTCACCAGACCCTGCAGCCGCCCGTAGGGTTCGATCAGCCGGTCCTCGCAGATGCGCAGGAAGATGATGCGGTCGATCGTCGCCTGCACGGCGTAGTTGAGCTCGCGCGTGCTCAGCGAGCGGTTGCGCAGCGCGATGTTGCGCGCGAGCTCGTCGCGCCAGCTCTCGATCTCCTTGAGAAAGGCGGTGTCGACCTCGGCCGTGCCCTTCTTCGCCTTGGTCGACTCGGCGTACTGGTCGAACGAGCCCTTGTAGATCGCGTCCTTGCTGAAGATCGACGCGATCTCGTCCCAGCGGTGCTCGTACTCGTCGAAGGTCGCGTACATGATGCGTGCGACCGGCGATTTGTCGGTGTTCGCCGGTCGCACGCGGCAGTCGTAAACGACGAACTCCTGGAAGTCGGTGACGATGCTCAGCGGCAGCTTGGCCGACCAGGCGTAGCGGCGAAGCTGGTAGGCCGGGCTGGGGTCGTCCTTGAGGTTGACCGCGGGCTTCTTCGCCTCGACAAAGAACTTGCGCGCGCCTCCTACTCTGAACGAGTAGTCCGGCGCCCGGCTGTCGATGCCCACCTTGATCGCGTCTTCGTGCACCACGTCGCGGTACTGCGGCGCGTTGCCGGCGGAGTTGTCGACGTCCCAGCTCAGCGCCTTGAAGAACGGGTCGATGAACTCGATGCGCACCTGGGTCTCGTTGTAGGCGGGGTTGAGATAGGTGGTGAAGTTGTGCCTGAAGCGCTCAACGAGCTCGACAACCGCATCGGGTGCGCCCACGTTACCCCCCTGGCAGGTGTGGTGACGCGCCCAGTCTACACGGGCGCGGGGACGTCGGCGTGCGGCCAGTCCGCGGAACCTCCATCACCGAAAGTCGCCATTGTTCAAACGGTTTGACGATTACCAGCAAGAGCGTACTGTCGCTGCTTCTGGTCTACGACTTCAATCTGGCAACTTGGAGGTGCTGGTATGAGTCAAGTCGTTGGGAGTCAAGCCATTGCGACGACTCCCAAAGCCAAAGCAGGACCATTCGTGCCCTTGTGGGGTGTTGCAGTCTCCGGCGCGGTCATTGTGGCGCTCATCGTGACCATCGCCAGCAACTCGCACTTCGGGCTGGATTTCTTCCATGTCTTCGGCGGCGCCCTGTGGGTCAGTATCGATCTCTTCATGGGCTTCATCATCGGCCCGATCATGGGCCGGCTGGACATTCCCGCCCGAATGGTGTTCTCCAAGAACCTGATGACAAAGATGATGGTCGTCATGCCCACCGTGGTGATCTGCACTCTGACGTCAGGCTGGCAGCTTGCCCGCTTGGACAATCTCTTCACCACCCCGTACTCGCCCCAGCACGGCTGGATTCTGGCAGCGTTGATAGTGGTGGCCTTCCTCGCCATCATCGCCTACGCCTTTCTTGAACCAGCCAACATCGTGGTGCTCATGGAACTGCGCAAACCGGAACCCAACGGCTTGCTTATCGGCAGGATGATGCGGCGCTTCCTCTATACCGCCGGCGTTTTGGGGATTCTGCAGCTCTCGATAATCGTCATCATGGTGAGGTTGGCGACATGGTGAATACACCACAACCCTACGCCGGAGACACCAAGCGCTCACCAGTTATCGCGTGCATAGTAGGAACGATCATCTCCTGCATTCTGGCTGCCGGCATCATCATCGCGCATATTCCCGGACCGGCACCAATGTGGGGATCCATCATGTGGGTGTGCATAGCCGCGGTGCTGACCATAGCTACGATAGTTCTCATTCTCCGGAAGCGGCCATTCGCCCGGAACACGTTCTTCACTGTGGCGAAATGGGTGTTCCTGTACATCCTGGTGTTGACCGGGATGGGAGAGTACGTCATTGCATTTGACGGCACGAGGGGGGAACCGCTCGTCGTCATGACCATCATTCTTCTGCTGTTCCTGGTCAATATCCCGATGCTCTGGGGCTTCTCGGTCGCCCGCCACGAGCGGACTCCTGGTTGATCGCGGCTGACCATAGGGCCGAGGTGTTGCCTTCCGCTGTCCCGCGGTTATACTTCTGGTATGAAGACAGCGATCTCCATCCCCGATGAACTCTTCGACGACGCCGAGAGGCTGGCCCTTGCGCTGAAGAAGTCACGCAGCCGGCTCTACGGCGACGCGGTGCGCGAGTACGTGGCGCGTCACTCGGCCGATGAGGTCACGGAGGCGCTCGACGTCATCTGCGCAGAAGCAACGTCGAGCGACAGTGACTTCGCCGTCACTGCGGCGCGGAGCACGCTCGAGCGGTCCGACTGGTGATCGCCCAGGGCGAGGTCTGGTGGGCCGAGCTGCGCGAGCCGTCGGGCTCCGAACCCGGCTTTCGGCGGCCGGTCGTCGTCGTGCAGGGCGATTCGTTCAACCGTAGTCGCATCGCCACCGTGGTGTGTGTCGCGCTCACCAGCAACCTGCACTGGGCAGAGGCTCCCGGCAACGTGTTGCTGACGTCGAAGGCGACGGGGCTGCCCAAGGACTCCGTTGCCAACGTGTCGCAGATCGTTGCGCTCGACCGAGCGTCGCTGACCGAGCGGGTCGGCACCCTGCCCGACAAGAAGCTCGAGCTCGTGCTGAGCGGTATCGATATCGTGCTCGGTCGCTGAGGCGTTGGTCCTCTTCCCGGTCGCGTTCGGTTGACATGAATCCATTGACCGCCTTCGGCGCCGGAGCCGTCACTCTCATGCTGATCTCCTATGCACTGGAGCATCGCGCGGCTCTGTGGATATTGATCTTTGCCTTCGCCTGCGCTGCTTCGGCGGTCTACGCAGCGCTCGCGAATACTTGGCCCTTCATGGTCGTCGAAAGCATATGGGCGCTGGTAGCCTTGCGGCGGTGGTGGACGACGCGCGGCTCAAGCCGTAGGCGCGGCCAACGAGGCAAGCGTTGGACGTGATATTCGACCTCGGCGGCGTGCTACTGACCTGGGATCCTCCCGCCATGCTCTCGTCCGTGTTCGAGGATCCCCACGAGCGTGCGCGGGTGCTCGATCGCCTCTTCGGCGATCCGGACTGGATCGAGCTCGACCGCGGCACGCTTCCGGTCGCAAAGGCGATCGAGCGCGCCGCGCAGAGAACGGGCATCAGCGCCGACAGGCTGCGCACCTTGTTCGATGTGATGCCTAGCTGGCTGGTGCCCGTGCCGGCGGCCATCGAGCTCGTCAGAGCCCTTCGGGCCGCCGGCAATCGACTGTTCGTGCTCTCGAACATGCAGCGCGCCACGCTTGCGCACATCGAGACCGCCTACGACTTCCTTGCACTGTTCGACGGTCGCGTCTTCTCCTGCGAGGTCGGCGAGTGCAAGCCGGAGCCGGCGATCTATCGCCGCCTCCTCGACACATTCGCGCTCGACCCAAGCGCCACGGTGTTCATCGACGACCATCAGGCCAACCTCGACGCGGCGGCCGCGTTCGGCATCGCGACTATCAGGTTCGAGACGGTTGAGGGGTGCCGTGCGGAGCTCGAGGCGCTGGGGTGCGTCTAACCCAGGTGCGAACGCAGCCATGCCGCGAGTTCCTCTTCATCGAGTTCGCCGGCAGCGAGCGCGAGCATGACGGTCACGACCTCCGCCTCAGGCGCAGCGAGATCGCGGCCGTTGAGCCCCAGGAAGACCCCCATCGTCACGAAGGCGATGCGCTTGTTGCCGTCGTTGAACGGGTGACTCCGCGCCAGCCCGTGTCCGTACGTCGCAGCCAGACCGGCCAGATCGACTGTGGGCTCGTAGGCGAAGCGCTGCTGGGCACGGGCAAGCGCGGACTCCAGGGCGTGCTCGTCGCGGATGCCCGGCATCCCTCCATGCTCGCGGATCAGGTCGAGGTGCACTGCCTCGACGACCAGCCGGTCGACCCACCGCGGCTCCGCGGTTTGACGCGCCACCGGCTACTTGGCCAGCTCGCGGAGTGCGTTGCGGTACTTCCCAGAGACCTTGGTAGCCAGAGCAAGCGCCTCCTCGGTCTGCGGGTCGTAGGGCGTGAGCAGGATGCCGCGATCGGTCTCGACGGCGAGCACGGTGTCGCCGGCCGACAGGTGGAGTCTCTCCGCCATGTCCTTGGGCAACGTGGCGCTGATCGAGCCCCCGGCCTGGCGCAACTTCAGTCCACGAGTCATGGATCCTCCAGTCGGTCGTGCAGAGTGTAGCATTCTAATGCTACCACATCGCGGGGCTCGGCTAACAGCGTGTCGAGCATGCGCGCTCCGCGCGCACCTCACGCGCTAGACGGTCGGCCCAACCGAGACGCATCGCCGTCTACGAACCCGCGAACTGTGAGCCCATGGTGCTTTCGAGTACCTGGAGACGCGCCGCGCGTCGCTGCGGTTCGCGGCCGAGACCCCAACGCGCTGGCCGGAAGCCCTACCGCGGCCGCCAATCGGGTTCCTCTGCGTTGTCGATGCCCGGCACCGCGGAGAGCCCGGAGCCGTCGGCGTTCACGATGTAGAGGCGAGAGCCGTGAGACCCCATGTGAGAACTGCTCGCCATTGCCAAAGCCTTCCCGTCCGGCGTCCACGCTGGCGCGGCGTAGGGGTCCGGCGTGATGAAGTCCGAGATGGGGTGGAGGACCGTCACCGGAGTCCCGCCCCCACGCGCGGGCACGATCTCGATGCTCTGACTCGTCTTGCTGTCGATGGCGATCCTCTTGCCGTCCGGCGAGAGTGCGAAGTCGCCGATGTTCCCGACCTTCGTCAGCTGGACGAGTCCGCTCCCGTCGTGGCCGATCGCGCAGACGTCGCTGAGCCGTAGGAAGAGGATCTTGCCGCTCGGCGCCCAGGCGGGGAAGTGGTCGACCTGCCCACCAGGAGGTGTTCCAGGAGCCGGGTGCGTCACGCGCCTGAGACCGCTGCCGTCGGCCTTCACCGAGAAGATGGCGTGCTCCTCCAACGACAGAGCTCTCATGAAGGCGATCTTCTTGCCGTCCGGTGACCACACCGCCCAGTCGCCTCTCACCGACCCCTTCGTCAGGCGCCTCTTGTTCGAGCCGTCGGCGTTCATGACCCACAAGGTGGCGTATATCGTGTCATCGGCCCTGGGGGCGTACACGGCGTATACGATCCTGGTTCCGTCCGGAGACCAGGAGGGGTTGGTCTCCCAGCCGGGGGTATCTGTCAGCTGCTTGAGAGCCGTGCCGTCGGGGTTGACGACATAGATGTCACTGTTCCCGCCGTCCCCAGTTGTTACGACTTTCGCGAAGGCGATGGTGCCGGCGACGGTGGGTCTCGGCAGAGGTGTCGCGCTCTCGCTCGGCGCCACCGAAGGCGAGGGCGAAGCGCTCGGCGAGGTCGATGCCATAGGGCTCGCGCCGCCGCAGGCGCCGAGCGCGAGCACGAGAACTGCGACAACGACGAGCGACGAGAATGCGGCGGTCAGCGCGGTCACGCCCCACGTGGGCGCGCGTGACGCTGATCTCCCGATCCCTCTCATGGCCTTGCCCCCTCCCCTATCGCGGCCGCCAGGCGGGGTCGACAGCATTGTCGATGCCCGGGACCGCGGAGAGGCCGGAGCCGTCGGCGTTCACGATGTAGAGGCGAGAGCCTCCTCCGTCTGCGTGCCCGGTCCAGCTGCTGCTCGCTAAGGCCAGCGCTTGCCCGTCCGGCGTCCACGCAGGAGCGGCGTTGGGGGCATCTGGGATGAAGTCCGAAACTGGCTCCAGAAGTGCCACTGGGCTCCCGCCGCCATGGGCGGCAACCACCGCGACACGGTCACTGTTGTTGTAGTGGACGGCGATCCTCTTGCCGTCTGGCGAGAGCGCGAACTCGACGATGTTCTCGCCCTTCGTCAGCTGGACAAGTCCGCTCCCGTCGGGGTTCACCGCAAACACCTGGCCCTGCCGAAGGAGGAGGATCTTGCCGTTGGGCGCCCAGGCGGGGAACAAGTCGTTGACCGCCGCACCAGGCGTCCCCCCAGCAGGCGGGCGCGTCGCGCGCCTAAGACCGCTGCCGTCGGCGTTCATGACGAAGATGCAGTACCCGTCTGGCAGGGGATTCACGAAAGCGATCTGCTTGCCGTCCGGCGACCACGACGGGTATATGCCTCTGACCGCACCCTTCGTCAACTGTGCCTTCCCGGAGCCGTCCGCGTTCATGATCCACACGCTCGCGTCTTCGACTCCAGACCATCCTCGAGGGTAGCCGCCGTAGACGATCCTGCGCCCGTCCGGCGACCAGGCGGGGCGCTCCTCGACGCCGGGGTCGTCGGTCAGCCGCTCGAGGCCTGTGCCGTCGGCGTTGACGACGTAGATGTCGGCGTTGCCGCCGATCCCAGGTTCTACCAATCTCGTGAACGCGATGGTACCGGCGACGGTCGGCGTGGGCAGAGGAGTCGCGCTCTGAGACGGCTCTGCCGAGGGCGAAGCCATCAGGCTCGGCGAGTTCGATGCCGTGGTGCTCGTGCCCCCGCACGACGCGAGTGCGAGCGCCGCAATCGCGACGAGCAACGACAGTGCGACGTTGATGGCTACGCATGGTGGTGACTCTCCTAGCCTCTTCATGACCCGCCCCTTCCCCTTTGGCCCCTTGGCTCCTAAGAGGTCGGTCCCCAGAAAGCACGAAGACCGGCCGACGGGCCGGTCTCACTAGTGGCTCCCCGCCGGACTGCGGTGGCCGCAGCGGTACGTCCGGCGGATCACAGCCTCCCGTGTGCAGTGCTGCACCTATCAGGAGTCTCGTACGACGATTGTATATCCCGACGCGGTGACGAGGTCAAGCGTACGGGGATCGCGGCGATCGACCAGAGCGCGGTGAGCTCAGGGCTGTTCGAAGAGCAGGACTCGGATACATTCGCCCGCAGCGGGTTCCATCCTGTGGGCGTCTGCTTCACCGGCGAGGATTATGCCGGTGTCGCCCGGCCGCAAGCGGATGGCTCTCCCTCCGTCCCTGAACCGAAGGGTGGACTCACCGGCGAGCACGTGGAGGAGGTGCCCCTGCGTGCACCAGCTGTCCCTCACGTATCCTTCCGCGAACTCGATCAGATCCACCTCCTGACCGTCGCGCACGCAGGTCTTGCTGCGAAAACCCTTTTGGGGCTCGCCCTCGACCTCGTCCCAAGGCATGTTCTCCCAATCGATCATGACGTCCATGGTTCCCTCCTCGTATCCTCAGCTTCCTCTGGCAGTCCCGTCGCCGCGCTGCACCTGTCAGGAGTCTCGTATGGTGGCGGTGTACCCCCGTGCAGTGATGGGTTCAAGCGTTTGGGGCGCGCGGTCCGCTGGCTGAACCCGCGGCCGGCCGTCGGAGTCAGAGCTCCTTGGTCTCCACCGTCTCGACGATCCGCGCTTGCGGCTCCACGATCACCGTCCCCTCCACCCGACTCCACACCTGGCGCATCGCGGCGAGAAGTGCCTCGGCCTCGCTCTGAGTGTCGAACTCGAGGTCGATCATGACGTAGTTGGGATCGTCGATCGATCGCAAGACCTGGTAACGACGCACGCCCGACTTTTTCCGATCGACAGGGTCGCTGTCGAAGGCCCTCTTCCAGCCGTCGAAGTTGGGGACTGAGTGTTCGATTCGCAGAATTGGCATGTCATCTCTCCCCTGCTTGGCATCGTCGACCAGCAGGCGCTCTCAGTGGCAAGGTACGCCGCGGCAATCGCGCGGATTCGGAAGGCAAAGTGCGCCGAGGGCGCAGTTCACACCGCGCCCTCGGCGCACTCGATCAAGCTGTCGGCCTGGTCAGGCGGCCACGCGGCTTGCGTACGTGCGGGTTTCGCCATCGCGCACCCACGTCGCCACGGGTGGTGTCTCCACGCCGGCACGCTTCATGATCGCCGCGAGCTCCGGATCCGTGCGCAGGGAGTCCCCGGCCTCGCGGGACGGGAAGCGCAGATGGACGGTCAGGTCATTGCCGTCTTCGTCGCCGCGGAAGATCTCGTGACCGGTGCAGCCATGCTTCGCGCGCAGCGGCTCGCCGTCGTCGAAGACCGACTTCCACGTGTCGTAGTCACGTACTCTCTCTCGCATGATGAGGATCATGATCGCCTCTCGAAGGGAGCGGGGGCGCCGCTCCTGTCCAGAGTCGCACGCTTGCCCACAATAGTGTGTCGTACCGCACTATTGCCGACCACTAACGCGTTGCGTGGCGGGGACGACTGAGGGGTTGGCTGGTGGACCGCGGTGGAGCCGCGCCCCCAACCTCCGCCGTGCTGACGCGGGCCTGTCGCGTCCCCGCGTGCCGAGAGCCTAACGCGCTGGCCGGAAGCCCTACCGCGGCCGCCAGGCGGGGTCCTCCGCGTTGTCGATGCCCGGAACCGCGGAGAGGCCGGAGCCGTCGGCGTTCACGATGTAGAGGCGAGAGCCATAGAATCCAAGGTAGTCGCTGCTCGCCACCGCCAGCGCGTGTCCATCCAGCGTCCACGCAGGAGCAGCTTTGGGGTCGTTTGGGATGAAGTCCGACACCGGGTCGAGGAGCGTCACCGGAGTGCCGCCGCCATGCGCCGGAACCACCGCGACACGGTCACTGTTGTTGTAGTGAACGGCGATCCTCTTGCCGTCCGGCGAGAGCGCGAACCATATAATGTTCTCGCCCTTCGTCAGCTGGACAAGTCCGCTCCCGTCGGGGTTCACCGCGAACACCTGGCCAAGCCGAAGAAGGAGGATCTTGCCGTTCGGCGCCCAGGTGGGCGAGTTCTCGTCGGCCTGCGTACCAGGCGATGTCCCGGCAGCCGGGCGCGTCACGCGCTTAAGACCGCTGCCGTCGGCGTTGATCACGAAGGTGGCGAACCGTTCTGGCAGCAAGAGCCTTATGAAGGCGATCTGTTTGCCGTCGGGCGACCACGTCGGCCAGGCGCCTCTGCCCGACCCCTTGGTCAGCTTGACCTTCCCGGAGCCGTCCGCGTTCATGACCCAGACGGTCGCGTCTTCGATGTCATCGCTTCCTTCGGCAATGACGTCGTAGACGATCCTGCTCCCGTCCGGGGACCAGGAGGGGTGGTCCTCCCAGCCGGGAGCTTCGGCCAAGGCTTTGAGACCCGTGCCGTCGGCGTTGACGACGTAGATGTCGCCGTTGCCGCCCTCGCCTGGTCTTACTACTCTCTCGAACGCGATCGTGCCGGCGACGGTCGGTGTCGGCAGGGGAGTCGCACTCGGAGACGGCTCGGCCGAGGGTGAGGTCATCGCGCTCGGCGAGGTCGATGCCGCGGTGCTCGCGCCGCCGCACGACGCGAGCGCGAGCACCGCGATCGCGACGAGCAGCGGTAGCAGCAACGCGACCGATGCAGGTGATCTGGATCCCCACGGCGTCTTCATGACTCTCCCCCTCCACTTGGCCGTTTGGCTCTTGAGCGGCCCGGACCCCGCCGGTGTCCGGGCCGCTCGCGTGTGCTCGTGAAGTCAGTCTGTGATGCTCAGCGACGTCAACGCACGGCGCGCATCGCCGCTTGCCGGCAGCCGCTGCCGATTGCCTCATGGTGAGGCAATCGACACCCATCGGATCCCTTCCAGCGGATCATCCCAGCGTACGTCGCACTGCTGTCGAAGCCGGAGCTGACCCATGTGCCGCTCCCGCTCACGTGCTTCAGCGCCTTCGTCCCGGAAAGGATGACCCAGGTCCCGGTCATCACCGTACTGTTCGCCGCCTCGCGAATGGTGAAGAACATCGTCATGTGGCCGTTCTTGCCACCAACCTTGCCCTTGAACGTAGCCGTGAGCGTGCCCCAGGCGGCGCCCCACTCCGGACCCTCCAAGGGTGGCGCGAACGTCATCTCGAAGACGTCGTACGAGCTGCCTGCGAACGTGCCCGTCCACGTGCCGTATTCGTCACCGTCGACCAACATGTCCCCGTTGTCCAGCGTCGTTATCGTGGCGCTGTTGTTGACCCACGACCAGTTGCCCGACACGTGGGTCGTGGTGCAGGGCGGCGCCGCCAGAGCGGCAGGTGCGACGGCCATGGCCAGCACCAACACGATCCCTGCGATGATCAATCTCGCTTTCATCAGAGTCCCCTCCTCGTTACCTCGGTTTCCGTTGTCCGTGCCCGCGTCTCTCGTGCATAGGCCCTCCTTCTGCTCTCCGCCGATGTCGTGGCGACCGCGGACCATCGCTCCGACCCGCGACGCAGCCCCGTTGCCGGGCGCCGCGCTGGGCAGCGCACGGCGAGGACGTCCGCGGCGGCACGAGGCGCGCAGCCGCGGTCGTCCTCTTTGGAGGGATCAGATCAGCAGGCAGAGGCCGCCGGGAACGGCGGCGAGCAGGCCCGGGGCGCTGAGGCGCAGCCGGGCGGGAAGCGTGGCGGGACGCCGGGAGGCGTCGCCGGCGGGTACTGCGCGGGAGACCTCGTCACGTGCGCAGGAGAAGCCGTCGGCCCGGCAGAGCGAGACGCTGAGGTCGCCGTCTTCGTCGAAGGCACAGACGAGACCGAAGAGCACGGCGAGGACGACGCAGCACAGAACGAGCGTCCACTCAAGGCGCGTGCCCGAAGCGACGCCGAGACAGCCGGTGGAATACCGAGGTGTCAACGTCGCCCTCGTTTCTCCTTCACGGCCCGACTCCTCCTCGTCGGCACCTGCTCCCCCGAGGGGTCGGTCCCCAGAAAGCACGAAGACCGGCCCGCGGGCCGGTCTCACCAATGGCTCCCCGCCGGATGATGGTGGCCGCGACGTGCCTCCGGCGGATCAGAGCTTCCCGTATAGAGCGCTGCTCGTATCAAGAGTCTCGTACTTTGATGGTCTATACCTACGCAGTGACAGCGTCAAGCATTCTCACTCGGTGCCGCGGCGCTAAGCCGCAGAAGACGAACGAGACGGACTCGGCGCGGGATTCGGTGCGTTGCCGCGAGGCCCGACAAGCCTCTGTCGACGCCGCCGAGCAGCATGCTGCCGCCCGCGAAACACGCTTTCCCTGCAAATGGTTGGTGGACCGCAGGGGAGTCGAACCCCTGACCTCCGCCGTGCAAAGGCGGCGCTCTCCCATCTGAGCTAGCGGCCCACAGGGGCACAGTATAGCGCGGTGGGGTTTCCATGGTCAGCATAGAGGAAAACAAGCCGGTGACGCCGCCCCGGGAAGAGGGCCGACAGGCGCATGGGCGCGGCACTGGCATTCGCGAAGCAGCCGTCGCCCGCCGGCGGCAGCGGGACGTCGACCGTACTCAACACGATAGCGCCGAAGACGGTCGCCGGGTCGCTTGGGGCGCTGTCCGGAAGTCGCGCCGAAGAGGGCCGCGACATGGCTCCCCAGACGACGGCCGGCAGGCTCGCCGAGAGTCACGAGCCGCAGCCTTTGGGCGCAACGACATCGGCAGCGACAGGCACCGCGTCGACGGGCCTCCCGCGCGAGGAGACGACCGAGACCCCGCCGAGGAACCCGGTCGCGGCGCTGACAGAGCGCAACGAACCCTGATCCGGGGAGATGACCATGCACGAGGCGGGGGGGCCGCGATCGCGGCCCCCCCGCCTCGTGCTGCTACACTGGCCGATTAGGAGTGACTCGCCGGCGGGCGTGAAGTCGGGCGCCACGACCGGCCGGGCGGCGGCCACTGAGCAGAGGCGACATGGGCGACGACCAGATCGGCGGACGCGGCGCTGGCGCAGCGCCCGAGCGCGGCACAGGCGCGGCACCGCCGCGCCAGCAGAAACGGCACCGCGCATTCATCATCGCCCTGCTGGTTGGCGTGCTCCTGATCGCCGTGTTCCTGCTGATCGATGCCGTCCGCCAGCATCCGCATCTCGACCGCCCCGGCAAGCCGCCGTTGGGCTACCTGCGCAAGCCGCTCGGCGGGCGCACGTACCGTGTGAGTGCGTGGACGCTGGGCGACACACACTCACTCCAAGTTGCGACCGCCGCCAACGCCGTCGACGAGATCGACTTCGACTGGTACCAGTCGCGGCGCGACGGCAGCGTCGCCGCGCACAACGAGAACCTCGACCTCGTCGCCGCCGCCCGCGATCACAACCTCAATATCTTCGCCACGGTGACCAACTATGCCGGCGGCAAGGCCGGCTTCGATCAGAGTGCAGCGGCGGCGATCCTCGCTTCGCCCGACAGCCGCCGCCTCCACATCGACAACCTCGTCGCCCTGGTCATCAACAAGGGCTACGACGGCATCGACCTCGACTGGGAGAGCCTCAGGGCGAGCGATCGCGAGCTCTTCGCAACGTTTGTCACCGAGCTCGCCGCGGCGCTGCACGCCAAGCATCGATTCCTCTCGATCGCCGTCTTCCCGAAGACGTCCGAGCCCGGCCCTTGGGACAATCAGATCTCCCAGGACTACGCGCGTCTTGGCGCAGCCGTCGACGAGTTCAAGATCATGACCTACAACTACAGCGGCTCGTGGAGCGCCCCCGGGCCGCAGGCGCCGGCGGCCTGGATCAACGCCGTGCTCACCTTCGCCGAGAGCAAGGTGCCGCCGGCCAAGATCAGCATGGGCGTGCCGTTCTACGGCTACGACTGGCACAGCGGCTCTACGTCCACGTTCCTCGCCCGTGACGCCGTCGCGGCGGCGGCCAAGTACAACCTCGAAGTCGCCCGCGAGCCGGCGTCAAACGAGGCGAAGCTGAGCTTCACCGACACCGGCGGCACCAGCCACGTCGCCATCTACCAGGACGCGGCGGCGATCTCCACCAAGCTCCGCCTGCTCGCCGACAAGCACCCACACATCGCCGGCATCGCGATCTGGGTGATGAGCCAGGAGGACCCGGGGTTCTGGACGGTGATCGAGCAGAAGCTGCGCTGAGGACGGCCGGCGGCCATCTCAGCCGTCACCGCGCAGCCGCCGCGTCCACGCCACCAGCGCTTCGAGCTGGGCGCGGACCACGGCGCGGGTCTTCTCGTCCACGAGAGTGCCCTTTTCGTCGAACCGCTCCGTCGCGAAGGAGACCATCACCTCGGGCTTGTTGAGCACAAGCGCCTCGACGAAGACCATCGACTGGCGCAGATGATACTGCATGCGCGCCGTGCCCATGGCACCGCTCGTGGCGCCCATGATCGCCACCGGCTTGTCTCTGAACGGCTGACCGGCAACCGGCCGTGACACCCAGTCGATCGCGTTCTTCAACACCCCCGGCATCGAGAAATTGTACTCGGGCGAGATGAACAGCACGGCGTCGGCGGTGGCGATCTGCTCGCGCAGTCGTTTCACGGGCTCGGGATGACCGTGCTCGACGAGCACGTCCTCGTTGTAGAGGGGGATCGCCGAGATGTCGGCAGCGTCAATCGTCACCGCGTCGGGAAGAAGGTCTCGCAGGTTCTCATACAGCATTCGGTTGTACGACGCCCGCCGCAGGCTCCCGATGATCGCGAGGATGTGCACTATCGCCTCCGTTCTCCGTGACGCGAACCGCGAGCGCGGTTGACCGCAGCTCCACAGTGCAGTGATACCCGGTGGGAAACGTGGCGGGCGGTGGCGCAGCAAGGCCGTCGCGGGCGGTGGCGAAGCCGCGTCCGCCCGCCGCCTACTTCTCCGAGGCCGCCTGCTCCTCCGACGCCGCCGTGCGCGGCCCCATGGCGACCCAGCCACCGTTGCCGTCACGCTGCACGGGCACGACCGGCCGGCCGCCCCAGAGGCGCGGCCGCAGCCAGTTCTCCGTCGCGATCGGCTCGTCCCCGCGCAGTATCGGCGCGTCGCGGTCGAGCGCGGTGACGGCGATGCCTGCGGCCGCGAGCTCGGCGACGGTCACCGGGTCGCCGAACTCGCGCAGCGGCACGTGGTAGTCGATCATGCGGCCGCTCCAGCCATCGTGCGTGAGCCCGACCCCGGCGGCAGCGCCGATGACGCCGTCCTCGCTGCCGCCGTGGCCGGAGAGATGCACGCCTTCGGCGGCCGCGTACGCCTCGGCTTGCGTGACGACCTCGGTCGCCGCCCGTCGCCCGAAGGCGGCGAGGCGCTCCAGCGCCGGCGACCCGTCCCAGGCGACGCAGAGGCCCGGGTCGCTGCCGTCGAGCCAGTGGCGCGCGAGGTGCCGCACGGCGCGCTCGACGAGGTCGTCGAGACCGGGCGGCACGGCGGAGCCGTCGCCGCCGCCCACCTCGGCGCCCACGTACTCGAGTACGCACACCGCGGCGCTGTTGTGCGACGTGTACGGCACGCGCGGATCGACGAGCAACTGCTGGCGCACGACTGCCCAGGGCCGCCACGGCACCACGAGTTCGTCGCAGAACCAGCGACCGACCTTGCCGGTGCCGCGCTCGGCGCCGAGGTAGTCGGTGTCGTCGAAGGCGACGTAGACGCGTCGCCACGCCGCGACCGGCATGGCCGGCGTCATCGCCCGATCGCTTTCAGCTGGGGGCCGTCGATGCCGGTCGGAGGCGTGACGTGGTCGAAGCGCGCCAGGCGCCGCAGGCGCCGGCCGACAACGAGTCCCGGCACGAAGAAGATGCCGACGGCGGCGCCGAACAGGCCGGCGGCGAGCGATGCCGCGCTCACATGCGAATCGAACCCGCCGCCGGCAGTGCTGTCGGCGCCGCCAGCGCCGATGATGCCCTGCACGGGGATGCCCGTGACCTCGCTGCCGGACCCCGTGGTCGCCGTCGCCGGAACGATTCCCGGTGACTGCGTGCCGGCGCCGTTGCCTGATGTGCCGGCGCCGGCAGCTCCGCTGCCCCGACCGGCTCCCGTGCCCGAGCCCGACCAGCCGCCCGGCCCAACCGGCAAGATCGTGCTCAAGTCGGGGCTCAGCGGCGGCTGCGGGTGCACGGCCGTCTTGTCGTCGGTGTCGTCGCCCGATCCGTTACCGCCACCGGACGTGACCGGCACGGAGGCGATCGTCACATCGGCGAGTACCGGCGAGACAGCGCAGGCGGCGCTCGTCAGGGTCACCCGGTACGCAATCGTCGCGGCGACGCTGCCGGCGGGAAGAGAAAAGCGCGACGCGCCGTCGAGCGAGACGGCGCCGGCGGCCGGGAGCCACGCGCCGCCGCCGAGCCGATACTCGAGCCCGACATCGGCGCCGTCGGGCACCGTCGCGCTGCACGCGATCCGCAGAAAACGCTTTTTGGCGAAGGCGCTGCCTGCATCGAGCGGCGCCGACGTGAGCGTCACGCTCTGCAGCATGCCGATCTCGACGATGCGCCGGAAGCCGCTGTCGGCGACCAGCACCGATCCGTCGGCGGCGAGTGTCGCCGAGCGCGGCGCCGATACGGCAGTCGTTCCGGCGCCCGCCGGCGGGTCGAACGCCGCCATGTCGTAGCTGCGCACCACTTGCCTGGCTTCCGTCACCTCGAGTACGCGGCCGTTGCCGGTGTCGCAGATCAGCGTGTCGCCGTTGGCCATCCGCTGCGCGTAGGTGGGGTCGGAGAGATGACCGGCTGCCGTGCCGGCGACATCGGTCGTGCCGTACTGCCAGACGATGTCGCCGCCGCGGTCGACCTCGATCACGCGCTGGCCGTCGGCGTCGGTGATCAGCGTGTCGCCGTTCGCCAGCCGTTGCGGCGAACGCGGCTTCTTCAGTTGGTCGGGGCCGCTGCCGTAGACGCCGGGCATGCCGTACTGCCAGACGATGCTGGCGGCCGTGAAGCCGTTATCGGGCTCACCGGCGCGATAGTCGGCGTAGCGCACTTCGATCACCCGCTCAGCGCCGAGGTTGTCGGCGATCAGGATGTTGCCGTCGGGTGTGCGCGAGGCCATGAACGGGTCTTCGAGCCGGTTCACGCCGAGACCCGGTTTGCCGGCCTCGCCGTACTGCCATACCACGGTCTTGCTCTGATCGACGACGAAGACGCGCGCGGCGTAGCGGTCGGCGATCAGCGTGTACGGCCGGCCGTGATCGTAGAAGCGCCAGGCGAAGAATGGCTTCTGCAGGTTCGGATCGTCGGCCTGGGTGTACGACCACAGGGCGTGACCGTCGGGTGCGACAACGGCGACGAACCCGGACGTCGGGTCGTTGAAGAAGCGATTGGTGATCAGAACGTTGCCGCCGGGCAAGGGTTGAGCGCTGCGCGGGTCGACGGTCGTCGGATCGAAGCCGGCGTAGATCGGGCTGGTGCCGTCGAGCCGCCACTTCACGATCGGCGCGAGCGCCAGGGACTGGTCCGCACCACCCGACAGAGCGACGCCGGCGGGCACGGTGCCAAACGAGAACGGATAGCCGCTCGTGCCTTCGAGCGTGAGCGTCGGCGCGAGGGCGGCGGCCGCGGCGGCGTTCGCCGCCCCGGCCGCCGCGCACAGCGCCGCGACGAGAAGGGTCTGGATAAGGCTGCGCAGCCGCCGGCTCACGCCCCCACTCCCGGGATCTTCCTCAGTTGCGCGACCAGCAGGACGCCGAGCAGGCCGCCGATCGCGCCGAACACCACATGCGTCGTCGCCGCGTAACCCAGGCCCCAGAAGAGGAAGCCCAGCGGCAGCTTGAGGATCGCGCCGATGATCAGCGTCGTGATCAGCTTGGCCAGGTTCGCCAGCGCGCCGATGACGGCGACGCTCACCTTGTTCGAGATGCCGCCGGGCAGGAGCGCCGCGCCGAGGTCGACCGTGAGCCCCATGGCGACGTACTTGACCCACTCGAGAAACGGCGCGTGGCCGTGGCCGAGCAAAGTCAGGAGAACACCGGCGAGCAGTCCCATCAGCAGGCCGGTGCCGCGCCTGCCGACGATCCCGCGCCCGACGACGAAGAGCGCCACGACGACAGCGCCGGTGTGACCGGGCACGTGCAGCGGCACGTTGATCAGCACCTTGCCGAGCACGACAAGGTCGGCGATCAGCGCCACCAGGAGAGCGTCGCGCAAGGTGAGCGACCAGATGAAGCGCCGGCTCGTCGCCGGCGCGTTAGTGGACACGGAGCTCTGTGACATCGCGCACCCTCAGGCGCCAGTCCATCGTCGGCGACACGATCTTGACCGTGCCGCGGTCGTTAAAGTCGAGGATCGTGTCGCCGGTGACCGCCTTCGCCGCCAAAGTGAGGCGGCCGCTGTCACGCAGCCCCATGCCGCGCACTTCCAGTGTCGTGAAGCTCGTCACGCCGGCCGCCGTGAGCACCGTCTGCACGGTCGGGCCGTGCTGCGGCTTGCCGTCGGCGATGATCGTCACCGCGGGCAAGGCGCGCAGCGCGGCGACACTGAACTGCTTCAGCACAGTGTCGCCGCGCATCACCTTGACCGCGTAGCCGGGCGCCGGCCGGCCCGACGCCGACTGCGTCGTCCCGGTCACCCGCCACTCGACGATCCAGGCGAGGGCGACCAGCACGAGCACGGCAGCGACCAGCGCCGCCAAGCGGCGCGGCGTAGCTTTCCGTGTGCGCTGGTCGCCCATCGCCCTCCGTCACATTACCGTCACGTTACCGTCAGGTACCGGTACGCCGACTTCGTCGCCGCGTGCAGCGCGTCGGCCGGATGGTAGGCGCGCAGCCGCCAGCGGCCGGCGCTCGGCAGCGCGAACCGCGCCCGGTACTTGCTGTAGGTCGAGTAGTTCAGGTTGGCGGCGTTCACCGTCAGTTTGAGCACCCACGTGCCGCTCCGCAGCTTGTAGCAGAGGATCCTGACTGAGCGCTGCCCGGCCGGATGCCGCGGCTGAAGCGTGCCGGTCGAGGTGAAGGCGACACCGTGACGCACTCTCAACGGTGCGCTCGGCGTGCCGAGCAGCACGTGCGGCGTGACGGTCACCGGCGCACTCTGCGAGCCCGCGAAGTCGACATCGCCGGGGAAGCGCAGACGGTACATCGTCTTTTGCCTGAGATGGGCCGCGGCCAGCACGCTGTACGAACCGTCGGCCGAAGGCAGGTCGGCTACCCAGGACCATACGCTGCCGTCGGGTGAGCTCTCGAGCACGACTTGCTTGCCGCCGAGCGGCGCGCCATCGGTGCTCAGCTGCCCGCTGAGCTGCACTGCGCCGCGCCACGGGACGACGAGCAGAGGCGGCGTCAATGTGAGCATCGTCGCGCCCCGCGGCACGACGCTCCCGAAGACGCCGCTCGACCAGTTGCCGGCAGCATCGCGGGCGAAGATGCCGTAGTAGTACGTAGCGCCGTTGCTGAGACTGGAGTCGTCGTAAGCGGTGCCTGCGCCGGAGTAGACCGCCGTGCCGTCGGCGGCGTCGGCCGGCTGGTGGCTGTCGTTGCGCACCACCGTCGTCGCGCTCCAATCGGGGTCGCCGGGGTTGGTCCACGCAATCGACGCCGCTTGATCGCCCGGCGTGAAGGTAGCGCCGGTCACCGGTCCCGGCGGCGTGCCGTCGGGGGTCGCCGTCGCTTCGTTCGAACGCGGCCCCTCGTTGGTCGCCGCGTCGTGTGCGCGCACGAGGTAGTGATACGTCGTGTCGTTCGCGACCGTTGCATCGGTGTAGGTCGTCTCCGTTGTCGTGCCGATGACGACGGCGGGCGCCGTTTCGACGGCCAGGCCGAGGTCGACCCAGCGGTAGATCGTGTAGCCGGTGACGCCGACGTCGTCCGTGGCTGCCGTCCAGGAGAGCGCGACGCTGGCGTTGTGCGCCGTCGCGCTCAAACCCGTCGGCGTGTCCGGCGGCGTCTGATTGGAAGCGCCGTAAGCGATGTCGACGTCGCTCGTGGCGCCGGTGAAGCTGCTCGCGCCCGTCGGCCAGATCGTGGTGCCCTGCAGCAGCACGTCGAACGCGAGGCCGGCGGGCACCGCCAGCCGGAAGTCACCGGCGGTGCCCGCCGGCCCGTAGTCTTCGTTGTCGAGGATCCCGTCGGCGTTGTCGTCGCAGAGATTGGGCTCGGTGCGCTGCAGGCTCCACAGCGTCGTCGTGCCGCCGGCGACACTCTCTGCCCGCTTGGCGCCCGTCAACCCAGTGGCCACGCCGTTGTGGACCCAGAAACCGCCGCCGCTCGTCGCCGTCATGTCGAGCACGGTGACGGCCGGCGCGGACGAGCCGTTCAGAGTCGATCCGCTCGCCCCCGGGTTGAGCGACACGATCCAGTGGTAGGTGCCCGACAGCCGCGTGTCGCCGAACTTGACGTAGTACCAGGAATTCGTCGTGATCAGTCCGGAGCTGTCGGTCGTGATCGACGGGAAGTCCGCCCAGGTCGCGTCGTCCGACTGCACCCACTGACTGGTGGTGGAGTTCCAGATGAAGCCGCGGTTGGCGCCGGAGACGGGGCCCGTGGAGGGGCTGAAGCGGATCTTCACGTAGTACGTCGTGCTCGTGGCCAGCCCGGCGGACGCCGAGAAGCGCACGGCAGTGACAGTGTGATCGTTGGCCACATACGTGGCGCTGTCGGCGGCGGTCACCCCGCCGGTGTACGAGCCGCTGGCGGCGAAGGCGGCGGGGGCCGCGAGCGCGACAAGCGCGGCGGCGAGCGCGAGTGCAAGACCGAGGCCGACGAGAGCGGCGATGCGCGCGCTCGTCATTCTCCGTCGGGTGCTCGCGCCCGTCATCCTCCGTCGCTCGCTCGCGCCCGGCTTCTCTGCCACCGGCCTCCTCATGGATGTGCCTGACACTGGTTTCTCTTGGAGCATGACGTGGTTCCCTCCCTGTTCTTCAGGCGCTCAACTGGATGACAGCGCCGGTTGCCGATGTGTCGTAGCCGGTCAGATCCTCGACCTGCCGCTTGAAGTCGGCCGACTCGAGGCGCGCGAGGACGGGGTGAAAGCGCGCGCTGGCGAAGATATCGTGCGGCATGACGAGGTCGAACTGCTCCTTGAAGAGCGGCACGAACCCGAGCCCCTGGCGGGCGGCGGCGGCGCGGATGCCGAGCGCCGCGTCGGCGCGGCCGGCGGCGATCAGCGCGGCCGCCTCCCCATGGCTCGTCACTTCCGTGACGTAGCCGTTCAGGGCGGCCGCGCCCAGCCCCTTGCCGGCCAGATACCGGTCCAGCCACACGCGCGTGCCCGAGCCGACGTTGCGATTGACGAACACGGCGCCGGAGGCGGCGACGTCGGCGATCGAGCCGAAGCCGCGCGGATTGCCGGGAGCGACGATCAGCCCCTGCTCGCGATGCGCCAGTGTCACGAGTGAGAGCGGGCTGCCGGGAAACAGGTGCTGCGCGTAGGAGCGGTTGTACTCGCCCGTGTCGGCGTCGAGCAGGTGGCAGCCGGCGGCGTCGCCGAGGCCGTGACGCAGGGCGATGAGACCTTCGAGGCTGCCCATGCGCATCGTCACGATGTCAGGTGCAGCCGGGTCAGCGCGCAGGTCGGCGGCCAGCAGGTCGAGCGCCGCGTCGTCGCTGCCGACGATCACCAGCAGGCCGCGCTCGCGCGCCTCGGGCACGACGATGAAGTCGACGGCGAAGGCGCGCGCCGTCGCGGCATAGTACTTCTCCTGATGGCCGCGGACGGCACGGGTCTCCGCGAGCTCGATCAGACCGGCGCGCTCGAGCGCGAGCACGTGGTGGCGGATCCAGGCGGGGTGCTTGCCGAAGCGCGCGCCGAGCTGCGTCAGCGTCGCCGGCGCCGCCATGACGTGACGAAGAATCGCCAGCCGGTCGGCGTTGGCGAGCACCTTGAGTTGTTCGTACTGGTCGACGTGATGGATGTCGTCCACGCTGCTCCTGCGACTGCGGTCGGGCCGCTAAGGAAGTGCTTAGCGGCCATTCTACCGCAGTCGCCGGCGCCGGTGAAGTCCTCGCGCCGCCGCGCTTCACAGCACGCCCACCTGTGCGCTACTCTTGCGGCAGCGCGGTGACCCCCGCGCGTCGGCGTCGGAGGGATGAGACCATGGGATGCTGCTTCGGCTGCGTAGGGCTGATCGCACCGCGTCTGGCGACGCTCTTCCTTTGGCTCTTCACTAATCTCGTCACGCGCGCCTTCACCAGCTTGGTGTTCCCGCTGGCCGGCATCATCTTCCTGCCGTTCACGACGCTGGTCTACGTGCTCGTCTATGCGCCCGGTCGCGGCGTCACAGGCTTGGGCTGGGTGTGTGTGGTCGTCGCCTTCTTCATGGACTTCGGCTCGTACGGCGGCGGTTACTCGAATCGCAAACGCCTGCCCGGATACGGCCGGTACTAGCTCTTCGCGCCGCCGCGGCGCAACTTCGCGGCCAACCGCTGCGTCAGCGGCCGCGTGTCTTTGACCGGCGGCGGCGCCGCCGCCCTCGTGAGCTCCGAGTCGAGCACCTCGTGGCGCTGGGCGAAGGTCTCGATGCCAGCCTGGATGACCGCCGTCACGGGCAATGCCAGGATCCCGCCGATCGCTCCGAAGAGACTGGCGCCGACGATCACCGAGCCGAAGGCGATGCCGGCGTTCAGCTCCATCGTGTGCGCCGTCACGCGCGGGCTGAAGATGTAGTTCTCGAGCTGCTGGTAGACCAGGACGTAGATGAGGAACACCAGCGCCCGGGACGGAGACACCAGCAGCGCGACCATCAACGGTAGCGCCGCGCCGATGTACGTGCCGATCGTCGGGATGAACTGCGAGACGACGCCCATGAAGAGCGCCAAAGGCAGGGCGTACCCGACGCCGATGATCTTCAGCGCGGCGTAGCCGAAGACCGCCGAGAGCGCCGCCAGCAGCGCCCGCGAGTAGAGGTAGCCGCCGACCTTGTCGACGGCCGTCTCCCAGCCCCAGAGAAAGTAGTGCTGGCGCCGCTCCGGCAGGTAGGAGAGCACGGCCCGCCGCAGTCGCGGCCCGTCGGCCAGCAGATAGAAGGCGAAGAGGCCGATCGTCAATGCCTTGAAGACGGCGCCGACGACGGCCGCGCCGAAGCCGAAGAGCTTGCCGGCGATGTCGCCCCTGTAGCTGAGCAGCTTGGCACTCGCCGCGCGCAGCGTGTCCGTGACGTGCTGCGTGGAGAGGTCGATGCTCAGCCACTTGTTGCTGTACTTGCTGATCCGCGCCAGCCAGTCCGGCAGGTGGTCGATGAGGGCGCGCGCCTGGCTGATGAACAGCGGCATCATGAGGATGATCGTGCCGACGGCGAGGATGACGAGCACGACCAGCATCGTGAACGCGGCGAGCCCGCGGGGCCAGCCGTGCCGGGCCAGCCACTGCACCGCCGGCTCGAGCGCGAACGAGAGAAAGAGCGCGACGACGACCATGGTGATGAAGCTGCCGAGTTGGCGGACGGCGGCGATCGTGAGCAGCACCGCGAAAACGGTGACGAACAGACCCGCCATGAACGGCACGATCCAGGCCGGCCGCTTCAGTTCGGGATCGTGCAGTTCGACCTGCGGGTCTGTCATCCCGGCTCCTTCGACTCGTGGGGTCGCTAGAGGTTGGTCTCGCTCGCTGCCGGCTGCCCGCCGGCGCCCAGCGCCTTGCGGGCAGCCTCGGCGATCTCGCGCTCGTGCTCGCGGCTGGTGGCGAACACGCGATAGAGATGCGCCTTGGCGGGCACGAACTCGAGGATCCCCGAGAGCAACTGCTCCTCGATCGCATCGGTCGAGGGGTCGTACACGGGGATGCGCTTGGGCCCGCGCATCGGGTTGAGCGGGCGCGGGTCCTGCGAGGCGATGTCGACCTTGAACTCGATCGCGCGCAGGCGCGAGGGCAGGTTGGCGACGATCGCCGCGCGGAAGTCGTCGGCGGTGAGGTCGCGGCTCGCCGGCGCCGGCTGCTGGCGCTCCACCGACTGCTCGTAGACCATGTGGTACTTCACGTCGCGGTGGATGATCGCCTGCCACTCTTGGCCGAGCCGGCGGCGCTGGCTGCCGGCCGGCTCTTCGAGCCAGCTCTCGACGGTGTTGAAGAGCGACCACTCGGTGAGCTTGCGGTAAGCCTCGAGGTCGTCGAGCGGGCTCTCCGGCAGGATCAGCTGCAGAGTCTCGCGGAAGATCTCATGCAGGTGCATGTCGATCGCGTGTCCGATGCGATGGAAGTAGACGTTCTCGTACATGTAGAAGCGCGCGTTGAGGAACGCCCGCAGGGCGCCCAACGCGCGCTTGTGGAACGTCAGCCCCTCGGCCGTGCAGAACGTGTAGTAGAGCAGGCGGTCGACGTCGACGGCGTTGAGCGACACGCCGCACATGTAGGCGTCGCGGCGCACGTAGTCCATGTTGTCGACCGTGACCGCGCCGGCGAGCGTGCGCTGCAAGAGACCGACCCAGCGGGGCAGCTCGGCGGCGCCGGCGCCGCCCTTCCCTGCCCCGCCCGTACCCCCGACCTGCTCCGTGTCGCCGTCGGCGCGGATGAGCGCCGCCACGTGTGCCGGATCGACCCTTTCGCCGGGCGCGAAGGCGCCGCTCGGGCTACGTTCGAGCGCCGCGATCGCCCGCCCCAGCGAATGGACGATGAGGTGTTGCGAAATGATCTCGTGGTTGAGCGAGAAACAGGGTTGCAGGTATTCTTCGTCAAAGAAATGACTGAAGGGGCCATGACCGAGGTCATGCAGTAGCCCCGCCAGCCGCAGGGTCTCTTCCACCAGCGGCAACGAAGGCGTGTCGGCTTCTACCGCTGAGAGAGTGGGATAGACCTGCTTCGCTAACTCTCCCGCCAAGTGCATGACACCCAGGCTGTGGGCGAACCGGCTGTGCTCCGCCGTGGGGAACACCCACCACGAGCTTTGCAGCTGGTGGATGCGCTTGAGGCGCTGCACCCACGCGTCGTCGATGACGTCGGCCTCGGCGACCTCGCCGTCGCGGCCCGCCATCGTAATGCGCAGGTAGCCGTACAGGGGGTCGGCGATCAGGTGGATGTCGTCGTAGGGAAGGGCCATGAGAGCAACCATAACGAGCCGCGCGCCGGGCGGCAAGGAGCTCCGCTGGAACGTCCGTAGCCAGTTCCTTGTCGCCTACCTCTGCGCGGCGGTCGCCTCGCTCAACTGACGCGTTCGGCGGCCGCCGCGCAGGTCCGTCCCGCTCTCACTCAGGCGCGTGGGTCCCGATCCGACGCTTCTTCGAGCATCCGTCGGTAGGCGTCCTCATGGGCGACGACGAAGCGGTCGATACCGAAGCGCTCCTCGACCGCCTTGCGGCACTCCTGCGGGTCGATCTCATCGATGTGTCGCGCGGCATCGACCATCTCGTCGATCGTGTCGACGATGAAGCCCGTGCGCCCGTGCTCGATCACCTCGGGCACCGAGCCGCGGCGGAAGGCGATCACGGGTGTGCCGGCAGCGAGCGACTCGATCATCACCAGGCCGAACGGCTCCGGCCACTGGATCGGGAAGAGCGTGCAGCGCGCGTGACGGTAGAGCTCGGCCTTGCCATCGTGGTCGACCTCGCCGCGGTAGTGGATCTTGTCGCTCAAGTACGGCTCGATCTGCTTGGCGAAGTAGCTCTTCTCGGCCGTCTCGTTCACCTTGCCGGCCATGATCAGGCGCACACCGAGGCGGCGCGCCACCTCGCAGGCGGTGTGCGCACCCTTGTCGGCGATCATCCGACCGATGAAGAGGAAGAAGTCGTCCTTCTCGGCCAAGAAGCGGTGTTTGGCGATGTCGATCGCGTTCGCGATCGTGCCGACGAAGTGCAGGTCAGGAAAACCATTGCGCTGGTAGTCCGAGATCGCGATGAAGCTCAAGTCGTCGCGCAAGGCGCTGAGGCTCTCCAGTGTCGACTGGTCGGCCGGGCCGTGAAGAGTCGCCACGACAGGCACGCCGAGGAGCCGCTTGAGGAGCGCTCCCATCGCCCGCGAGGCATAACCGTCGTGGTCGTGAATCACGTCGAACTCGCGCGCCCGGGTATATGCATCGAGCCCGTGGGCGATCTCGAGATGGGCCCCGTGCTCGATGCGTTCGAACGGGGCGCGCGCGAACACATACGACAGACGCGCCGCGGTGACCGAGTCGCCGCTGGCGAACAGCGTCACGTCGTGCCCGCGCGCAACGAGACCCTCGGTGAGCAGCGACACAACGAGCTCGATGCCGCCGTAGCCACGCGGCGGCAGCGGGAACCACGGTGGCGCGATCATGCCGATCTTCATGGCGTTTCCTTTCGTCAGCCACAGGGATTCTATCCGCTACCGGCCACCCGAACGATAGCACGGCGCCGGCGCGCCGACGCCGTGCTATCGTTCGGGCGTGATCGACCTGCACGTGCATACGACCTGCTCGGACGGTACGCTGTCGCCCACGGAGGTCGTCGCGCTCGCCGCCGGGCTCGGCCTGTCGGCGGTGGCGATCACCGACCACGACACCGTCGACGGGCTCGAGGAGGCGCTCGCCGCCGGGCCCCGATACGGTATCGAGGTCGTGCCCGGCGTCGAGATCAACCTCGAGCATGGGCAGATCACGCTCGACCTGCTCGGGTACTTCCTCCGCGGCCTGCCGGACACGGCGCTGCGCGGCTGTCTCGCCGAGCTGTGCGCGTACCGCGACGAGCGCAACGCGCGCATCCTCGAGCGGCTCGGCGAGCTCGGCGTGCCGGTGCAACCGGCCGAGCTCGCCGAGATCGCCGGCGGCGGCGCCGTGGGTCGGCCGCACATCGGCGAGGCGATGCGACGTCGAGGCTACGTGACCAGCATCAGCGACGCCTTCGCGCGCTACCTGCGGCGCGGCGCGCCCGCCTTCGTCGACCGCCGACGCCTGACGCTTGCCGAGAGTGTCCGCTTGCTGCAGCGCACCGGCGGCCTCGCCGTGATCGCTCATCCCGGCATCATCCGCACCGACGAGGCCGGGCTGGCGGCGATCGTCCGTGAGGCCGTTGCCCTCGGCGTCGCCGGTCTCGAGTGCTGGCACCCCGATCACAGCACCGAAACGGTCGCCCGCTGCCTCGAGCTGGCGCGCGGCAACGGCCTAGTCGCCACCGGCGGCTCGGACTACCACGGCACGATCAAGCCCGATGCCCATCTGGGTCGGGGGGCCGGCGGCGCGCCGATCGCCGACGACGTGCTCGAAGCTCTAAAGAAGCGCGCCGCGCAGACCGTCGCCGGCTGACGCCGGCGCGCGCCAAACGAGCCGCGGCGCCCGGCCGCCCAGGCGGTCCCGAATCGAAGTGTCAGTCGGTCGAGTCGGGTCCCGTCGCCGCGGCGTCAGTGGAGTCCGGAGTGGCGCCTGCGCCGGAGTCCGGACCCGCGTCGGCGTCGGCAGCGCGCGCCGCAAGCTTGCGCAAGCGGCGCCGCCCCGCCTGGCGCACGAACACCATCGCGGCGACCAGCGCCAGACCGGCGAGCACCCAACCCGCGACGCCGAAGACCCGGGCGATTGTCTTGACGCTGCTCGCGAACATGTACGCCAAAGTCGCCATCGTCACGACCCAGGTGATGCCGCCGAGAGCGTTGAAGACGACGAAGCGCTTCCAGTGCATCCGCGACGCGCCGGCGAACAACGCCCCCCACACGCGCAGAAAGGCTACCCAGCGGGCGGCGAAGACCGTCTTCGCCCCGTGGTCTCTGAAGTAGCCGTCGAGGATCGCGATGTGGTCCTCCCGTACATGAATGATGCGGCCATAGCGCTCGAGGAAAAGGCGCCCGCCTTTGCGCCCAACCAGGTAGCCGAGGTTGTCGCCGATGATCGCCGCGCTGGCGGCGACGACGATCACCCAGAACAGGCTGAGGTCACCTTGATGGGCTGCCACGCCGCCGGCGAGAAGGAACGTCTCGCCGGGCAGTGGCAGCCCCGCGCACTCGAGCAGGATCAGCCCAAAGATGATCGGGTAGCCATAGGTGTGGAAGGCGGCCTCGAGATGCGTGACGAGGCCGCCGACGACGATCGTGCTGACGACGAGGTGATGCATGTCCGCATTGTCCCATGTCCGGCCGGCCGAGAGGTACACGAAGTCATGTGAAAATGATTGCATGCGTTGGCCCCGAGGGGGTATCGTTCGTGTCATGGAGGGTCATCTCGGCAGCGAAGACCTCGCACGTATGGTCAATCGCCTGCGGCGTGTCGAAGGCCAGGCCCGCGGCCTGCAGCGGATGCTCGAAGAGGGCCGTTCGTGCGAGGAGATCTTCACCCAGCTCGCCGCCACCAAGGCCGCGCTCGACCGCGTCGGCGTGCTGCTCATGTCACTGAAGATGCGCGACTGCCTCGAGGAAGCAGGTGAAGACGGTTCGTTCAACGCGCCAGACGCGGTCGAGCGCGCACTGGAGGCCTTCCTCAAGTACGCTCAGCGCGTCAAGTAGCAGCGTCCCGCCATGGCTGAGAAGTTCGACCCGGCCAACGCTCCCAATCTCGAGAACCCCGAACGCCTGCGCGAGTTGCCTCC
>PKYG01000030.1 GCA_003132585.1 Actinomycetota bacterium
ATGCGCGCCGATCTCGACGCTGCTGACCAGACCCCATTCATTGGTCCACTTCTTATGTTAGTCCCATGACCATCTCTGGTGTTGGAAGCAGAGGTGAGTAGACGGCCAGCGAGGACTCCGGCCCGGCTAGCGACAACGACGCGCTGGCCCAGGCGTGCACAGGTTTTCGGGGTCCTGTCCAGTCGTTAGAAGGCGGGGATTTGCAGCGACTTCTGTGGGCACGCCGACGCGAAGCCGACGCCACGAGAGACCCTTCAGCGCCGCAGAGCGTGCATGAGCTGGTCGGCGAACCTGGATCCGAAAGTCGTGACCTCAGGGTGGACCATGTTCAGGGGTGCAGGTCAACGTGCAGTCGATCCTGAGGGAGTATCTGCGGCATTACCACGACGAACGACCGCACCGTGGCCTGTCGCTTGAGACGGCAGAGCCGGGAGGTGCTCGAATTCGAGACGGTGTCGTCGTTCGCGTCGATCGACTCGGCGGGCTGATCCACGAGTATCAGCGAACGGCAGCGTGAATCGGGATAAACGAACCCCTCAACACGGCTTCACCCACGACGAGGACGAGGCCGTATCGGCTACTCGCCGACGTACCCGATCGTCTGCCCGAAGAGAGGCTTGAGATCGGGTCCCAGCTCGATTGCCTCCGCGAACGCTTCTTTGTCGCAGTTGTGAAACCAGGCGGCCAGACCCAGCGAAGCCGCGGCCAGATACACGTTCTGCGCGATGAGTCCGGTGTCGACGTAGTAATACGATTTCTGGATCTCGGGATCGTAGAGGCCGGGTTCCGGGAATCCGGCGTGCTGGAATCTCTCGACGTCGACCACGTAGACGAGGCGGATCGGCGCGTGTGCGCCGGCGTCTTGCTGCCCGCGCCCTATCGCAAGACGGCGGATGTCACCGGCGGCGACCGGCGTCAGCCGGTGTGGCTCTGGCTCGTAGAGATACGTGCCCTCATCTGTGAGCACGTAGATGCGGATCTCCTGCGAGTTGCTCGCCGATCCGGCCGTCCTGCCGGGAATCCCGAACGGTCCTTCGGTACGGTTGACGCCCTGCGCCGCCCAGAGGATGTCCGACAGCGCCTGTAGCGAGATCTTCTCGGCGCTGATGGTGCGCGACGTCTGTCTCGTCTTCAGCGCCTGGAAGAGGGTGCGGCTGGGTTCAAAGAGCGGCGCCGCAAGCGCAATAGGCTCGAGGTTCTCAACTCGTCTGACGGTCACGTCGTGCCTCCAGGTTGCGTCGTCCGGGACCATGGCTAGCTAACCGGGACGGGTTCAGCAGACTGTTCTCCGATTCACCCCGCGGCCGAGGAAGCAGGCTTCGATCGAGGATACACGAACGCCTGGATGTCCGGATGAAGGGTGTAACACAGGTACCGAAGCCAGTGTCGCTCAGGCACCGAAGCCGCGTCCTGAGATGTAACACAGGTACCGAAGCCACTGTGTCACATGAGTACCGGAACCACACATCCATTCTCGTCGGCAATTTGTCGGCAATTTGGCCGAATCGGCAAGAAATCGCCGCGTCGCCGAAATGCGAAAGTGCCGATTTGCAGGAAAGATGTGGTGCCCCCGGCTGGAATCGAACCAGCGACACCAGGTTTAGGAAACATGCGGAAGGCGTGACGGGCTGTACTGGCTCATGTGCGATTGTGCTGCACAGTCCAAGGTTCTGCGCGAGCTCAGTGACGGCGCGTGCTCAGGCGTGCTGGGCCGTGGTGAGGCGTCTTGTCGGCTGAATGTCGGCAAATCTCGAAACCGGTTTATCAGACCTCAGCCTTCCCAAACGACTTCTCCACCGCCTCCAGTTCGAGTTCCTCTGCCGGCGCGAGATGTCGCAGCCAAACGACCTCGCCGAGGTCATCCAGCCTGGCGTTGCCGACTATCGCAGGCGCGAAATGTCGGCCTGAGGGCCCCTATTCCGCGTCGTCCTCGGGCGGCTCGAGGGGGAAATGCAGCTCGAGGATACGCGCTTCGTCGACAGCCATGACCGTGGCCGCACGGCCCTCGACGTTGATGACCTCTCCGGCTTCGGGCACACGCCCGAGCATCTCGACCACGTGTCCGCCGATGGTGGCCTCACCGGCGTTCTCGATCTCGATGCCGAGCTCGTCCTCGACCTCTCCCGGCGGCGCTGTCCCCGCCACCACGAGGAGGTCGCCGTCACGCCGGATCTCGACGTCATGCTCGCCGTCTTCCTCTTCCTCGAACTCGCCGACGATCTCCTCGAGGATGTCCTCGAGGGTGACGAGGCCGACGGTGGTGCCGAACTCATCCACCACCAACGCCATGTGCTGACGCTTGCGCCGCAGATCGCGCAGCACCTGGTCGACCAGTGTCGATTCGGAGACCCGTATGAGTGGCCGAGCCAGCTCGCTCAGGTCCGTCTCCACGCCCTCGAGAGCGAGGCGCAGAAGCTCCTTGAAGTTGATGACGCCGACAGGGTCGTCGAGACCGTCCTCAGCCTCACAGAGCGGCAGCCTCGTGTGCAGGCTGCCGCTCGCCCGGCGCACCGCTTCGCTGATGCTTTCGCCGAGCACCAGGTGGTCGATGTCGCGGCGCGGCACCATGACCTGACGGGCGCGCAGGTCGCCGAACACGAGCACGTTCTCAGCGAACTCGCGCTCGTAGGTCTCGATCAGACCCTCGCGCACGCTCTGCGCGAGCAGCATGCGCAGCTCGTCCTCGGTGTGGGGCGCGTGGCCGACCTCGCGGGCGGGAGGGATGCCAAAGGGCTTGAGCACGAGATTGCCGAGGCCGTTGACGGCGTCCACGAACGGCTTGGTCGCGAGGTAGAAGGCCCGCATCGGGGGCGAGACGAGCAGGACAGTGCGCGTCGTGCGGGCGATGGCCAGCGACTTGGGAGCAAGCTCGCCGAGCACCACGTGCAGCAAGGTCACGAGGCCGAAGGCGAGAGCGAAGCTGATGCCGACGGCGACGCCCGGGGCGACCGCACCAAGAGCCGGCTCCAGGAGGTGCTCGAAGGCCGGCTCAGCCAGCGCGCCGAGGCCGATGCTGGCGATGGTGATGCCGAGCTGGCAGGCGGCGAGATAGGCGTCGATCTGCTCCACGGCGTGGCGCGCCGCCTTGGCGCCCGGTCTGCCCTGCTTCTCGAGTTCCAGCACCTGACTCAGGCGGATGCGGGTGATGGCGAACTCCGTGGCCACGAAGAACGCGTTGAGGCCAACGAGTACGAGGGCGCCGATGACGCGGAGTGCGTCTACCACGCAGACTCACCGGGCAGGCACCCGAAGGCGGAGCGTGACGGCCCGGCGCACGCGAAGAAGATGCTCAGCGCCGGGCCGCAGCGTTTGTCAGATTCGGCGGCGTCGTCCACGATAGACAGGATACCCCACGGGCCGACTTTCGGTCACACGGACCTCACCAGTCCAGCTGCCGCAATGGCGCGAGCTCGGCTAGTGCGCGTGGACCGACAGGTCGTCGTGGCGATGCTCCGGGATGCACGGAGAACCGGCACATGCCCCCCCCGATACACGGACAGGCTGTGGTGTGCCGCGCCATAGCAAGCGACACACGGGAGGCGCCGATGAGAAAGGCCCTCACGCTCGCCCTGTTGTCGACCGCGCTGGCCCTGCTGCTCCTCCCCGCCGCGGCCCAGGCGACGACCCAGCCCACCGCGACGGACAAGAAGGTTGGGATTGCCCCGAGTTGGTAGACAGCTTCGTTAGGCTGCATTGCACTCTACCTGCTGTTGCTGTTCGTAGGCCATCGGAGCGAGCATGCCGAGCGAGCTGTGTCGCCGCCGCCGGTTGTAGACGGCCTCGCTCCAGTGGACGATCGCGCTGCGCGCCTCGGCCTTGGTGGGCCAGCAGCGCGCGTAGATGAGCTCGCCCTTCAGGGTCGCAAAGAACGACTCCGCCAGGGCGTTGACTCCGCCAGGGCGTCGAAGCAGTCGGCCAAGTGGCCCATCGACTGGCGCACGCCGTGGCGGCGAGCCAGGTCCTGATAGGCGCCGGCTTGATACTGGGCGCCGCGATCCGAGTGGAAGATGACCCCGGCGACCTGCCCGCGACGGTTGGCCACGGCCATGCGCAGGGCCTCGCAGACAAGCTCGGCGCGCATGTGCGTGTCGATCGCCCAGCCGATCACCCGGCGACTAAAGACGTCGATCACCGAGGCGCAGTAGAGAAAGCCCTCGGCGGTGTGTATGTAGGTCAGATCGCCGCACCACAGCTGGTTGGGCGCCTCGGCGACGAAACGGCGGGCGACCAGGTCGTCAAACGGCACCCGCTTCTTGGCGGGGATCGTCGTGCGCACGCGTCGGCGAGCGCGGCGACCGACGACGCCGGCCGCGGCCATCAGCCGGGCGATGCGACCGCGGCTGGCGGCAACCCCCTGGTCTTGCAGCTCGGCGTGGATGCGCGGCGAGCCGTAGCGGCCGTCTGAGTCTGCGTGCACCTTTCTGATCTGCTTGAGCAGCACCAGGTTGGCGGTGGCGCGAGTCGAGAGGGGCCTTGCGGCCCAGCGGTAGTAGGCGGCGCGGGAGACCTCGAGAACGCGGCAGAGCGTTGCGACCGCGTGACCGTGCTTCTCCGCCTCGATGAACCGGTAGCGGCTCATCGGGCCTCCGTGGCGAAGAAACGCGCGGCCTTCTTGAGGATCTCGCGCTCCTCCTCGAGCACGCTGACACGCTTGCGCAGGGCGGCGACCTCCTCGCGCTCGGAGCTCGTTGTCCCGCCGCGTCTGCCCTCGTCGATATCGGCTCGGGCGAGCCAGCGCCGGACCGCGGACTCGACGAGATCCATGTCGCGGCAGATCTCGGCCACGTCGCGGTCACCGCGCCGCAGAAGCGCCACCACCTCGGCCTTGAACTCGGGGGTAAACGACCGTCTCGGTCGCATATGGACCTCCCTTCTGAGAAGACAGGCTCCTCATCATGACTGTCCACCGTTTCGGGACAAGTCCAAAGCTCGGTCCGCCGCCTTGTGTCCGCCGCCTTGTCTGTGCCAGGCTCGGATGCGTCTTACGGAGGGGCACTCCATGAGCACCGAAGTACCATCGCCGACCTCTAGCTGGAAGAAAATCGTCACGGGACTCACTGCCATCTTGGTTTGGGTGGCGGTGTATCTCGGCCTCGCCACCATCGGATGGGGATTGTAGCCGCGCTCCGCGGCGGCAGTGCTTGTCGCCCTCGCGGTCCTCTGGGTGGTCGCCAAGGCTCTGGGGGCCCGGCTCAGCTGGCGGGGCTGGGCCTAGCCACGGGAGTGACCGAGGGTCTGCCGGACGCCAGGCGACCTCGACGTTTCTCACGGTTTGCAACCCCGGCGCGACGCGCGTACCATGGCGCGACGCGCGTAGCATGGCGCGAGTACCGGCGCGGACGCGCCACACCCCACAGGAGAACAGAGACCGGTCGCGGCATGGGCACGTATTTCGGCACAGACGGCATTCGCGGCGTCGCCGGCGAGTTGCTCACCCCCGAGTTCGCGGTACAGGTCGGGCGCGCCGCGGCCGTCGTGCTGGCGCAGAAGGCCGGCCCGCACCCGCTGTTCGTGATCGGCCGCGACACGCGCCTGTCGGGGCCGATGCTCGAGGCGGCGCTCACGGCCGGCCTCACCAGCGGCGGCGCGCGCGTGGAGATCGCCGGCGTGATCCCGACGCCGGGGCTCGCCACGCTGGTCCACCAGCGAGGCGCCGACGCCGGCGTCGTCATCAGCGCCTCGCACAACCCCTTCGCCGACAACAGCATCAAGTTCTTCTCCAGTGCCGGACTCAAGCTGAGTGACGAACAAGAGGCCGGGATCGAGGCGCACATCGCCCATCACGACCTGCAGTCGCTGGCCGGCGCCGCCTTCGGCTCGGCCACCACGCTCGAAGGCGCCGTCGAGGGCTACGTGTGGGACGTCGTTCCCGCACAGGAGCCTGGCCGAGAAGGCGGCGGGCCCAAAGGTCGCGGCGAGCCTCGATCGAGGCTCCGTAGTGTCTGCCAAAATGCTCTGCAAATCGGGCTGGTCGTCTACATCTTCGGGCTTACGCTGGCAATTCTCTTGTTCAAGTCGCTCTTCGTCAGCAACTTCCAGCTCAATCCTTTCTTCACGGTCTATGGCTTGGTCGTGACGCTCTACATCTTCTCGCGATTCCTGACGGGCGCCCTGTACCGACCGACGAAAGATCAAGGGTACGAACCGAGCGTGGCGATAGTGATGCCGGCGTTCAACGAGGGGGACGCGGTTGCTCGTTCGATTCACTCACTGCTGGAGGTGCGCTACCCGCGCGAGAAGCTGGAGATAGTGGCTGTCGATGATGGTTCGACCGACGATACCCGGGCTGTCATGCGCCGCTGTGCTGCTGTGGCGCCGGATTGCCTCAGGCTGATCGAATTCCCCGAGAACCGTGGCAAGAGAGCCGCCATGGCTGCGGGGATCCGAGCAACGTCTGCCGACATCGTCGTTTTCGTCGACTCCGACTGCACGATCGACCCCGATTCCGTCCGCATTCTTGTCCAGGACTTTGCCAACCCACGTGTCGGTGCGGTTGCGGGTCACGCCGACGTCGAAAACGTCCAAGATTCCTGGCTCACCCGCATGCAGTGCGTTCGCTACTACATAGCCTTCACCATCATGAAAGCGTCTGAATCGCTAGTCGGGGCGGTGACTTGCTGTTCTGGCTGCTTCTCTGGCTATCGCCGGTCGGCCCTCATGCCTCATCTTGAAAGGTGGGAGCGGCAGCGGTTTCTAGGTCTTCCCGCGACCTTTGGCGACGACCGTTCGCTAACGAATTTCGTGCTCCGCCACTATCGTGTCGTGTACCAGACCCGCGCGGTGAGTCGTACGGTGGTCCCCTCCACGCTCTGGAAGTTCATGAGGCAGCAGGCACGGTGGAAGCGAAGCTGGACGAGGGAGTCCCTGATATCTTGCCGGTTCATATGGCGAAAGCACCCCCTGGCTGCCGTCTTCACCTACATCTCCGTGGCCCTGCCCCTGCTTGCTCCCATCGCGGCGACTCGGGCCCTTCTGTGGCGTCCGCTCATAGACGACGCGGGTGTACCGGTCGTCTACATCATGGGGACCTACGCTGTCGCCATCCTTTACGGCCTCTACTACGAGCTTAAGCTCAGGCCGCGGGACGGCCTATGGATCTACGGCGTGCTGTTCGTGTTGTTCTACCTCGTGTTCCTGGTCTGGCAGACCTACTACGCAATCCTGACTTCGCGCACTTCCTCTTGGGGGACCCGGACAGCCGAGCCGACCGTTCCCGGTCACCTTGGGGCGGGGCAGTCTGTCGAGGACGCGTAGTGAATTTGCTTCGGCGGTTCCTGCGCCGGGCGATGATCTACGCGCTGGTTCCGCTTTCTGCATTACCGTTCCTGGCCTACGGCTATGCGCATTTCTACCTGCGCGCAGTCGCGGAAGCTCGCGGCCGATTGTCGCTCCCCGTCCCCAGCATCGACCTCACGCGGGCTTCGGGCCAGTTCCTGCCCTTGCCCGAGTACCGCGACGCTGTGCCTGTTCTCCTGTACCACGGCATCAGCGAGGGTGACACCAGGAACCCCTACTCGGTCAGTCAGACACTCTTCACCCAGCAGATGGCGATGCTGTACGGGGCGGGCTTTCACACGATTTCCGCCGCTCAGTTCAGCCGCTTTCTCGCGGGTGATTCCAACGGTCTACCGAGTCGGCCGATCCTGATCACCTTCGATGATGGTCGTCTCGATTCGTACCGCGGCGCGGACCAGGTGTTCGCGCGCTATCGCTTCAGGGCGACCATGTTTGTGATCGCAGGATTCACCGACAACGGGTTCTACTTGCATTGGAACGAACTGGCGAAGATGGCTAAGAGTGGACGCTGGGATATCCAGCTCCATGCCGGCATGGGCCACTCTCTCGTCCGTTACGACAACCGTGGCGACAAAGGTCCCTTTTATGCCTTCAGGGAGTGGAATGGAGGCCGTCTTGAGTCGTTCGATGCGTACAAACGCCGTGTAATCAGCGACCTGCTCAACGGCGAATCTCAACTTCGGACGCATGTGCTCTCGTACAAGCCTCTCGCTTTTGCGGTCCCCTATAGCAATTACGGTCAGAACGAAAGCAACGACGGCAGGATTGCTCCCTGGCTCGACAAGTACCTGGTCTCGAGGTACGGCGCCGTCCTCGTGCAGAATCACGACTCTTACACCCGCCCCGAGAGCGACCACGGCACGCTGCAGCGAATCGAAGTGCACAACACAACGTCGGTGGGCGACCTTTACCGGAGACTCGTCGGCTCTTTCAGAAGTCCTTTGCCTGCGGGGCGGGAGAGCATGTACGCGAGCGTGAACGCGGGATCCTTTGCGGTTGCCAATGATCTCCTGCGAAACGTGTGGCCGGAGCGCGGTCATCCTCCGCTCCGCCTCAAATGGCCAATCTCCTGGAAGCCGGGCGACGATGACCCCAACAACGATTCCTACTGGCGATTCCAGTTCTACAGTCTGCAGCCGACGTCGAACCTCCTCTGGGCTTATGAGGTGACTCGCAAGCCGACGTATCTCGCACGCCTCATCGCAATACTCCGCTCCTACGTGGCCTATGACCGCTTGCGCCCTTACGACCGGGCGACGTTCGACAATGCTCATCAAGCGGCATATCGCGCGATGGTCCTCACGAACACCTATGTCAAGTTGCGAGCGTTGCGAGCCATGCCCGCTGATCTTGAGAAAAGCCTGTACGAGTCGATTTCGAAACTCGGCTCAGCGTTGGCTCTCTCCGACCGCGATCACTGGGAGTGGTGGGCCAACCACGGCTTCAATGAGGCAGCGGGACTGCTGCTGATCGCCGACAACTTCCCGAAAATGCCGCGCGCGGCCGCCTGGCGAAGGCTGGCTGTCCAGCGCCTGGCCTTCATGCTCCGCACGAACGTTGACGCTAACGGCGTCGATATCGAGAACTCGCCCTACTACCGCTACTACGTGTTGGGTTTGATTAGCCAGATTGCGCGATGGGGGAAGGCCCACGGCGAGCCCGCGCTCGGCCGCATGTACGCTCATGCCGAGAAACGAATGCTCGCGTACGCTGCGGAGGTCGTACAGCCCGACGGGCGCCTGCCGATGCTCGGCCCACGGGGCCTTCGCGCGTCTCCGCCATGGACTCGACCGTTTACGGTCCCATGATGACAGAGAATGCCGAGTTCGCGTTCGTGTATTCCAAGGGATTGTTGGGGAGAGCGCCACCCGCTGGAGTCACGCTCTTCCCGTCTTCAGACCGGACCGCTGGCAATCCGTGCGATGCGCGCCAGAGTGAGCACACCCTCTGTCTGGCGGAGTGATTGATAGGCGGCAGCATTGCGCTGGGGAGCTGTCTTGTCCCACTCGGACGGGACATGTATGGTAAAATCAACGTTACGCTCGGCGAGCCAAGCGGATCCTCGTGACCAGCGAGCGTCTCCCCATGAACAGGGACCCCCTCTACATCCTCCTCATCAGCGTGCATGGCCTCATCCGTGGTCACGACTTGGAGCTGGGCCGTGACGCCGATACTGGTGGCCAGACGACATACGTCGTCGAGCTGGCACGAGCTCTGGCCCGCCACAGTGATGTCGAACAGGTCGATCTGCTGACTCGCCTGATCGACGACCCGGCCGTGGCGGAGGACTATGCACTGGCGGAAGAGTCGCTGGGGGAACGCGTTCGCATCCTCCGCGTGCCCTTCGGACCTTCACGCAGATACGTGCGCAAGGAGCTCTTGTGGCCGCATCTCGATCAAATGGTCGACCGCTGCCTCCAGCTGCTACGTCAGCAAGACCGTCTCCCCGGCTTGATCCACAGCCACTACGCGGACGCAGGCTATGTCGGCCAGCAGCTTTCCCTGTTGCTCGGTGTCCCCCAGGTCCACACCAGCCACTCACTCGGTCGCGCCAAGCGTGATCGGCTGCTCGCGAGCGGACGCAAGGAGCAGGACATCGAGCGGCAGTTCAGTCTCTCCCGCCGCATCAGGGTCGAGGAAGGCGTGCTGAGACATGCCTCGCTCGTGATCGCCAGCACTCACGAGGAGGTCGAGGAGCAGTACGGTCTGTACCACGCTCATCAGCCGAAGCGGAGCATGGTCATTCCTCCCGGCAGCGACACCTCCAGATTCTCTCCACCCGGGCGGCGCAAGATCAAAGCGGAGACGCTGGGGATGGTGGATCGCTTCCTGTCGGAACCGAACAAGCCGCTCATCCTCAGCATCGCCAGGCCCGTAGAGGGCAAGAACCTCAAGGGTTTGATGGACGCCTACGGCACCGACCGTGCCCTGCAGGACATGGCGAACCTGGCGATCGTGGCGGGCAACAGGGACGACATTCGAGACCTGGACGCCGCGCAGCAGAGGATCCTGCACGACCTCCTGATGGACGTCGACCGCTACGACGTCTGGGGTAAAGTGGCCCTGCCGAAGCGGCACTCGGTCGAGGATGTGCCGGAGCTCTACCGGCTGGCGGCTCGCCGCCGCGGCGTGTTCGTCAACCCTGCCCTGATCGAGCTCTTCGGCCTCACCTTGATCGAGGCCGCCGCCAGCGGCCTGCCGGTCGTCTCGACCGAGAACGGAGGCCCTCGCGACATCATGGCCAACTGCCGTAACGGTCTGCTGGTGGACCCTCAAGACCCACTCGCTCTGAGCGCGGCATTGAAGGTTGCTCTCTGTGACAGGGAACAGTGGCGGAGATGGTCGAAGAACGGCGTCGCCGGCGTGCGGCGCGAGTACAGCTGGGACGCGCACGTGGCGAAGTACGTCAGGGGCGTGCGCCGCGTCCTCTACCGCAACCGCAAGCGCCTGCGCCGTCAGCTCGCGTCAGATCTTCGCGGCGACCACTCCTCCTTGGCCTTCGTGCAGCGGCTCCTCATCAGCGACATCGACAACACGCTGGTAGGCGACAGGGAGGGTCTCCAAGAACTACTCGCCTGGCTCCGGGAGCGTACTGGCGTCGTCGGTTTTGGTGTCGCCACGGGCCGCTCTCTCGAGAGCGCGCGCAGGCAGCTGCGGAACTGGCGCGTCCCGATGCCGGAGGTGCTCATTACGTCAGTAGGCACCGAGATCAACTACGGCCGCAAGCTGATCCCCGACACGGGATGGGCCAATCACATCCGCGACCTCTGGCGCCGGGATGCCTTGGTGGAGCTCCTCGCCGAGGTGCCGGGCCTGCGCCCACAGGAAGCCGAGAATCAGCGCGAGTTCAAGCTGAGTTACTACGTCGCGATCGAGGATATGCCCCCGCTGAAGACCATGTACCGGCTGTTGCATGAGCGAAGACTGCGTGGAAGGCTCGTTCTCAGCAGGCAGGAGACTCTGGATGTGCTCCCCATCCGCGCATCCAAAGGCCATGCCGTCCGCTATCTCGCATACAAATGGGGCCTGCCGCTCTGCAACTTCCTGGTGGCAGGCGATTCAGGCAATGACATAGAGATGCTGAAGGGCGACACCCTGGCCGTAGTCGTTGGCAATCACAGCCCCGAGCTCGAGTCGCTGCGCGACCTGGAGAACGTCTACTTCGCCGAAGCCCGCTACGCGTCGGGTATCCTCGAAGGACTTGAGCATTACGGCTTCGAACGGGTTGCTTCGGAACCGTAGCGATCGGGGTGGTCGGCCCCCATCTTCAGTACAGCCCTGAGTGGCCGAGCCTCCGTGTGTCGGTCATCGTAGTCAAGTGACTTGACCTGACCTTGACCTGCCCCCGTTCGTCGGTCCACTTCCTATGTTAGCTTGTGCTCGTGGCCCGAGTCAGTGACGGCGGCCACCATGCCGCACAATACGCCTGGATGCTGTTTGAGTGAACCGCCCCGGGTTCAGTGGAGGCTCATTTGCTTGAGTGCTTCCTGCTCCCTCAGAGCAGCCTGACGATAGTACTCCTGCTCGAGCTCTGCCGGTGGGATGTTGCCGATGGGCTCGAGCAGGCGGCGGTGGTTGAACCAATCGACCCACTCGAGGGTCGCGTACTCGACGCCATCGAGGTTCTTCCAGGGACCCTGACCGCGGATCAGCTCGGTCTTGTAGAGGCCGATGACCGACTCGGCCCGGGGCGTTGTCGTAGGAATCGCCGCGTGAGCCGACGGAGGTGACGGCGCCGGCCTCGGACAGGCGCTCGGTGTAGCGGATGGAGCGGTTGTGTACGACGGCGGGTAGCGAACAGGCTCACGGATCGGGCACAGCTCGGACTCTGAGGCGGCGCCTCAAGACGCCCGGGCGACTCTTCGGCGCTCTACCTGCCGGCGGTGTGACAACGGCGTTTCTTCTGTCGTCGGATCCGTGTAGGATCGCCGCATACCCGTCAACGCAGCGGCCGCCTCCCCACTCACCCCCGGCGGCCGCTGCGCGTTGCGGCCAGCGCGGCCCTTCCATTCCGTACGCGCGTGGGCTCAGGGTCGCGCTTCTGCTCAAGAGGGAGAGAGATTACGATGAGAGACTACCGCGTCGGCGCTACGGTCCTATTTGTTGTTGGGTACGCGACGGTCATTCTCGCGTTAGCAATTGCAGCACTCAGCCACGGATAAGGAGTTGTCATGCAGACCACCATAGTCCAACATACGGTGCACCCGTACGGGTGCCTACTTCGCGCCGAACTGGCGCTCGGGCGCTGCGGGCGCGGAGCGACGGACAGCGTTTCTGACACGTACTGACGAATCAGCCGGAACTTTGGCCCTCGCGCGCGTGGAGCGGCGTCTGTCGGTCGGGCAAATGTGACACCGTGTCACCTTTGGCCCTCGCGCGCGTGGAGCGGCGGGCACGCCTAACTCTCTGCGAGGTCTATGCTGCCTTTGGCCCTCGCGCGCGTGGAGCGGCGTGCTCGATGACGGCGTGCAGGACCTGCATCGACCTTTGGCCCTCGCGCGCGTGCCGCGGCGGTGCTCGTCGTCATCGGCGACGATGCACAGGCCCTTTGGCCCTCGCGCGCGTGGCGCGGCGCGACGCCGAGGCCGCTACAGGTCGTTATGAGTCATCCCCAGGCACGCCTGCAGGCTCGAATCGAAACCCACTCAGACCCACCGGCCACGCTCAGGAACTACGGCCGCACATACCCGATGTTGGCAGATGTGTTGGCAGCGAGGGGGGCCCATGACGCGCACGACCTAGCGATTCGTTCACGACGAGATGAAGGGACGTGACCACATGAACCTACAGGACGCAATAGACGATCTCCACACCCTCACCACGAAGGTCTCCAACGGTGACTTCGACGGTGCCCCGATAAACGAACTCGAGGAGCTGAGGGATACATTCCGGGAGTTGATTGCCGTGATCGACAAGAACTTTGACGAGATGATCCAGGCAGACGAGACGCGCCAGGACTAGTCCGCTACTGACTCACTAGAGAAAGGGGCCGCCGATGACGCACGGCGGCCCCGCGATTCCGCACACGACAAGGGGTCTTGTGTTAGTGCCGCCAGAGTGCTAGACCTTGCACTGTCAGGCAGCGCTAGGAGAGGACAATTGACTCCCGGCACCCCTTCAGGACTAGCTGGTCAGCAGCGTATACTGCCCGTGGTCGGTTCGCCATGGCGCTGCCTGACAGCTTCGTCCTCTAGCGGACCGGCCCCTCTTCTCTAGCTGCTCCGGCTTCACCAGGACAAGGGGAGAAACCATGTCACAGTACAGCTACGATCTCACACGATGGACACCCGACCAGCCGCCCTATGCCTCGTGGGAGATCACCGCACCGACCACGCGGCGCCTCATCTTCGGGTACATGACGATGAGGCAGGCGGAGGGCTGCGTGGGCGCCGGAAGGCGTCTGACGCTCACTGCCGACAACCGCGGCGACAACTGCGTCGTGATCCTCTTCGATACCGACGAAGAGTGCCGGGCCATGAACGTTGACCCCGGATTCCAGCACCGGATCGAGCACTGGAACACTAACCGGCCGCGCTATGGCAGTTGGGGTTGGTACTTCGGCGAAGTGGCGCTCTGTCGCTACATCTTCGAATGGGCCGGCTGGACGCCGACGGCGAAAGAGGCGCGGCTCATGGACGCACTCGAGGCCTACGGCAAGCGGGCGCCGGCGCGGTACGTGACGGCGGCCTAGTAAACCTGTCGCGACGGGAGGCACTATGACTACGCGAAACAACGATCGCCCAGGCGGCATTCTTGCGCCGAACACCCTGCGATTCACGGTGGGGTACGCGAACCACGGCCCGCGGATGGCCCTCGCCCAATGCCAGTTCACGGGCCGCGAGCCGCGCAACTGCCTCTTCTTCCACGAAGACTACTACCGGCTTCAGGCGACCTTCGATGCGGCGTCGAGCGGCCAAGAGGATGCTCGGCTCGGCAGTCGCCGGCGCTACCGTCAAGAGGCCGCGATCGCACGTGCAACGATCGCTCAGCTCGGTTGGGATCTAACCGCCGAGGAAGAGGACCTGCTAGGGGCGATCGAGGCATACGGCAGGGAGCACGCCGCGGAAAGGGCCGCCGCATGAAGGTACCCGAGCAGGGCGACCTCATCGATCCCGTGCGCAAGTCGCAGATCGCGGAGTTGCTCGGCCTTGCCGTCTCCACCGTGTACGACTCCCTTCGCCAGTTCGATGCGCTTCGTGTCCGTTGGGAGGTGTCCGACTCGCAAGCGGAACGGGACGCGCTCCTTCGCCAGATGGGGCGGCACATTCCCTGCATCCACTTCGGCGGCACCCCACAGGCCAACGACACAATCAAGGGCGGCCGCTACGTGGTCCCCCGAGAGGCGTTTCTCCGTTGGTATGCGAGTTGTGGACTCGACGCGGGTGTGCTCGAGCAGATGTACGGGGGCGACGTCGGGAGTTGATCGACGCCAGTACGACGAAGCAAACAAGGGCCGTCTCTCTTCGGAGTTGCGGCCCTCTTTGCGTGGTGGGTTGCTCGAACCGCCACCCTCGCCATCACCCCTTCTGCACCTTAGTGGCTTACTGGCGAACGGCCTCCACGTTAACACCAGGCGAAGATGAGATTATGAAGGTCAACGTGTCGCCACTCACACTGACCGTCGCGTTTCCGCTAACAGCAGACGAGTCGAAGGGCACCCTTTGCGAGAAGTTGGAGTAACCGAGGGTTTCACCCTCTTTGGTGAAGACGTGCGTGCCTGTCTCCGCTCCCGACCACAAGGTGTCGGAGACTTCGTACTTGTCGCCGAGCTTCTTGATGGTGATGATCCAGGGTCCCACGGCGGAGACATACGGCTTCCCGTTGTACGTTGTGACCTTCCACGTTCCCACGTACTTGTCGGGTCCTCCGCCTCCGCACCCGGCGATGCCCGCCGCGACTACTCCGACAAGAACGCTGGTGAGAACGACGCGGATTGCTCGAGTTCGCATACGATGTGTCATGCTCACCGTCCCCTCCCCCTTTGCTGAGACGACCATACACCCAGATTCGTGGCTGACAGATGTAGTATGGCCATATCGGGAGCTTGGCTCAGGGGGGTCGTGATGGCGTACTGTCGCGAGTGTGGGGCGCCCATCGACGAGGCGGCGAAGTTCTGTCCGGAATGCGGCACACCAGCAAACGGAGAGACGGTCACGGCGCCGGTCGAAGCAAGCCCGCCCCCCACGCCTCAGCCGAGCAACGCGAAGCCGAAGAAGAAGGCAACCAGACGGCAGACTACGTACGGTTGCCTGACGCTCGTCGGCATCGTGGTGATCATCGTCGCGGTGGTCGCGCTCGCCACGAGCGGTCACAAGACGAACGTCGCGACTTCCCCGACTCCGACTCCTGTTCGCCTCACGGCCAAAGAGACGCGAGAGTACAAACTCATCGCGGCCTTCCTCCCCAGGGGGAAGAAGATCGAAAACACAGAGTGGAATGCCCGCACTTCAGCCGATCAATCCCAGGCCGACGCCTTAACGTGGAAGGCTCTTGACCTGTACGCGGGGGCCGTAATAGCCATGGACAAGGATGGGTTCTTTAGTAAACACGTCAGGGCGGGCGGAGCAGTCAAGCAACTAGAAAAGCTCTTCCTGGCATACAGGGACAACCTCACTGGGGAAATCTACGCGAAGAGCAGAGACGAGTTCGCTTTCTTCTACCCCCAGGCCCAAGTCGCCAGGGAGCGAGTGCAGGCCGAACTCAACCGGATCGCAGGAATACAGTAGCGCGCAGGTCGCCGCACGCGGCTGCCTGCCAGTGTGCGGGCCGTTCGTCTGTATGGCACCTCGTGGCAAACGCTCACTCCCTGGCGGGGACCATAGACCCCGCCTGCGCGCACGCGAGCAGGCCGAAGGCAGCTCTGACCACCGATACACTCTGCTTCTCGGCACCCAGATCCCGGCCACGCTCGGCCTCTGACAACGGCGCCCAGGTGCTAGACGGCGCTCCCGAAGTGACGGCGCCAGAACCCGCGCGACTTGAGGCGCGCCACCTCGGCGGCGGCCTTTTCGGCGCGGTCGCGCTCGGTATCGCGCTCGGCCTGTAGCTCGGCGATCCGCTCGCCAAGGATCGTCTCAATGCGGCGGTCGGTATGCGCCGATGCTTCTACCAGGGCGCGGTACTCGCCGAGCCGTTGCAGGGTATCCTCGAGGCGCGTGCGCAGCTCGCCAACAGCGACCTCAGCGACTCCCCGCTGGCGCTCGGCTTCGTCGGCGCGAGCTGCTAGGGCAGCGTCGTGTTCGGCTTGCGCCCTTGCGGCGTCCAGAGCGGTCGTCGGCGCCGGTGGTCGGGTCGGTTCATCGGTCAACCCGGAAAGGTCGATCGGGCGACCGTAGCGGCCGCCGACGAAGGCGGCGAGTTCGGCGGTGTCGATTTGCCACGTCTCACCATGGGCGCCGTCTTTCGACTTCACGCCGGCAGGCGACCAGCTTGCAAATGCTTGCGGAGTGTCACGACGGAGACGCCGGAGACGCCGGCGGCCCCGGCGAGTGACAGGGGCGGCAGCGTTGGCGGGGTGTCCGGCGTTGGCGGGGTGCTGTCGGTGTCCATGTGCCGGTGTTTGCCAGTAAGTCGGCGATCCCTGCCGGCGCGGCCACACAGGGCAACGGAGCGGCGGCGGCGCATAGTTCGTCGAGTAAGTCGTGGCTTGAGGCACTATCGACGCAGCTCTGGCGCTGTGTGAGGCTTAGGCGCGGCCTAGGCGTGGGGCGGCGCGGCCTATCGCCCGCGCGGCCTCCAGTTCGCGCTCTGCGCTCGCCGTGGAGCGCCGCGCCGCTTATCTACGCATTTGCACGCGTTTTCGAGGGGTGGGGCATGGTCTCACTCGGCCTTGCCGGCGCCCTCGCCAAGCGCGGCCAGCAGGTCGGTGACGCGACGCCCGTCCGCGGTGTCTTTCCAGTCGCGCTCGACGCGCTCGCGGGCATCGGCTAGCATCCGCCCCCTTGCCGAACCGCCGTCGCCGAGGACGGCCTTGAACGCGCCTCGGGCCGCGCCAAACTCCGGCAAGTACGCGCCTTCGTTCGCCGCGAGCAGGCCGAGCTGGTGGGCGACCGCCTTCGCTGCTTTTGCACGCTCGCGAGCCTCCTGCACGACGGGCTCCATCGCGGCGACCGCCTCGAAGAGCTGGCGCCCGGCGTCCTGCACGAAGTTCCTGTGCTCCGCGTACTCGATTAGCAGCTCGCGTTGGCTGTCTGCTTCGGTCGCGTCACGCTCGGCGGCGAGCTGGCGCGCAAGCTCCGACTTGGCGAGGCGCAGGCGGCCCAGTTCGTCGGCGGCGCTGTCGCGGCGCTTCTCGGCTCGCGCCAGGCGACGAAGGGCCGCCTCGTCGCCGCGTTCGACGGCAAGGGCTTCACGGGCCCCTTCTTCGCAGGCGTCGGCGTGCGCCGCTTCGGCTTCGGCGACACGCGCCTCCAGGTTTGTGCTCATTTTCGCGAGGGTCACGATTTGCGGCTCAGTCGTCATGGCTGCTCCTTGCTGTCGCGCCGGACGGCGCGGCGTAGAAGGTTGTCGAGATCGGCGTGTTCGGTGTTCTCTTCGTCGGCGGCCGCCGGCTCGCGCCGGGCGGCACGGCGAAGGATGGTGTCGAGCGCGGCGGTGAGGTCCTCGCTCACGGAGTGAACCGGTTCCGGCCTTCGTAATCCAGGGCGGCGGCGCGGATTAGCTGATCCAAGTCGCGGTGTTCGAGCGCGAGGGCGGTGCCGCTGCCATCGCCGCACTGCCCGGAGCGGCGCCGGCTGGCGCCGCTCCGTCGTTGGATTGCGACTCAGCCGGCGTGAAAGGATAGGTCAAGCACCCGGGATGGAGTTGGACCCCACTGGGCGACCCGTGCGGTTGGAGTGGAAGATCCGAAAGCATGGCCTCCCGCAGTATGGGCAATACATTGAGGTGTGGGTGTCGTGTTCAGCCGTCAGAAAGCCAAGACTTGCAGCGACTTCTGTCGTCTCGCCGACGCGAAGCCGACGTGTGCTACGGCGAAGACGCCCAGCAGCTACGCCAGGAGCCGCCGCAAGCCGACGCCACCAGAGGCCGTACAGCGCTACAGAGCGTGCGTGAGCTGGTCGGCGATTCTCGGTCCGAGAACCATAACCTCAGGGTGGACCGATTTCAGGGGGTCAGGTCAGTCTGGTCGCGCGCGCGCCGTTGCCGTCCTGGTGAAGCACGCCCAGCAAGAACGGCGCGAATTGCGCCGCCGACTAGAGGCGGAGGCGCGCATACAGCCCTCCTGAGCGCTTTTCGTGCCCCTCTGCACCCAGCGTCAACCGGAGGAGTCGATCTGCGGCGAGTCGCCCGGCTTCGCCCCTCCTTCGCCCGTTCGCGGATCTGCTCCGCAGTCCGGACAGCCCTCTGCCTCTGCGTTAACGGTCGTTCCACAATTGGCGCACTTGATGACGGCCATGGCGGCCCCCCCTCGTTGGATACGGCAACCCTACACCCCGCCAACGGCACGAGAAGCGGCCGACGAGAGGGCGGCTGTTTCTCCGGTGCACTGCAGCGCAGCCGCCCTCCCGATCTGACCGGCCACCGTTTCGGGGACTTCGCCCACACGCACAGAACGTCCGGTCACACGCGACTGTAGGCGGCGCTCCGTTCAGCCGGCGAGGGTGACGATCGCGGGACGCGGTTGACGTTGGCAGACCGTTGGGAGTGTAGGCGAATCAGGCTCGATCTCGGCGTGTCACATCATAGGGAATGACGAGAAGCCGCGCGAGAGCGGGTGCCTGACCGCGGGTATACTGGTCAATATGGGCGACCGACCACACGGCGAGCACGGCAGGTATCGCGAACTCCGTCACGTTGCCGACAATCCTGGCGCCGTGGCCTTGGGGCTGGTGGCGATGCGACGCAACCAACCACCGTCCCGGCATCGCGTGGCACCTGCTAGCCGACCGGCCACCGATTCGGGGACAACGCCCACACGTGACAGAACGTCCGGTCGTAGGCGACTGTACGCCACGATCTTGTCGGCCTTCGAGGGTGACAAAGAGCGGCGCGGGTGACAATGCCGTTGCCGCTCTAGGTGGGTGGCTTGCAGACGCTGCAGGGCCGGTAACCTTCGGCCTTGGCCTTGCTCAGGTGGATGGCGATCTTGCTCTTGGAGAGGTAGCGACAGCCAGCGCGGTGGTAGCACTCACCGGTGGCCGTGATGTAGACGATGGGATCGCCGCCGGTTGAGGTGGTCGCATCGCCGCCGCTCGAACCGCCACTCGCTTGGACCGGCTTTGCGGAGCGGGTGAAGTGCCAAGAGACCGCACCGGAGGCGGAGAAGGTCACCGTGATCGTGCCGTCTCTCTGCGTCGAGTAGGTGCGCACCCCGTGGGCGTGCAGGCGAGCGAGGGTGGCCGGTGACGGGTGACCGTAGGAGTTCGGACCGACGGAGATGACGGCGTACTGCGGCCGTGTCTCAGAGAGGAAGCTGTCGCCGGTCGAGTAGGCGGAGCCGTGGTGGGCGACCTTGAGCAGATAGAGCGGCGGGCCGCGGGCGCAGATCGAGCCGACGGCGGCCTCGTTGGGGCCGCTGAGATCGCCGGTGAGCAGCACTTCTCTGCCGTCGATTCGGAGCAGAAGGACGATGCTGTCGGCGTTCAAGTCAGACGCCATGTAGGTGTCCGGGCTGAGCACCTGAGCGACGAGCGCGCCGAAGTGCAGGCGCTGCCCGCGGTAGGCGTGGCTGATCTTCGCACCGACGGAGTGCAGCGCCGACATCAGATTCCGATAGCAGGCGGTGCTCGCCGTGGCATCGCTATAGGCGACGCGCGGCCGGTAGCGCTGGACGATGCTCGCGAGGTCGCCGATGTGGTCTTCGTGCGGATGGGTGACGACGAGCGTGTCGAGACGCGAGATGCCGAGAGCGGAGAGTTCGCCGGCGATCGCGGTGTCGTTACCGGCGCTGCCGCCGTCGATAAGGCCCGCCCAGGAGCCGGCCTTGATGACGATGCCGTCGCCCTGGCCGACGTCGACGAAGGCGAGCGTGACACTGCCGCCACCACTGGCGTTGGTCGGCGCCGCTGTCTTTGCCGGCTTCGGCTTGGTAGAGGGCGTCTTCGCCGGCTTGGCGCTGTGCGTAGGCTTCGCCTTGGCGGTGGGCAGCGCAGCGCTCGGCGTGCCAGCAGTGCCGCCACAGCTTGCCAGGAGTGCCGACAGCAGGAAGGCGACGAGCAGATCGCGCAGTGGTCGCCAGAGGACAGGCAGCGGTTTGGCCAGGCGCTGCTCGTAGCGTGTGAGTCCTTGAGAAGAGTGCGACACTTCCGTGAAAACTCCCAAAGCTCCCCCGTGGCGAGACCCGGTGCCTTGCCTGAGACACCGCCCACATTGTCACCCTACCAGGATTGTGGAGCGGAATACGGAGCGGGTGGAGCGTGCACAGGTTACGGACACCTGACCGGCCCCAAGAAGGTGCCCCCTAGCAGGCATTCTCCGGGGCCTGCCGACACCAAGCCGACGTGCACCTAGGCTTTCGAACGGCGATCTAGCGCTCTTCGAACCCCGCGGTGCCGCGCTGCAATCGCCAAAGCAGACCAGGATTGGCCTGCGCTCGCAGCATCAGCGCGGAATCGCCGAGCAGCGTGGCATCGAGCGTGCCGGCCTCAAGCGCGCGCAGGAACTGAAGCTGACCCGGCTCCAGTCTGAGCACGCGACGGAGCAACTCCGCAGCCCGGTGTTGTGCCGTGACAAGGTCCACTTGCTGATCACGCCGCGCCAGAGCCACGACCTGGGCGCGCCAGTCCACCAGCCGCACCTGCTCCCCGGCGCTCGCCGAGTACTGCTCGGGCGACGGCGGTGGATAGGCGGCGCCACGAACGACAAGCACATTGCGCACAACTTCGAGGTCGAGGTCAGGAAGCTGCGCCAGTTCACCGACGTCGAAGAGGTCACGGGCGAGACCGCGTCGCGCAAGGGCGATGATCTTGCTGGCAGCGAGTTCGTCGAGCGCGAAAGTCAGCACTGACGGCGCAGCCAGATCGTCGCCGAACGGGTGCCGAAGGGGCAGACGCACTGGCTCAAGAACGGGCACGCGGTCAAGGAAGTTGAGATCGAGCTTGAGTGCGTCACTCCTGCCGGCGGTGTTCCCGTAGCGCAGGATCAGATGCGCCATCGCATAGCTCTGCCGGAACTGCTTCACACGGTAGCCGGCTTGGCCGGCGAGCTCTTCAAGCTCAGCGAGCAACGCCGGTCGACGCCGTTGAGCTTCTTCCGCATCGGTCGCACCGACGTAGTCGAGGTCGAGGTCGACCGAGAGCCGCGGCGCCTCGAGGTGCAGCAAGTTGAGCGCGCTGCCACCACGCAGTAGGAGTTCGTCGGGCACTCGCGCGACGATGTCGCCGAGCAAGGCAGCCAAGCGGTAGACGCGCTCCATTGAAGCGAGTGGGTAGCCGCTCGCGGTGGCGGCGCGCTCGTAGTAGCGCCGTGCCGGGTACGAGATCACGCGCTGTCAGGGACGAAGTAGGGCGGCACAATCAGGTTCCAGCGAGAGACGAGGCGCCCGCCAGGCCGACGCTCGGCAAGGTAGACGAGGTGGGACGGACGCCGCGTGTGCAGGGCGCGGATCAGTGGCGTCTTGGGTTCATGCAGCCCCGAGGACTCGAGCAGATAGCCAAGACGCGCCGCCAGAGCAGCCTCGTGATAGTGGTCGACCCAGCGCACGACCTCCTCGGCGTCGAGTACGGGCAGCATGTCGATGGCTCGCGCCAGCTCGTCGATGCCACCGGCGTTGGCAGGGATGTGCATGCAGTCGACAAGCGTGCGCTCGGGACTCGTCGTGCGGACGAACTCAGCGCCCACCGACACACGGACGATGCCCTCATCGATCCAGGGCCGTGCCCAACGGTAGCGCATGCCGGCGAACTCGAAGGCGCTGAAGCGGTGCGGGCTGGAGACGAGCATCTCGCTGCGCTCCGCCGGACCGGCGCCGTTCAGAGCCAAAGCCGAGCCGTAGACGAAGGCATAGGGCTGCGCGAGCCGCGCGCCCAGCCGGTAGGGATCCGGCGCAGCTCCGCTGCGCACCCAGAGACGGCGCCGGACACGCACGAAGGTTCCTTCGGCGCCGAGATAGATCAAGGCCCGAGACGCCAAGTCTGTCGTCGTTCTTGCGATGTCAGCCGCTTCGCCTAGCGACACGGGCTCGCCCGGGAGCACCGCCGTTCTTAGCAGAGAGGCTGGTTGGTCAGTTGTCATCGCGAACCGTAACCTCCTCAAATGGCGATGTTACGGTACTCGATGACAACCGCTGGGGCAAGGGGATGCCCCATGTGACATCTCCTTCACGCCTAACTCGTCGCCGACCGCCACTGGTAAATGTGGGCCTTCACCCGCTCGTAGTTCTCATCGAGCGCCGGCTCGAGCAGCAGAATGGCGGCGATGCGGCGCGCCATCTCGGTGACGTAGCGCGCCTCGTCGGGCTTGAGATCGCGCCCGAGCAGCGGACGCTCGCGATAGGAGAGCCACTTCTTCATCACCTGGTAGCCGCCGATCGTGTAAGTCCAAACGCGCTTGGGCACGCAGCGCCAGTGAGCGACCTCGTTGAGGTAGACGTCGAAGCAGGTGCCGCCCAGGCAGGTCATGAGCTGCTCGTCGGTGAGCCCGACTGCCGCCAGCCCCTCGCGGAATCCGCCAAGCTCGGTGTCGGTGTAGGTGCGCTCGACCAGGCGTCCCTTAGCCGGCATGCAGATGCCGCCCGCGCCGGCGTGGCCCCAGCCGGCGGTGACGGCGAGGTCGCCCCCCGCGGGGTTGACCTGGCCGCCATCGGCTTTGGCGATGGAACCGATAGGACGCAGCTCGAAGCGAACCTGACCGGAACTGACGCCGTCGATGGACGACTCCACGTCGAGAAGTGCCGCGACTCCTCGGCCGAGCTCGGCCGAGGCGAGGAGGACGTCCGCGGTGGCGGGGAGAGGAATGCGGGGCCAGTCCTGGCGGAGGGCGCCGGCGTTCTCTCGCCGGTACTCCGGCGCATGCAGAACCCCAATCACGTGATGAAACAGGTCGAGTTCGCCTGCGCGGGCATAATCGAGGTAGAGCGAGGATGCAGGACTAAGGTTGCGGAGGCGCCCACCGCGAGTTGAGTCCAGTAGCGTGGCTGGGCTTGCCTCCGAATTCAAGTGGACGGGGAACATGCCCACATTCGACTCGACGATGTGGTGGTCTGCTAGCACACGTGTGACTTGGGGCTGGTAGAAGTCCACCTTACGACTGCGCTGACCGGCGCTAAGCCAGACGTTGTCTGGGAACGCCTGCGGAAAGTAGTCCTCCCGCTTTCGGTCAAGCAGGTCCGCTTCCGGCTCCCAGTACAGCCAACGATTGTCGAATGGCCGATAGCAGTAGCGAACGATCTTTTCAGGCAGGAATCCGCGCCGAACCAGTGCTGTCCGTGTCGCGCCGGCCTGAAAACCGCCGGCACTCTCCATGGCACCGGGCAAGATTCGTGCGATCTCCTCGTTGCTCACCGCTGCGTCGAAGTACTGGAGCATTCGGTTCTCGAGACGATTGCGATCAATGTCTACGACCACGTCGTCCCGGCTCGTCTTGACCCCGGGGAATGACACTGGGAAGAGTTCGGGGAGCGTCGGCCAGGCAAGATAGTCGCCGGCCAGCTCACGCGGCTTGAGCGGCAGACCGAGGTCTGGCAGCGGCTGCAGCGCGCGGTAGCTGTCGTCAGAACCCGACAAGAGATCCTTTCGCCGATCGTCGGCTCGTGCGGCGTCCACGTCCCGGTAGTCGATGACGCTCCTGGCGCTCTCACGTCCCGTTCGGGAGAGCAGACCGATGGCCGTCCCGATCTTGATCCCCGGCGACTTGCCTTGAATCGCGAAGATCGTCTCGCTGGTCCGACCGTCTGGGGCGTATTCGGAGATGATTCGATCGCCGTGCAAGTTGTCGATCCAGATGTGGTCGAAGACCTCAAGGAAGCGCTCGCGCATGCCGGTGAACGAGAGACTGTCGAGCCACGAGTAGTTGCTGATGAAACAGACGATGCCGCGCCCCTCGGCGCCTTCGGTAATGCGCCGTTCGGCCATGCGGAAGAAGCGCACGTAGAGGTCGTTCAGGCCCTGCCCTTGTGGCGGGGCGACCTTCTTGACGGCCCGATAGGCCGTCACCAGGTCGCGCTCCTCGTCCATCGCCGCGCCGGCGAACCCGTTGTACGGCGGGTTTCCCAGGATCACCAGGATCGGCGCGTGTTGCTTGACCGCCTGGGCCTTGTCACGTTCCTCCTCCATCTCGGTGAAGAGCAGGTGCTGCTTGGGCTCGGTAGGCGGATCCCAGCCGGTGAGCGCGTTGGTGAGGTAGACGCCGGCGCGCTCGTTGGAGTCATCGTCGAAAGGCGCACCAAGGCGATGAAGCAGCATGCCGATCTGCAGGTGGCTGATAACGAACGGCGCGGGCAGGATCTCGAAGCCGTAGATGCGGCTCATGGCGGCGTGCTTCAAGTCGTGGGCGAGAAGCGCATCGTCGCCCTTCTCGCCCATCGTCTTGGCGATGCGGTTGAGCACCTCGACCAGATACGCGCCGGTACCACAGCAGGGGTCGAGCACGACCACGCTGGGGTCGGCCAAGCCGTCGGCGATGCCCAGCTCGGAGCGCAGCACCTGATCGACGCGGGTGACCATGTACTGCACGATCTCCGGCGGTGTGTACCAGACCCCGAGCTCTTTGCGTAGCTCCGGGTCGAACGCCTCGAGGAAGGGCTCGTAGAAGTACTGCACGGCGTGACTCAGCTCGAAGGTGGCGAAGAAGCTCGCGCGGTCGATGCGGTTGAGCGCCTCGGCGGCCCAGTCGAGCACCTCGTCGATGCGCAGGGCACCGAGCGGTCCCGGCTGGGAGAAGTCGTAGAAGAGCTTCTGCAGGATGGGGATGTGCAGGTACTGGGCGGCCGAGCGCCAGTCGAAGCGCGCTCGCACGTCTGTGAGTTCGTGGTGCTCGGCCCAGAAGACCCAAGCGGCAAAGAGGCCGTAGAAGAGCGTCTGCACCAAGGTCGATCGGAAGAAGTGCTCGCCCTTCTCGCCGGAGAAGCTCATGCCCAGCGCTTCCTCGAGCCCGACGCGCGTGTTGTTCCAGTTGGGCAGGTCACGCTCCTCGGCGCGAGCGCGTGCCTCGCGGGCATACGAGGCTAAGAACCAGGCGAGCTCCTGCGGCGAGACGATCTGACTCTGGCGCAAAAGCGCGCGCTTGAGGAACTCGGCCAGGCGCTCGCCGTAGGCCGCCGCGCTCTTGCGCGGCGTTGCCGCGAGCACCCAGAAGCCCACCTCGGTCTCGGCCAGCGAGAAGCGCTCCAGTGCCGTACGCTCGCCCTCAGCGTTGTAGCCGACGAGCACGAACTCGCGGTAGGTGGTGACCAGCACCTGGCGGTAGTGCTCTACGTACTTGCGCACCTGCTCGCTCTCGGCGACCGCGGCGGCGGAGTCGCTCGCCGGCTTGACCTCGATCGCCCCGCGCGCCGGGAGCTGCCCGGGCAGTGGCGCGCCAGTTTGCTTTTCGAACTGGTTGGCGACGTAGAGCCCGCCGTCAGGGATGCCCGCGCCCTGGTTGGCCGGGTTGATCACACAGCGCACGCGCGGCTTGAGTCTGTGACCGATCTCATTGAGGAGGTTCTGCAGGGCGCCGTAGCCCGACGTTTCCGGCACCGCTCCGGCGGTGCGATTGGCGCTCAGCTCGGCGAAGTAGGCTTCGAGGGCGTCCACGGCCTTCCTATTCTAGTCACATGGGGGGACGCCTCTGCCAGGGGCACACGCTGACACAAGTCTGCACGACATGTGCAGCCTGCTTTCTGCCCGCACAACACCTTCATCGCCGACGCCGTGCCGACGCTCGTCTTCGCTCTGCCGAGCCTCAGGGCGCATCGATGTCGGCCGCTGTGATGCCGTGTGTGTGCTCCCAGAAGGTGTGCACCGGCCGATAGCGGCCGCGGATGCCACAGATGCAGCGATATGGCGCCCGAGTTGCCAGCGGTGATAGTGTTTCTCACCGACTCCAAGCCCACCGCCCTAAGGCACTCGCTACGGGCGCTGGGCCGTACCACGGAAAGACCGTGGGTCAGCGCGACACGCGCGCTGTCGTGGGCCCGAGGTGGAAACGCCTGGACCTCCCCGTGCTTGGAAAGGAGTACGAAATGCGCACGCCCGTCCGTTCGTCCACCCTTGCCCACCTTGGCTTCGCGCGATGGCGCTGGCTGACTGTCGGGGCAGCAGCGCTGGCGCTGCTGCTGCTCGTGGCACTGCTGTCCGCGGGATGCGGGAGCAGCGGTACCAGCACCAGCAGCGGCGCCAGCCCACAGGCGACGATCACCGTGTTCGCCGCCTCCTCGCTAACCGAGGCCTTCACCAAAGCGGGCGCCGACTTCACGGCGGCTCACCCGGGTGTGAAGGTCGCCTTCAACTTCGCCGGCAGCCAAGTACTGGCCACGCAGATCGGGCAGGGTGCGCCTGCCGACGTTTTCGCCTCAGCCTCCAAGACCAACCTCGACGCGGTCGCCGGCCTGCTCGAGACGCCCGCAATCTTCGCCGACAACACACTGGAGATCGTCGTCGCCAAAGGCAATCCTCTCGGTATCCGGAGCCTCGCCGACCTGTCAAAAGCGAGCCTCAAGGTCGTGCTCGCGGCGCCCGCAGTGCCGGCCGGCAAGTACGCGAGCCAGGCGCTCGACGCACTGCGCATCGCGGTGCACCCGGTGTCGCTCGAAGACAACGTCAAGGCCGTTGTGACCAAGGTTTCGCTGGGCGAAGCCGACGCGGGCATTGTCTATGTGACCGACGTCCAAGCGGCCGCGGGCAGTGTCGACGGGGTGCAGATCCCCGCAGCGCAGAACGTCATCGCCCACTACCCCATCGCAGTCGTGAAGGCGAGCAAGCATGCAAGCGACGCGCAGGCGTTCGTCGACTACGTGCTGTCGGCCGCAGGCCAGCAGACCCTGCGCGATTTCGGGTTCCTCCCGCCGTCGCAATGACCACGCCCGGTCCCCTGAGCGCGAGCCCCAGGAGGGCCTGGTGACCGCAGGCGGCATTCCCGGTCGCGAACGCGAGCACGAAGCAGACCGGCCGCGGGTCGGCCGGCCGCCCAAACGGGCGGTCGGCCGCGCCCCGGCCGGATTCGTGCTCCTGGCGGCGCTCGCCGTCGCCTTCCTCGCCATCCCCCTGATCGGCTTGGTCCTACGCACGCCCTGGCGGCGCCTGCCCAGCGACCTCGTCGCCCCCGGCGTGCCCACCGCATTGCGCCTATCGCTCGAGTGCTCGCTGGCCGCGGTCGCCGTCTCGGCGCTGCTCGGCATACCACTCGCCTGGCTGCTCGCCCGCGTCAAGTTCCCGGGCCGCAACCTCGTGCGCGCGCTAGTGACCCTGCCGATGGTGCTGCCGCCGGTCGTCGGCGGTGTCGCCCTGCTGCTCGCCTTTGGGCGGCGCGGCCTGGTCGGCCAGTGGCTCGACCGCTGGCTTCATGTGACGCTGCCGTTCAGCACGACCGCCACCGTGATGGCGGAGGCCTTCGTCGCTATGCCGTTCCTCGTCATCACGGTAGAGGCAGGGCTGCGCGCCATGGACCGCCGGTACGAGGACGCGGCCGCGACGCTGGGCGCCGTCCGCTGGACCACCTTCCGCCGGGTCACCCTGCCGCTTATCGCGCCGTCGCTCGGCGCGGGCGCCGCGCTCTGCTGGGCGCGCGCGCTCGGCGAGTTCGGCGCCACCATCACCTTCGCCGGCAACCTCCCCGGCAGCACGCAAACCATGCCGCTGGCCGTGTACCTGGCGCTCGAGACCAACCCAGAGGCAGCGATCGCTCTCAGCCTCGTCATGCTCATCCTCTCGCTGGCAGTGCTGGTGGCCCTGCGCGATCGCTGGTTCCCGACCTCATGACGCCCCGTTGGCGGCATTCCTTTTCGCCGAGTCGCCCGGTGGCGGGCCGATGAGCCTCGAGGCCCGCGTCCAGCTGCAGAAGGGCACCCTCGCGCTCGACGCTGAGCTCGCCGTCTCGCACGGCCAGGTGGCCGTGCTGCTCGGCCCCAACGCGACCGGCAAGACCACGCTGCTGCGAGCGCTGGCGGGCCTTGTCCCACTGGCGAACGGCCGCGTCGTGCTCGAGGACGCAGTGCTCGAAGACACCGAGGCTAGCGTGCGCGTCCCAACCGAGCACCGCCCGGTCGGCGTCGTCTTTCAGGACTACTTGCTCTTCCCGCACCTGACGGTGCTCGAGAACGTGGCGTTCGGGCTGCGCGCCCGCGGCATGGCCCGCGGCAAGGCACGCGGGTGCGCCGCCGAGTGGCTCGCGCGCATGGGGCTGAGCGCGCAAGGGGGCGCCCGGCCAAAGGCGTTGTCGGGCGGCCAGGCCCAGCGCGTCGCCCTGGCTCGCGCGCTGGCGACCGACCCGCGTCTGCTGCTGCTCGACGAGCCGTTGGCGGCGATGGACGCCGGCGCCCGCGTCGAGCTGCGCCGCGATCTGCGGCGCCATCTCGCCTCGTACGAGGGTACCTGCCTCATGGTCACCCACGACCCCATCGAAGCGTTGACGCTGGCCGACCAGCTCATCGTGCTGGAGGACGGGCGCGTGACGCAGTCGGGCGCGCCCGCGCACGTGAGCGCGCACCCACGCTCGCGCTATGTGGCCGAGCTCGTCGGGCTCAACTTGTTCCAAGGCCGCGCCGAAGGCGGCGCGATCGAGCTGCCCGGCGGCCAACATCTCGTCGCGGCCGACGCGGGCCAGTTCTCGGGCGACGTCTTCGCAGTCGTGCGGCCCCAGGCAGTTGCCCTGCACCGCGTCCGCCCTGAAGGCTCGCCGCGGAACGTCTGGCGCGGCTCGGTCGAGAACCTCGACGTCGCCGGCGAGCGCATCCGCGTGCAGGTCGCCGGCGCGGTGCGGCTGATCGCAGAAGTCACGCCGGCCGCCGTAGCTGAACTGCACCTCGACGACGGAGGCCCGATCTGGGCCTCGGTCAAAGCCACGGAAGTGACGGTCTACCCGACCTGATCGGTCGCGCGCCCGGCGGCGTACTGAGGTGTTCCTCACGACGCGAGTGCGTTTGACGCGATAACTCACCCTAGCTTCAAGCCTTTCGACGACCGGCTCCTAGGCACTCTCTGGTGACATGCCAACGCCCGCACAGGTCACACGAACCTCGCCGATGGCCGGAACACCGCCCTGTGCAGCCAGTCGTGCAGACCTGCCGACGGGCCGCCGACCAGCGTGGCGGCCCGGTAACGGCGGACTCCATGATCATGGGCGCCTTCCTGCAACTACGGAATCGTCTAGTTTCTGTTGTGAAGATCCGGCCGCCGCTACCCCAACCGAGCCCACTGAATCGGCTTCTTGAGGTCGTTAAGATGCGACTGTTCGATCAGCCCTTCTCGCTGAATTCGGCCAACCACGATACCTGGCGCAATGCCCTGCTGCTGGGCGAAATTCCGCACGGCCTCAGGGGTGAATGATCCGGCCGAGACGAAGCGGGCATAGTCCTTCGGGGGTATCAGCAGATCTCTCGCGACACGATTGACGGCTTGCTCTTCACTGCCCACGCCTTCATCGCTTGCATCGGCCGCATCCACGTGGTCGTGGCGCTTTCGGCTGAGTAGGTGGCTCGCTTCGTGGAAGAAGCTGAACCAGAAGTGATCATCGGACTTGTGTCTCAGACTCAGCTGAATCAGGGCCCTGTCAGACGCAAGCCAGCGAGCCGCTCCGCTGAGACGAGTCTTGCCAAGTTCAGGCGTCAGAACAACGACCACGCCGGCGGTCACACACAGCTTCTGGACGTGAACAACAGATTGGGTGAAGGGTTCGCGGCGGGTGAGTCCTCGAACTTCGCCCAAAGCAGCGGCCAGCCGTTGCCGATCGAACGGCTGGGTATCGACGTCTGCAGCGACAATCTCTCCCCATCGAAGCCAAGCCGCAACAGCATAGGGGGACGAGGCGAAGGCAGCAGACGCGCGGAGAGTGACGGTCGGCGCAAGCCATTCGCTCTCCCAGGCGCTGGGACTGCCCACGGCGAAGAACCGAAGAAGCGCTGCAACAGTCTCACCCTTGGTGGAACCGCGCTCAAGCAGCTTGTGCTGCACGAGGTCTTGAATCGGGAATGCATCGGCCCAAGCAGCGTTGGCCTCCAACTCCTCACGTGCCCGGGCCAGAGCAAGATGCTCCCGGTAGGCTGACTCAAGGTTGTTCCAGAACGTCGCACCAATGCCGAGAGCTCGCTCGAGCTGAATTGCCGTGTCGGGCGTCAGGGCAGTCTTCGTGTTGATGATCTCGTTGATCGTCTTGAAGGGACGACCCATTTTGCGGGCGAGTTCGGACTGCGACATGCCGCGATCTTGCAGAGCCTCAAGCAGAATCTCACCGGGAGCGACGGCCCAGTCGGGCTTCCAAGCGGATTGTCTATTCGCCATGGTAGTCAACCACCTCTACAATCAAGACCTTCGTGATCAGGCTGCGATCAATCCCGCCGTCTTGAAGTCGGGGGATCGGGTCATGGTCTGCGACGAAAACGAGTCGATATGAGCCCCAGAGGTCCACGGCAAATTGTTCTCGCCGGTCGGCTCCAAGCTGGTGGCAATGACCGGGAACGCCTTCCATGCTCTTCAACGTCGGCGACGCACGCAGCGAAGCGAGGCGACGCTTCAACAGCCTCCAGTGCTCGGCGCCCCATTCGCGCTGACCCAGCCTGTCGCTTGCGCACTTCTTCTCGAGTTTGTGGTCCGACCAGGATGTCTCTATGGTGAGCTCCACTTGTCATTCTATAACCCTTGGGGTTATTGTATCATGGGAACATCGAAGGTGCCATGGTACAGTTACCCCTCATCCGACAAGACCCGTTCGAGTCGCTGCCGACCGACAGCGGACACTACGTCGTCGCGCTACAGAACAAACCTGGCGAGCTGGAAGCTCTGCGTCAAGCATCCCTCGAAGTCTGGGAGCGAATGACGCCTCTCGTCCATTTTGTCGGGCAGAAGCATCGGGGCGAGCCGCTCAACTCATCAACGATCGCGTCGTGGGTCGCGAAGGCGGCCAGTGCAGTGGGGATCCACCCCTTCTACCTCGACATCGTCCGTCTTGCGCCAGATTTCCCCGTCGTCACCTCGAAGGGCAGGGTCACCGTCCTTGAGTCCATCTACGCCGCAGCCCGAAAGCGACGGCTTCGCTTTGTCCCGGTCATCTGGGTGGGTGAAAGCAGTGAGACTCATTGCGCACTGGTGCGAGATGCGGCACTTGCGGACGGCCACGGTCTGGCGGTGCGGATTCGTATGCGCAAGCTCGTTCCTCCCGTGGGCACGACCTGGAGCGCCTATCTAGCCGAGCTGCTCAGTACGGTGTCCGGCGATGTGGGCAATGCTGATCTATTGGTTGATCTGGAACACCTCGATCCCGACGCCGAGCTTAACGTCGAGGACTTCGCGGCGTCCTTGAACGACATGCTCTCGGTTGGGAGATGGCGAGGGGTTGCGTTGTTGGGCACGTCAATGCCCGCAACGTTGAGCTGCATCAACGAAGGAACGGTCGGTTCGCTGCCCCGGCGCGAGTGGGACCTGTGGCAACAAATTGCTCAGAGCGGCGTCTCTCGCGTGCCGAGTTACGGCGACTACGCGGTTCAGCATCCACAGCCACCGCGCGATGACGGCGGACCCGGGATGCGGGCGAACATCCGCTACACCTCCAGCAACACTACGCTCATCGCTCGCGGTCGCGGCTCAGTGATCCAGGAGGGAAAGGCTCAGTACAGACTGCTGTGCGAACAGCTCGTCGCTAGCGCGGAGTTCGCGGGCAGCACCTACAGTTGGGGCGACCGCTTAATCGACGAGTGCGCTCGCGGGGCTATGGAGCCCGGGGCACAGAACGTTTGGCGAGGCGCAGGTACATCACATCACTTCCAGTTCGTCACCGACCAGCTTCGGCTGCGACATGCTGCGTCGAAAATCGCCGTGTCCGGATTCTCGCCCGAGCTGGATCGCGATCAAGCATAGCCTGGCGCACGATGTTTCTCAGTTGTTCGGTGCTGACAGCGCCCAGGAGCTCCTCCCACAACGCACCTCGTGAACTGCGCTGATCGGCCTCCTGTCCCAAGCGACTCAACGCCGAGATCACTTCGTCTCTCCAGAGCAAGCGAACAATCGTCTCGATATCAATGGCAGGGTTGGGCTGGGGGCAACGTACGGCCACGAACGTGATGGTCTCACTGACGAAGATCGTACTGATCCCCCACCAAGAGGGTAGTACCTCTGTCGCGTGGTAGCAGTGCTTCTCGGCAATCACCACGGAACAGCAGTCGAAGACACGACCGTATGCCAAGGCTTGTCGCGGCAGCCGCCGAAGCGTATCCCGCTCCGTCTTGATCTCAAAGCCATCCATCGACCGGCCGATCACAACCAGGTCGGCACGCTCGTTCGAGCGAGGCACCCAGAACTCATCGACGGCCAACTGTACATCCGACTCGGCCAGCACCTGGCGTCGGAGCGCGTCGCGGACGACTTCCTCGCTCGCCACCGTACACACAGCAGTCACTCGACCCCCAGACACAAGCTCCTCGGGCAATCCCAATCGGCGAAGCCGACGGGGAATCGCAACGTACTTGGGAACACGTCTTCGACAGTAGTCAATGCAGCCCTTTCACGGTCAATCCATCGCCCGCGCTATGGCACTAGCTGGCGGCGCGTCACCGCCAATACCAAAGGGGTCCAAGCTGGGCGAGAAGCCCCGGTCGTACTGCAACTCCGATGTGGCCAATGTTATCAGGCGCTCCACACGGATCCGTCCACCGGCCCCAAACTCGAGCGCGGTTCCGCAACACAGCTCACGGCAGACGCGCGATCGTACATCACCACCAGTCCTGTGCTCTTCTCAGAAGAGGGCAATGAGCGGCGGGTTCTTGCCATGAGCCGACGAGACGCCGACACGGCAATGCGTTCTCGGCCCAGCGGGCGCTTCTTGGTGTCGCCGCCGGTCTCGCTGGGCTCCTTGTGCCCTGCCTCGAGGAGCGTAGACTGGATAGGCTTCACGAGGACTTCCGTCCGCCGCTGCGGTGTGGCTGCAAACCATGCGCCGCGAGATCCGCGAAGCCATCCGCCTCATCCCAGTAGAGGAGTAGAAGAGAAGACCTTGCGCGACATGCCAGAAGAACGCCAGTCAAGCGAATCGCCGGAGCTGAGCATCGACGAGGTCAGGAAGCTGGTCGCCGATGGTCGCGAGCAGGGCTACCTGAACGCCGAGCACATCCACGACATGCTGCGCGACGTCGAGCTGACCCCCGACCAGATCGACAACCTCTTCCTCCTCTTCAACGACCTCGGCATCGACATCATCGAGGGCGACGAGCCGCTCTCCGGCGACGGCGCCGAGGCCAAGCCCGAGGAGGAGGCGATCCCCAAGCTCGACCTCTCGGTGAAGACGTCGACCACCGACCCGGTGCGCATGTATCTCAAGGAGATCGGCAAGGTGGCGCTGCTCA
>PKYG01000012.1 GCA_003132585.1 Actinomycetota bacterium
GTAACGCGGAAGAGGTGCGCGATTGCCGCGTCGCCGGAGTAGCTATAGACGCTCGGCTCGAGCTCGGCGACAGCGACATCGGCCTTGGCCGCCAGCAGCCGCAAAGCGGCCTGGCGGGCGGCCAGCGAATCGCTCGCGTACACATAAAGCTCGGTGCGGTTGCAGGTCGAGAGCGCGACCGCCTCGCCGACGCCCTCGTCGGCGAGCAGTCCGCGCGCGACGTCGACGGCCGCCGGGTCGTCGAGCGCAAGGCGCTCGCGCAACTCGAGCGGCGCCGTCTTGTGTGAGATGCCGGTGACGACGACGAGCACCGACTAACCTCCGTACGTGTGGAAGTTACCGAGATAAGGCTCCGCGACGAAGCGGATGAAGAGCAGCACGATCAGGCCGGCGAGCGCGAAGTACGAAGCTCGCCGGCCCCTCCAGCCCGCCCGCATGTGACCGTAGACGAAAACCACGTACAGAGCCCAGACGACCACCGACAGGATCGGCGTCGCGTCGATGTACCAGTGCTTCACGCCCCACCTCTCGGCCCGGATGACGCCGGCGACCATGCCCATGGTGAGGAAGGGCAGACCGAAGAGGATCGCGTGGTAGATGAGCCTGTCGAGCGTCGCCAGCGAAGGCAGCCGGCCGATCACGGGGACGGTGTGGCGGCGCTTGAGTTGCGTCTCCTCGATGAGGTAGATGAGCCCCGCGCCGCCGGCGACGAAGAAGCAGCCCACGGAGATCAGGATGACGGTGACGTGCAGCACGACCAGGTCGCTCTTGAGCACCGGCAGAAGGGCGCTCGGCGCATCGTAGTTGAACCAGGCGAGACCGAGAAAGATGCAGACCGCCGGCATCACGTACAGACCTACGGCCTTGACGCCAGTGCGCCACTCAAGCAGCAAGTAGACGGTGACGATCGCCCAGGCGGCAACTGCGAGCGACTCGTAGGCGCCGACCACCGGGGCGTGCCCGGCGGCAACGCCGCGCAGGATGAGGGCGACCGTCTGCGCGGCCCACCCACCGGCGGCGATCAGCAGGCCCAGCCGGTTCATGCTCTCGCGCTTGGAGAACAGGTGGTAGAGAAACACGGCGAACGCCGCCCCGTAAAGCAGGAACGCGACCCATAGCAGGATGACGGAGGTGCGTTCCACGTCCGGCTACTCCCCGCCGAGGCGCTTGGCGCTCTTGTCGACGGCCTCCTCGAGCACCTGCAGCTCGCGCTGCAAGGCGCTGATGCGGCGCGCCGAGAACATGCTGTAGGCGACGAGCACGATCAGGATGATCGCGTACGCGGCGGCGACGTACTTGACGGCTTCGGCGAGTGTCATCGAATCACGCTCCGATACGGTTCTTGAGATGGTGCAGCTCTTCCTTGAGATGCTCCACGGCGAGTTCTTGCCGGAGCATCGCCAGCAACAGCAGCGTCATGCCGATCATGCTGACGAAGAACGCGAGCAGGTCGCTGCCGGGCATGCCCCCGCCGCCGGGACCGATCACCACCGGGTGCAGGCCAGAGGGCATGAGACGCGTGGCGAAGAAAGTGAACGGCACGCTGATGAATGCAACGATCGCGAACAGCGCCGCGAAGGTCGCGCGGCGCGACTCCTCCTCGACGGTCTGGCGGAGCACGAAGTAAGCCGTGTAGAGCAGGCAGACGACGAAGAACGTCGTCAGCCGCGGCTCCCAGGTCCACCACACGCCCCACGCGGCCCGGCCCCAGATCATCCCTGTCGCCATCACCAGCAGGCTGAAGAGCAGCCCCAGCCGAATGGCGACCATGCCGAGCACGTCGTACCTGGGATCGTCGGAGCGCAGATAGAGGATCGCCGCGACGAAGGCGATGGCGAAGGCGAGCAGAGCGCACTCGGCGATCGGCGCATGGTAGTAGAAGATCTTCTGACTGAAGCCCATCGACGAACTGTCGGTGGGCGCGTAGAGGAACGCCAGCAGCAGGCCGGCGGCGAGCAGCGCGCCGGCAGCGGCGAAGAGCGCCGGCGCGGTCAGGAGCCGCTTGAGAATCACGTTCATTCTCCTATCGCGAAGTCATAGGTGCCGTACGCGGCGACCATGAAGACGATGTCGAACATAGCCAAGAACACCAGTCTAGCCCCTAACGGCCCGAGTTCGCTGTCACCGGAGAAGATCGCCGTGGTCGCCGACGTCGCCGCGATCAGCACAGGCACGATCAGCGGCAGGAAGACGATCGGCAGCAGCAGGTCGCGCGCGCGGGTGTTCATCGAGATCGTCGCGAGCAACGTGCCGAGCGCGCAGATGCCGAGGTCGGCGAGCAGGACGACGAGCAGAAATGACGGCAGCCGGCCGAAGTACCCGTGCTTGACGAAGAAGACCGTGAACACCGGTATCGCGACGATCTGGATGATCGCCAGGAAGATCAGGTTGCCGGCCATCTTGGCAAAGAAGATCGTCACCCGGTCGACCGGACAGAGCAGCAGGCCGTCCAGGCAGTTCTCGTCCTTCTCCTGGGCGAACGATCGGTTGAGGCCGAGCAGCGCGGCGAAGATGAACGTCACCCAGAGCATGCCGCCGGTGAAGTAGGTGAGGTCGACGTTCTCCTTCACGCTGAACGCGTAGTGGAAGATCACCATCGCGAGCATCACGAAGAGGAACATCGAGATGAGCATCTCCTTGGTGCGCAGCTCGCGGATGAGGTCCTTGCGCAGGATCGCGACGAACTGGCGTCCGCCCACTTAGGCCACCGACCC
>PKYG01000065.1:0-6971 GCA_003132585.1 Actinomycetota bacterium
GCGGCGCAGCCGGTGGATCATGCCTCAGGCGAAGTAGCTGCGCCCATCGCCTCCAGCACGTCGAGCGCTGGTCGCTCAGTAGGTGCGCGTGACCTTGTTGAGGCCGCGCGGCCGGTCGGGATCGAGGCCGCGCGCCAGCGCCAGATGGCAGGCGAACAACTGCCCGGGCAGTATGGCCGCCAGCGGTGAGAGCGCCTCGGGCAACTCCTGCGGCAGTTCGAGCACGGCGGTCGCACCCGGCGCCGCCGTGCCTGCCTGCGTGACGACGCTCACGTCAGCGCCACGCCGCCCCAGCTCCGCGATCGTCTCGAGCATGCCGGCCTGAGTGCGACCGGCCGGCGCGAACGCCAGCACGGGATACGCCGGCTCGACGACGGCGATCGGGCCGTGCATGAGGTCGGCGGCCGAGTAGGGCATCGCCGCCACGTAGCTCGTCTCCTTGAGCTTCAGTGCCGTCTCGAGCGCGGTGGCGTAGTTGTAGCCGCGGCTGGTCACGAGCAAGCGCTCGGCGGCGCGCAGGCGACCGGCAAGCTCGACCGCGCGCGATTCGAGAGAGAGCGCCGCCGTCATCGCCTGGGGCACGGCGGCGCTCATCATCTCGGGCACGGTCCCGTCGCCGGTCCACTCCGCCCAGAAGAGCGCCAGCGCCGCGAGCTGGCTCGTGTACGTCTTGGTGGCGGCGACGGCGCGCTCGAGGCCGGCGCCCGTCGCCAGCACACGATGCGCGGCGCCGGCGAGACGGCTCCCTTCGTCGTTGGTGATCGCCACCGTGAAGGCGCCGCGCTCGCGCGCCTGGGCGACGTACTCCGTCACGTCGGGAGTGACCCCACTCTGGCTGATGCCGATGACGAGGCACTCGCGAAAGTCGATCGCGGCATCGTACACGGTCGCCGCGCTCGGCACCGCCAGGCCGGCCGGCAGACCGGCGACGATCGTCGCCAGGTACTTGCCGTAGACCGCAGCGTTGTCGCTCGTGCCGCGGGCGGCGTAAAGCACGAAGCGCGCGCCGGCGGCGCGCGCTTCCCCGGCCGCCGCCCGATACGCCTCCGGCCGGCTCGCCAGCCGGGCGATCACCTCGGGCTGTTCAAAGATCTCGTCGCGCATCACAGACATATGCGGCCTCTCTTCCTGCCCCAGATCGCGGCGACCATGGAGCAAGGCGATTGTTCATATATAGCATACCAAGTATGATGAGTCCTGTATCCATCCTGTCGCGACGATCCGTTCCGAAACGCTGAAGGAAAGGTTCCATGGAATTCGACCAGGCATACCGGCAGAAGACGCCGCGCTCGCAGCAGCTGTTCGACGCGGCCAGCGCGATCATCCCCGGCGGCGCCGGCAGCAGCGCACGCACCGTCACGTTCGGCTGGAAGCCGTACCCGCCGTTCATGGCGCAGGGCTCCGGCGCGCGCCTCCGCGACGTCGACGGCAACGAGTACCTCGACTACCTGCTCGGTCTCGGGCCGATGATCCTCGGCCACCGCCACCCGGTGGTCACCAGGGCGGTGGCCGACGCCTGCGCCGACTACGGCACGTGCTTCGGCCTGCCGCACGAACTCGAAGTCGAGGCGGCGCGCAAAGTGATCGACGCCGTGCCCAGTCTCGAGATGGTGCGCTTCACCAACTCCGGCAGCGAGGCGGTCGGCACCGCCGTGCGCCTCGCGCGGGCCGTAACCGGCCGCCGCATCCTCGTGCGTTTCGAAGGCCACTATCACGGCTGGCAAGACACCGTGTACTGGAGCAACCACGTGGACCCGGCGGCCGCGGGCCCGCAGGCGTCGCCGCGGCCGGTGCCGATGGGTCCCGGCCTGCCGCTCGAGCTCGCCGACACGCTGGTCGTGCTCACCTGGAACGACCCTGAGAGCTTCAGCAAGCTGATGGACAAGCGCGGCGACGAGATCGCCGCCGTCATCACCGAGCCGGCGATGTTCAACACCGGCTGCATCCTCCCCGAGCCCGGCTATCTGGAGCTTCTACGCGCCGAGACGCGCAAGCACGGCGCGCTGCTGATCTTCGACGAAGTGATCACCGGATTCCGCTTCTGCCGCGGCGGCGGCCAGGAGTGGTTCGGCGTGCTGCCCGACCTCACGACCCTGGCCAAGGGCCTCGGCGGCGGCTTCCCCGTGGCCGCGATCGGCGGCACCCGCGAGGTCATGGGTCTCATCGCCGAGGGCAAGTACTCGCACAGCGGAACGTACAACGCCAACGTCGTGCAGTGCGCGGCGGTCTCGGCGACGATGGACCTGCTCGCCGAGCCCGGGTTCTTCGAGCGCCAGCGCGCCGTCGGCGACCGGCTCGCCGCCGGTCTGCGCGACCTGGCGGCCGCGCACGGCATCCCGGCGCGCGTCGAGGGCCTGGGCACGGTCTTCCAGATCTGGTTCAGCGAGCATCCGATCAGGAACTGGCGCGACGCCTGCGCGTACGCCGACGAGGAGCGCTTCACGCGCTGGTGGCAGGAGATGCTCCTGCGCGGCGTGCTCTTCCACCCGAGCCAGTACGAGAACCTGTTCGTCAGCATGGTGCACACCGATGCCGATGTCGACGAGACCCTGGCGGCGGCGAACGAGTCGCTGCAGGTGCTGGCGCGCGAGCGCGCCGGCGCGTGACGGCATGAGCCTGTTGGAGCCTCGCGACGAAGTACGGGCGCCGGGCCGCCGGCCTGCCGGCCGGTCCTCCGGCGCCCGCCCCCGCCTGCGCTACCACCAGGTGATCGACCTCATCGAGGAGCTCATCGTCTCGCAGGGACTGCAGCCGGGCAGTATCCTGCCCACGCACAGGGAGCTGGCGGAGCGCGCCGGCGTCAGCCTCATCACCGTGCGCCGCGCGCTTGACGAGCTGGCGCACGCTGGGCGTGTGACGGGCCATCAGGGTGTCGGCACGTTCGTCGCGCGGACGCGCATCGTCTCGGAGCCGATGCACAGCGGCAGCTTGCTCGCCACGCTCGCGGAGCAGGGGAGCTCGCCCGACGTGCAGACGCGGGTGCTCGAGGTCCGGCCCGCCGTGCCCCGACCGACAGTCGCTCAGGCACTCGGCCTGGGCTCGGGCGCACTCGTCTGGCAGATCGTGCGCCTGCGGCTTCTGGACGAGCAGCCGCTCGTCATCGAGCAGGCGCTCATCCCACAGACGCTCGCCCCGGACCTCGGCCGACGGCGGGATGAACTGACCGGATCGCTGTACGACCTCCTGGCCCGCGACCACGCGCTCGTCGACGACCACGAGGAGCAGTATCTCGAGGTCCTCGCCGCGGGCGCTCGCGAGCGACGCCTGTTGCAACTCGCCGCCAAGGCGAACGTGGTGCGCCTGCGCGGCGTGAGCTTCACCGCCGACGACCTGCCGTTCGACTGCTTCGAGCAGTTCTACGCAGCCGACGAGTTCGTCTTCTACATTTCAGGCCAGACGGCCCGCCGCCTCTTGCGGCCGGCGGACCTGCGCGACTGGGGTGTCTTGCCCGTACACACAGGGCGCTGACGCCGGTTCCCATGGTTCTCGCGATTGAAAGGTGGAGCAGATGTCTGAAGTGAACACAAGGGCACCCGCGACGGGTGCCGCCAGCGAGAAAGGTCTCAAGGCCGGTGCCCTGCACATCGGCGATGTCGTCATCATGGCCCTGGCGAGTTCGGGGCCGACGCAGAGCATCGCCGTCGGCATCGTCGGCCTCATGGTCGCCGTGACCTACCACACATTCCTGCCGATCCTGATCTGCTTCATCCCCATGATCGGCATCGCCATCGGCTACCAGCGGCTCAACGCCTGGCAGCCGAGCGCCGGCGCGACGTACTCATGGGTGGGCCGGGCGCTCAACCCACACGCCGGCTTCTTCGCCGGCTGGATCATGCTGATGTACTACACGATCGGCACGACCAGCCTCACGGTGCCGCTGGGCACTTACTTCCTCAGCTTCTTCAGCAATGCCGCCGCCAACAGCAAGTACGACGTCGCCCTCGTCGGCTCCGTCTTCAACATCCTCGTCCTCATCATCGCCGCGCTCGGCATCAAGCTGTCGGCGCGCTTCAACTGGGGCTGGGCGATCTTCGAGTACCTGCTCATGATCGGCTTCGCCGTCGCCGCGATCGTGATGATCTACTTCACGGGGCTCTCCGGTTCGCTGCACACGCTCGGCTCGCTTTTCACTCTTCCCAAGACGGGCCTGATCACGGGCCTCCTCATCGCCATCTTCCTGTTCTCCGGGTGGGATACGGCCGCGTATGTCAGTGAGGAAGCCAGGGGCAAGCAGGCGGGCCGCGCCGCGATCCTCAGCGTCGTCATCCTGTTCTTCATCTACTCGTTCGTGATCTTCGCCTTCCAGGGCATCGCGCCGTTCGGCACGATGCAGGGCAACGAGGCAAACATCCTCGCCTTCGTCGGCGACAAGATCGGCGGCGGCTTCTGGAAGAACGTGATGATCGTCGCCGTGCTCGGCGGCACGCTCGCCTCGCTGCAGGCGGCGATCGTGAGCTCAGGGCGCATCTCGTTCGCCATGGGCCGCGACCGCGTGTTTCCGAAGTTCTTCGACAACGTTCACCCGCGCTGGCGCACGCCCTGGAACGCCACCATCCTGCTCGGTCTGCTCAACATCGTGTTCCTCTGGGGCGCGACGCTCTTCTCGAGCATCGGCACCGCTCTCGACAACATCGTCAGCACGCTGGGCCTGATGGCGGCGATCTTCTACCTGCTGACCGCGTTCGCGGCCGTCTGGTATTACCGCAAGGCGATCACCAAGAGCGCCGGCAACCTGATCCTCGGCGGGATCCTGCCAGGGCTCGGCGCCGCCTTCATGGCATTCGTCATCGTCTACTCTCTGGTCACCAAGCAGCTTACGTTCACGAACATCGTCTTCGGGTTCGGCCTGGCGATCCTCGGCCTGATCCTCTCGTTCGTGTCGAAGGGTGTCGGGCACGCCAGGTTCTACAGCGACCCGAGCAGCAGCTTCGGCGACAAGGTCGACGCGACGCTCGACAGCACTGAGCCGCCGAGCGAGGGCTTCGGGCTCTGAGATGACACCATGCGAGGCTGAGAACGGCGGGCCGAGCGGCGGGTCCAGCGACGCCGAGGTGTTCATCGGGCTCGACCTCGGCACGTCCAGCCTCAAGGGTGTAGCCGTGACCGCGGGCGGCGAAGTCGCCGCCCGCGGTCACGCGCCCTACCACACGACCAGGGACGCGCCCGGGCAGGCGGAGCAAGACCCGGGAAACTGGCTGCGGGCGCTGCGCCGCGTGGTGCGCCAGATGCAGGCGGCTGCGCCGCCCAGACGCTGGCGCGCCATCGGCCTCAGCGCGATGATCCCGACGCTCGTCACGGTCGATGCGTCTGGCGCCCCCACCGGGCCTGCCGTGACCTGGGAAGACGCGCGCGCCGAGGCCCAGGGCGACGCGTATCGCGCAGCCGCCGGCGAGGCGCTGTGCGCCACCGCAGGCGCGTTTCTGAAAGCGGAGCAGTCGCGCGCCGGCATCCCGGGCGACGGCCCCTCGGCCCTCTACAAGCAGACCGGCCAGTGGGTGGACGGCCGCTACCTCCTGCCAATGTGGATGCGTCTGCGCGAGGCCGAGAGCAGCCGCGTCGCCGTGGCGACGCGGCTGCTCTCGGCCAAGGACTACCTCTTTTGGTGGCTGACCGGCGAGTACGCGACGGACCCGAGCACGGCGACTGGCTTCGGCTGCTTCAGACTGACCGGCGGCGCCTGGGCCGCCGCCGCCGCCGCTGCGGCCGGCGTGAGCTCCGCCGACGGTGTGCTGGAGACGGCCGGCAGGCCGGGAAGACCGGGCCTGCCGGCCGTCCTGCCTTCCAAGGCGACGCGCCCTCTGACCGTGGCGGCAGCGAAAAGTCTCGGCCTGCCGGCGGGCCTGCCGGTCTGTCTCGGCGCCGCCGACTCGGTGCTCGGCGCGCTGGCGCTGGGCGCCGCACACTCCGGTGACGTTGCGTACATCACGGGCACCAGTTCGGTGATTCTCGGCGTTTCGGCCGACTTCACCCCGGAAAGTGAACACCGGTGTCTGGTCACGCCGCTGGCCACCGGTGCGGGTTGGGGTCTCGAGATGGATCTCCTCAGCACTGGCAGCGCCGTGGACTGGCTGGCTCGCCTGCTCCGATTCGGTACGGGTGGCGCAGCCAAGCTCATGGAGCTCGTCGCCTCTGTCGACATCGCTGCCGCTTCCGTCGCCTCCGCCGGAAGCACCGTGACGGCCCCCGGCGTCCGCTTCTACCCCTACCTCGGCGGCGGCGAACAGGGCGCGCTGTGGGACCCAGACCTGCGCGGCACCATCGTCGGGCTGGACCTGGCGCAGGGCCCAGCCGACCTGGTTTCGGCGCTCGTGGACGGCATCGTCTGCGAGAGCCGACGCTGCCTGGAGGTACTCGAGCAGAACGGCGTGCCGCCGGCGCCCTTGCGCATCGCCGGCGCCGGCGCATCGTCGCCGGTCTTTCGGCGCCGGCTCGCCGATGCGTGCGGCCGCGAGGTCCTCTTTGCCGCCGACACCGAGCGGCCGTACTCGGCGATCGGCGCAGCTCTTGTGGCGGCCCGCGCCACGGGTTCGCCGCCGGCCGACCCTCAGTCCTGGACGGGGCCGTTGGAGGCGACGCGTCCGGATGCCGACGCCAGGGCCTGGTGGGACGCGCGTTACTCTGCCCACCTCGCCGAAGCCGAAGGCGTGCGGCGCCTCTACCACAAGTCTTAGAAACGCAGCGAGGGGCGGCGGGCCTTCAGCCCGCCGCCCCTCGTATGCCCTTGGCCGGCGCCGTCAGTAGTACAGCTCGCTCGGCCCCTTGTACTCCTGGATGGTGTTGCCGCCGTCGATCACCACGAGCTGGCCGGTGATGTAGCTCGCGTCGTCGGAGCCGAGGAAGCAGGCCAGCTTGCCGATCTCCTCCGGATGGGCGGCGCGGCCGAACGGAGTGTTGCGGCCGGCGGCGACCTCGTCCGGCGCCGTCGAGCCGGTGTCGACCCACCCCGGTCCGATCGCATTGACGGTGATCCC
>PKYG01000065.1:7071-9594 GCA_003132585.1 Actinomycetota bacterium
GCCTCGCCGCAGACGACCATGCCGGCGTTGTTGACGAGCACGTCCACACGGCCGGTCCCGGCGACCGCCTCCGCGACGAGCGCCGCGCACTCGGCCGGCTTGGTCACGTCGCAGGTCATCGCATGGACTTCGGTGACCGCGGCCAGCTCGCCGGCGAGCACCTCGAGCGCGGTACCGTTGAGGTCGCCGAGCACGAGCTTCGCCGCCGCCGCGGCGAAGCGCCGCGCGGCGGCGGCGGCGATACCGCCAGCTGCGCCGGTGATGACGACCGTCTTACCGTCGAGGTTGGCGTTCATCGTTCCCCTTTGTCGCGACCGGCGCAGACTCGTGCCGCTAGCTTATCGCGAGCTGCGCAGCGGCGCAGCCGGTGGATCATGCCTCAGGCGCAGAAGATGCGCGCCGTCGCCTCCAGCACATCAACCGTGAGATCGACCGAGGGCAAGTCCACCCACTCGTCTGCCGTATGTTCACCGCCGCCCACCGGGCCGAAGCTCGAGCACGGCACCCCCGCCTCAACGAGGATGCCCGAGTCCATCCAGCCGAGGTCGCCGCGCACCGTGGCGGGGCGGCCCAGCGCAGCGGAGGCCGCCTGCGTCAGCGCGGCGACCATCGGGTGCGCCGGGTCGAGCTCGACCGGCTCGCGGCCGACGATGCGCCGCCATTCGCCCGCGAAGCGGGGGTCGGCGGCGCGCGTCGCCGCGAGCAGACCTTCGATCTCGGCGTCGGCGTGGGCGACGCTCTCGCCGCCGATGAGGCAGCGCTCGACCCCCAGCGAACACAGCGCCGGGTACACCGGCAGCTGGTCGCCGCCGCTGATCGTCGAGGCGTGGATGCTGCCGCGGCCGTAGGGCCCCGCCGGCTTGGCGGCCAATTCGCGGTCGAGCGCGGCGATGCCGCTGAGCACCGGGCCGAGCAGGGCGATGCCGTCGACGCCGCGCTCCTGCTCGACGCCGGCCGCCTCCACGCCGCGGCTCTCGACCGAGTACCACGCGAACCCGCCGTGGCCAGTGATCACGTCATGGCCACTGCTCTCGGGCAGGATCGCCGCGTCGGGCTTGGTGCGGGCGACGAGGTCCTCGGCGCCGATGCTCAGCCACTCCTCGTCGATCACGCCGGCGAAGATCACGTCGCCGCGCAGCCGCGGGCCGGCGGCGAGCCGCTCGATCGCGACCATCGCCGCCGCCAGGCCGGCCTTCATGTCGTTACTGCCGCGACCGTACATGCGCGCGCCGCGCCGCTCGGCGCGATACCCCTCGGGCGCGGCCCCGACCACGTCGGTGTGACCGACGAACATGAGGCTCGGTCCGCCGCCGCTGCCGGCCAGCGTCGCCACCAGGTTGGGACGTCCGGGCAGCAGCTCCCAGCAGTCGACGCTCAGGCCGGCGNNCCGGCGCGCCCGGCACGAGCGAGGGATTGGTCGAATCGATCTCGATGAGCTCGGCGAGCAGGTCCGCGACATCAACCATGACTGGGTCCCCCGGGGCGCCGCGCGGTCGCTGCCAACGCGGCGCGATAGTGGCCGTTGGCACGCCCATGATACTCTCACGGCGGGTATGCGGGTGTACCGTGTCAAGGTTCTTGGAGAGTTAGTGCCTCAAATAGGTGTTGATCTGCGCCGTGCATCGCAAGCGGCGGGCGCTGGCCCAGCGCCTCATGCGGCCTGATCTCGACGTTGAGCAGAAAGGTAGCCCTCGGTCTCCGCGGCGAGCTTCACTGCCGACACATTGCCGACAAGACGCCTCACCACAGCCCAACACGCATGAGTACGACCGAGCACTGAGACCTCGCAGAACCTTGGACTATGCAGCACAATCGCGCACGGCAGGCCATCAGACGTAATTCGTAGGCAGGTTTCCTAAACCTGGTGTCGCTGGTTCGATTCCAGCCGGGGGCACCACTTCTTGCCTGCACAGGGCACTTTCTCCTTTCGGCGATGCGGCGATTTCTTGCCGAATCGGCAGAATTGCCGACAAATTGCCGACGAGAACGCCCATCACAGGAGACTACGACTGCGTACCGGACGGCACGGTTTTGTCCGTTCGCCCCGGGTAACCAGTCGGTGATGCGTCTTCTTGGAGCGGATCTTGCCTGGCGCGGATGCCTCTCCGCTTGCGCACCGACTCGCGCAACAGCCACTCGATCTGGGCGTTGACCGAGCGCAGATCGTCGGCGGCCCACTTCTCGAGCCCGTTCCACAACTCGGGATCGATGCGCAGCAGGAACTGCTTGCGGGCCATCAGGCGCTCTGCGCTCGGGTGGACGCCGGTCGGTGTGCCCGGCCGATCACTGATAGAGCGTGCCTGCGTTGACGATCGGGTTTACCTGCTGCTCGCCGCAGAGGACGACCATCAGGTTGCTGACCATGGCCGCCTTGCGCTCGTCATCGAACTCGACGACGTTCTTCTCGCTCAACAGGTGCAGCGCCTGGTCAACCATGCCCACCGCGCCCTGCACGATCTTCTGGCGCGCGGCGATGATCGCCTCTGCCTGTTGGCGCCGCAGCATCGCCTGGGCGATCTCCGG
>PKYG01000115.1 GCA_003132585.1 Actinomycetota bacterium
TGTCTCGGCGCAACTGTAGCGCTGCGCCAGAGCGAGGATCGGCCCAAAGGCGATGTTGGCGACCACGGCATTGGTCTGCGGCAGCGCGAACCGTGGGTCGGTGATGTCGCCGAGGAGGTAGGTCGGTGCGAGCCCGTTGAGGACGGCGTTGCTCTCGGCGGCGGCGATCGCCACCTCGTCGCAGTCGACGGCGTAGACCGGCTCGTGGCCGAGACGCAGCGCCGCCAGAGCGAGCACGCCGCTGCCCGTGCCCAGGTCGAGCAGCGAGCCGCGGGGCAGCGTGCAGAGCGCTTGCAGGCAACTCCGCGTGCTCGCGTGGGTGCCGGTACCGAAGGCCATGCCGACGTCGATCACGACATCGAGGCAGCCCGGGCGCGACGGAACCCAGGGTGGCCGGATGTACAACTCTCCCACCGCTACCGGCTCATGAAAGCGGCGCCAGGCCTGCTGCCAGTCGTTCTCTTCGACTACTACATCGAGCGCACCGAAGCGACGCAGCGCCGCCAGGCACGTGGCGACGTAGGCATTGCGCTCGCTACCCACGTGCAGCCAGAAGACGAGTGTGTCGCCGGCTTCCTGCCAGCCGGGCACGGGAAGGTCGAGGAGCGCTGCCACGGCAGGCGGGTAGTCGATTGCGCCCAGAGTGCGCCATCCGGCCGCCGGGCGCGTGTGCAGCGTGTATCTCAGGTAGGCGGCATCGCTCACTGGTAGAACACGGCCCGGACTCTTTCGACGAAGCTCTCGTCGGGCACATAGTTGCGTGCCGACGAGAGCTTCTTGAACTGCTTGAGCAGCTCCTTCTGCTCGGCGTTCAGATGGCGCGGCACGACCACGTTCACGATCACCTTGAGATCGCCCCGGCCGTAGCCCTGGAGGACCGGCACACCGCGGTTCTTGTAAACCTTCATGTCGCCCGGCTGCGTGCCGGCGGCGACCGTGATCTCCATGTCGCCGTCGAGCGCAGGGACGCCCATCTTGGCGCCAAGCGCGGCGTCCACGATGGTGACGTCGAGTCGGTAGATCAAGTCGTCGCCGTCACGGATGAAGTGATCGTCGACGGCGACCCGCATGAGCACGTAGAGGTCGCCCGGCCGCCCGCCCGGGCCGCCGGCGCCGCCCTCACCACCGAGCCGCAGACGCTGGCCGTCGGCGATGCCGGCGGGGATCTCGACTTTCACCTTGCGGTTGCCGCGCCGCTTACCGGTGCCGCGACAGGTGGGGCACGGTTCCTTGACGATCGTCCCCTGGCCGCGACATATGCTGCACGTGCTGGTGCGGATGAACTGACCGAAGCCGCCGAGGCTTGAGACCTCGCGCATGCGCCCGCTCCCCTTGCACTGCGGGCAGGTCTCGCGCCCCGTGCCGGCCTTGGCACCGCTGCCCTTGCAATCTTCGCAGACCGCGTCGGCGGTGATCTCGACCTCGCGCGAGGCGCCGAAGACGGCCTCGCGCAACTCGAGCTCGACGCGCACTTCGACATCATCGCCACGCGGCGCTGGGGCGCTGCCGGTCGTCGCACCCCAGGCGCCGCCGGCGTCGCGCAGCACCGAGTCGAACATCCCGCCGCCGCCGCCGCCGAAGAACACATTGAATAGGTCGGAAAAACCGAACTGGTCGAAGTCGATCATCGGCCGGCCCTTGAGACCATCGAAGCCGTAGTGGTCGTAGGCCGCCCGCGTGTCGGCGTCGCTCAGCACTTCGTAGGCCTCGGCTGCCTCCTTGAACTTGGCCTCGGCCTCGGCATCTTCCTTGTTGACGTCGGGGTGGTACTTGCGCGCAAGGTTGCGGAACGCCTTCTTGATCTCCGCGGAAGAAGAGCTGCGCTCCACGCCGAGCACGTCGTAGTAGTCACGCTTCATCGACCTACCAGATCTCCTCGAGGTAGTCGCTCAGGCCGTCGGCGGCCGCGCGCACCGTGGCGATCACGCGCTGGTAATCCATGCGCGTCGGGCCGAGCACGCTGACCGTGCCGAGATTGCGATTGGCCACCCCGTAGTTCGCCGCCACGAGCGAGCACGCCTGCAGTGACGGCAACGGCATCTCGTGGCCGATGCGCAGGTAAACGCCGTCTTCGCGCAGTGCCTCGTAGAGATACTCGAGCAGGTTGAAGCGCTGCTCGAGCATCTCCAGGAGCTCGTTGAGGTGAGACGCCCCCTCGCGGCTGAGCAGGTCGATGAGGCGCGACGTGCCGCCGACGTGCAGGCCCTCGGTGTCGGCCGCGCCGGCCGCCTTGAAGACCGGTAGGAGGACGGCGAGGAAGTCGCGCTCTTTGCCGCGCAGATCGGGACTGCTGAACGTGGACTCGATCAGCCGCGTGCCGAGCTGTCCGCCGGTGAGGCGCTCGTTCAGGTAAACCCGCGCGAACTCGGCCAGCCCTTCGTCGACGGGCCGGTCGAAGTGGAAGACGCGTTTGGTGACACGGCCCGAGGTGGTGATGATCACGACCATCACGACGTGTGCCTGCAACGCCAGCACCTCGATGTGGCGGATCGTCGTCGCCGTAAGCGATGGTGCCGACACCATCGCCAAGAGGTCGGTCACGCGCGAGAGCGCCTCGGCGGTCTCGCGCAAGGCATCGTCGATCTCGCTGCGAGCGCCGGCGCGATCGAACGTGACGGGCATCTCGACCGCACGGCGCTCGGCGATGACAGCGTCGGCGTAGCGCCGGTAGCCCGCGTCGGTGGGGACGCGGCCGGCCGAGGTGTGCGGGTGCGCCAGCAGACCGCCCTCTTCGAGCAGCGCCAGGTCGTTGCGTATGGTCGACGCGGCGACGCCGAACTCGTAGCTCGCGCTCAGGTATCTGGAACCGACGGGAAGACCTGAGGCGATGTACTCCTCGACAACCGCGCGCAGGACTCGCTCCTGCCTAGGTCTGAGAGCCATGCTGCCCCCTAGATGCACGAATCGCGAAACAGGCGCACGCACACCGCATTGGCGACGTACCTCCCCTTTCGCGTCACGGTCAGTGTACCACCGCGGAGACTCACTAAACCAGCTTGCGCAAGCGGCTCGACAGCCGCTTCGTCGAGCGCCGGTGCGATCAGCGTGAGGCTCACCGGCGCCCCCATGCGCGCCGCCAGGAAGAGCCGCTCGCGGGCACGGTCGGCAACGCTCAAACGCTCGTAGTCGCGCTCGGGCTCCGGCCCCTCATGCATGGCCGCCGCGTAGCCGGCCGCGTCGGGGCGATTGCGCCACCGTGTGGCGCCGACGGTGCTCACCGCGGCCGGTCCCAGACCGAGATATGGCCGGCCGCGCCAGTAGGCGATGTTGTGGCGCGCGCGCTTTCCGGGCTGCGCGAAGTTGCTCACCTCGTACCAGCGGAAGCCGAAGTCCTCGAGCCCGTGCACGATGCGCACGTACATGGCGGCGCGCTCCTCGTCATCGTCATCGTCGATGCGGTCGCCGCTATCGAGGCTCCACGCCAGCGGGGTGGCGTGATCGAGGTCGAGCTCGTACCAGGAGACGTGGTCGGGCGCGAGCAAGGCGACTTTGATCAGCTCACGCGCGATATCGGCAAAGGTCTGGCCGGGGATACCGTAGATCAGGTCGATGCTCACGTTCTCGCAGCCGGCCATACGCAAGCGCGTGAAGGCGGCCTCCGGGTCGGCGGCGGCGGCACGGCCGAGGGCGGCGCGCAGCGACGAGATGAAGCTCTGCACGCCGAGAGAGACGCGTACGGGGCAGCGCGAGTCCGCGGCCGCCCCGACGGCGATGCCGGGCGCCGCCCACAGCGCGAACGCGTCGTCCACGTCTTCCGGGTTCGTTTCGACAGTCACCTCGCTGCGCGCCGAAAGCAGCGGCGCGAACGGCGCCAGCAGGCGGTCGAGCAGTTCGGGACCGAGCAACGACGGCGAGCCGCCACCCAGGTAGAGCGTGTGGAGGTGCTGCACGTCGTAGCGGGCCGCGGTAGCGGCCCACTCCGCGTGCAGCGCCTCGATGTACTCCGCCATGCGCCGCCGCGCGCTCCCGTCGTCGCCGACCGGCAGCGAGTAGAAGTCGCAGTAGTCGCACTTGGCGCGGCAGAATGGGACGTGAACATAGAGATGGCGCACGGCCGGACCGCTCATCTCAGCGCCATCTCATCTGGTCTTGCCGCTCGAGTCGATCTCGAGCACAGCGAGAAACGCCTCCTGCGGCACCTCGACGACGCCGACTTGCTTCATGCGTTTCTTGCCTTCCTTCTGCTTCTCGAGCAGCTTGCGCTTGCGTGTGATGTCGCCGCCGTAGCACTTGGCGAGTACGTCCTTGCGCTTCGCCTTGACGGTCTC
>PKYG01000070.1 GCA_003132585.1 Actinomycetota bacterium
TCGGCAGGAGGCAGTCTGGCCGGCGCTCCGGCGTGTGAGGTCGGCCCGACGTTCGTTCCTGAGCAGCAAGCGGCGCTCGACGACGTCCTGCGCCTCCTCGGCACCGGTCGGGAGGTGCTGTTGCACGGGGTGACCGGCAGCGGCAAGACTGAGGTCTACCTGCGCGCCGCCGCCGAGGTGCTGGCTGCCGGCAGGAGCGTGCTCGTCCTCGTGCCGGAGATCGGCCTCACGGGGCAGACCGTGCGGCGGTTCGAGCGCCGGTTCGCGGGCGAGAGGATCTCCGTGCTCCACTCGGGTCTCTCCGCCGGGGAGCGCCTGGCTGCTTATCGGCGGGTGGCCGACGGCCGTTCACGATTGGTGATCGGGGCGCGCTCGGCGGTGTTCGCACCGATGCGCGACCTCGGACTGATCGTCGTCGACGAGGAGCACGACGCCTCGTACAAGCAGGAGAACGAGCCGCGCTACGACGCCCGCACCGTGGCTCGCTGGCGCGGCTTGGCGACCGGCGCCGTGGTCGCCTACGGATCGGCGACACCGAGCGTGGAGGCGTTCGCCCGTGTGGCCGCGCACGCCGATCTGCATCGGCGCGTCGACGGGTCTCTGCCGCCGCGCCTCGAAGTCGTCGACATGCGCGGCATCCACGGCATGCTCTCGCCGGCGCTCAGCGGTGCGATCACCGCGGCGGTCGAGAGCGGCGAGAAGGTCATGCTCTTCCTCAACCGGCGTGGCTTGGCTGCGTATCTCGTCTGCAACCACTGCGGGCACACATGGGAGTGTCCGCGCTGCGACATCTCGCTGACACTGTTCGGCGGGGGCAAGACCCTGCGCTGTCGGCTCTGCGGGCATTCGGACCCTGCACCCGGTAGTTGCCCGGAGTGCGCCAGCGTCGATCTCTCGCGCGTCGGCTACGGGACGGAGCGGCTTGAGCGCGAGGTGGCCGCACTCGTCCCGGGGGTGGAGCTGCTGCGTCTCGATTCCGATGTCGCCTCGTCGTATGCGCGTCTGCGCGCAGTGCTCGAGCGATTCGCTGAGCCGGGCGGCAAGATCCTCGTCGGGACGCAGATGATCGCCAAGGGCCACCACTTTCCTGAGGTCACGCTGGTCGGCGTGGTCAACGCCGACCAGATGCTGCACCTGCCGGACTTCCGCGCCGAAGAGCGCACGTTCGCGATGCTCCTTCAGGTGGGCGGGCGCAGCGGCCGCGGCGAGCGACCCGGCCGAGTGATCGTGCAGACCCTCGCCCCGGAGGCGCGCGCCATCGTTCTCGCGGCGCGCGCCGAAGAGGAGCGCTTCTACCGCGAGGAGGTCGAGCGCCGTCGCGAGCTGGACTACCCGCCGGCGAGTACCTTGATCGCGATCGAAATCACGTCCACGGACGCCGACAAGGCACAGAAGGCCGCCGATTTCGTCGCCGACCGGTTGCGTCGGCTGCTGGATGCAGGTGACGCGGTTCTCGGACCGGGTCCGCTGCGCCGTGAGCGCGGGCGGCACGGGGCACGCGTGGTGATAAAGACTGCGCACATAGGGCAAACTAGCAAAGAGGTGACTCGTTTCGCGCGCCATTACGGGCCGCGTTTCGCGGCGAGGGGCGCGCGTCTGATCGTCGATGTCGAGCCGCAGTGGCTCTGAGCAGCGCGCGGCACGAGTGGCTGCCAGTCAGCGGGAAGGGTACGATTAGGTCATGGCACAGTCGGCGAAAGAGGTCGAACTTCGGGAGCGCGAAGCCGCTCAACGGCGCCGCGCCGCGCTCGACCAGATCAGGATATTGGGTGACCCGGTGCTGCGCGAAAAGGCCGTTCCGGTCACGGCCTTCGACGCCGAGCTCGGTCGGGAGGCCGAGCGCATGGTAGCGGTCATGCGTGACGCACCCGGTGTCGGTCTCGCGGCGACGCAACTCGGCGTGATGCATCGCCTGATCATCTACGAGCTCGAAGAGGATGATCCCCGGGCCCTCGTCAATCCCGAGATCATCTCGCGCTCCTCCGCGACCGAGGTCGCCGACGAGGGCTGTCTGAGCGTGCCTGGTGGGCGCGTGCCGGTCGAGCGCGCCATCGAGATCACCGTGCGAGCGAATGATGTCACCGGCCGAGCGCTCGAGTTCTCCTCCTCCGATTTCGAGGCGCGTGTGATCCAGCATGAGGTCGATCACCTCGACGGTGTGCTCATCCTCGACCGCACGTCGCGCCCGGCACGCGCCGAGGCGCTGCGGGCTATCCGCGACGGCGCCACTGAAGGCGGGGGGATCTAGTCCGCATGCCGCTGGCCTTCGCCGGCACGGCGCCCTTTGCGGCAGGCGTGCTCGCCGGGCTCGCTGCCGCCGGCCGGGCGCCGGCCCTCGTGGTCACGACTCCCGACAAGCCCTCGGGTCGGCACGCCAAGCCGCAGCCGTCACCGGTCACGCTCGCGGCGGATCAACTAGGCTTCACGGCGATCCAACCGGATAGGCCGGACGAGGCTGCCGCGCTGGCTCGTCTGCGCGCCGGGGGAATCGACCTCTTGGTGGTCGTGGCGTACGGGCGCATCTTTCGGCAGGGATTTCTCGATGAGTTCACAACGATCTGTGCCCATCCGTCGCTGCTACCGCGTTGGCGCGGCGCCGCCCCTATCGAACGGGCACTGATAGCGGGGGACGCCGAGACCGGTGTGACGACGTTCAAGGTGACGCTTGGCATCGACGAAGGGCCGATCGCCGACGTGCGCCGGCTCGAGGTCGGCGAGGATGTCGATGCCGGTGCGCTGCATGAAGCGCTGACGGGGCCCGCGGTCGACGGCCTCCTCGCGACCCTCCAGGCCGTCAGCGAGGGTACGGTGTCGTGGCGTCCGCAGGTCGGCGAGAGCACGTACGCGGAGAAGATCACGGCCGCTGACCGCATGGTCGATTGGACCCGCCCGGCAGCGGCGATCGTCAATCAGGTGCGGGCGCTTTCGCCGCACATCGGCGCCGTCACCAGCATCGCTGGACGGCGCACGCTCATCTGGTCTGCGCGCGCGCTTGCGGAACCGCCGGCGGCCGCCGGCGGCGACCGGCTCGTGCTGCCTGCCGGCGCGGGGCTCGTCGAGGTGCTCGAGTTGCAGCAGGAGAGTCGGCGCCGGATGAGTGCGGCGGAGTTCCTTCGCGGCGCCGGCCGGGCGCTCACGCAGCCGTGAGCCCGGCCCGCGCCGCAGCATTGTCGGCGCTGGTGCGTTTGGACCGCACGGGCGCACGTTTCGACGGCTCGCGGCGTGGCCTGCCCGAGGTGCGCGATCTCTCCAGCAGAGACGCGGCGCTCGCTTACGAGCTGATCACCGGTACGATCAAGCGGCGCGCGACACTGGACGCCGTGCTCGCGGAGTGCGCCGGTCTCGTCGCCGCGCGTGTCGACGTCGTCATGCTCGCGGCGCTGCGCCTCGGCGCCTTTCAGTTGCTCTTTCTCGACCGTGTGCCCGCGCATGCGGCGGTGGCGGAGTCCGTCGAGATGGTGACGGACAAGGGCCGCAAGGGACGGGGCTTCGCGAACGCCGTGCTGCGCCGCGTCGCGGACGTGGGGCGCGAGCGCCTGGCCGCGCTCGCGCCCGGCAACGACGCCGCGGCACTCGCGATCCGCCACTCGTATCCGAGCTGGATCGCGCAGGCACTCGTCGACGAATACGGGCCAGCGGAGGCTGAGAGTCTGCTCGCGCTCGGCAACGAGCAGCCTGAGCGGTGCCTGCGCGTGAACACGCTCAGGACGACCGTGGCGGCCGCTGTCGATGCTCTGCGTGAGGACGGTGTCACCGCGACGGCCGTCGCCGACCTGCCTGCGGCGCTGCTGTACGACCGCGGTCCAATCGAGTCGACGAAAGCGTTTCGTGGCGGATCGGTGACACCTCAGTCGCGCGGCTCGCAGCTCGCCGCACTGGCGGCCGCCGGAGCCGCGCGACCCGGTCTTCGCGTCGCCGACCTCTGTGCTGCGCCGGGGACGAAGACGGCGCAGCTGGCGGCGTTGCTGCCTGGTGCACGGATCCTTGCCATCGACATCGACGCAGCGCGTTGCGACGCCCTGCGGCGCAATCTGCGCCGGTTGGGCGCCGACGGGGTCGAGGTGCGCGTGGCCGATGTGCTGACGCTCGACCCGGCCGCGTCCGGAGCGTTCGACCGCGTGCTCGTCGACGCGCCGTGCACCGGCCTCGGCACGCTCGCCTCGCGTCCCGATCTGCGTTGGCGACGGCAGGCGGCCGACGTCGCCGCACTGGCCACGCTTCAGCGGGGCATGCTAGCTCGTGCCGCAGCGCTCGTCGCCGCCGACGGCCTGCTCACGTACGCCGTCTGCACTATGACGCGTGAGGAGACGACTGCGGTCGTCGACGCGCTCGTGCTCGGCGGCGAGTGGCGCGTCGACGACCTTGGCGCCGCATTCCCCGGCTATGCGCATCCCCGAAACGGTGCCTACCTGCTGACGCTGCCGTCGCGGCACGGCACGAGCGGGTTCTTCGTGGCCAGGCTCTGTCGGGCAGGATAGACTCGGCGGGGGAGCGAAGAGAGGAGGCACCATGATCGACGTGCTCCGCGAGACACTGATAGCGCCGTCCATCCTCTCGGCCGATTTCGGCCGGTTGGAGGAGGACGTCGTGAAGGTCATGGATGCCGGCGCTCGCTTGATCCACGTCGACGTGATGGACGGCCACTTCGTGCCCAACATCACGATCGGTCCGCCGGTCGTCGCCGCGCTGGCGCCGCTTGTCCACGGGCGTGGCGGCGCCCTCGACGTACATCTCATGATCGAGCATCCCGAACGCTATGTCGCGCAGTTCGCGCAAGCAGGCGCCGACGCGCTCACCGTTCACCAGGAAGCATGCCCGCACTTGCATCGCGTGCTCGGTCTGATCAGAGAGTCTGGGGCCGCCGCCGGCGTGGCGCTCAATCCGGCAACGCCGCTCGAGACCCTTACCGAGGCTCGTCGTCATTGCGACCTCGTACTGGTGATGTCGGTCAATCCCGGATTCGGCGGCCAGAGCTTCATCGCCACGTCGACGGACAAGTTGCGCACGGCCCGCGCTTTCCTTCCGGCGGAGGTGGCGCTCGAGGTCGACGGCGGCGTGAGTCTCGACAACGTTGCCGCACTCGTCGCCGCCGGCGCCAATCTGCTCGTCGCGGGCTCGAGTGTCTTCGCCGGCGGCGATCCGGGTCGACGCTTCGCCGATCTCGCGGCGGCGATCGCCGGCTGACGTCGTCGCTGCGCGGGACCCAGCCACGCCTTGTCGAAGCTCCGCCTGACCGCTATACTGGGAGTGCAACCGAATGCGTTGTGTCTTCAGGGCGGGGTGAGAGTCCCCACCGGCGGTGATAGCCCGCGACCCTCTGCAAGGAGGCTGACCAGGTGAAAGTCCTGGGCCGACGGTCATAGTCCGGATGGAAGAAGGCGACGTGCCGAGTCCGACTCGCGCGTGACCCTGGAGCACTCCGCTCTGGGGTCGTTTGTTTATGCGGAACGAAGACCTGATGCAGGAAGCGATCGAGCTCGCCGAGCGCGGGCGCGGCGCGACGCATCCTAATCCCCTCGTTGGCGCGCTCGTCGTCGCCGACGGCAAGATCGTCGGCCGCGGGTACCACGAGGGTCCCGGCCGGGCGCACGCGGAGGTCATCGCCCTCGAGTCCGCCTCCGGCTCCACCGTGGGCGCGACGCTCTACTGCACGCTCGAGCCGTGCGCTCATCAAGGCCGCACGCCGCCGTGCACCGACGCGATCATCGCTACCGGCATCGCTCGCGTCGTCATCGCGCTGCGCGATCCCAACCCCGTCGTCGACGGACGCGGCATCGAGCGGCTGCGCGGCGCGGGGGTCGAGGTCACTCTTCTGCAGGGTGACCTCGCGCACCGCGCCGCGCAGCAGAATGCCGCCTACCTCAAGTTCATCGCCACCGGGCTCCCGCGGGTGACGTACAAGGCGGCGGTCAGCGCCGACGGCAAGGTCGCCGCCGCCGGCGGCGACTCGCGCTGGATCTCCTCCGACGAGAGCCGCCGCGCCGTGCATGCTCTGCGCGCGGCGACCGACGCCGTGATGATCGGCGGCGGCACCGCGCGCCGCGACGACCCTCGCCTGACCGTGCGCGACGTCGAGGGCCGCGACCCGGTGCGCGTCGTCGTCAGCGACAGGGGAGACCTCGGCGACGGCTCGCAGGTGCTGCGCAGTGCCGCCGATGTGCGCACGATCGTTCTCGGCGAGGTCGCCGACCTGCGAGCACGCGCGCGTCTCACACGCGCCGGCGTGGAGCTGCTCGAGCCGCACGGCGGTCTGCACGACGGGCTCAAGCAGCTCGCCCGTCTCGGGCTGCTGGACCTCCTCTGTGAAGGCGGGCCGACACTGGCTGGCGCGCTCCTCGAGCAGGGGTTGATCGATCGTGTCGCGTTGTTCGTGGCACCGATGGTGATCGGCCGCGGCGCGCCCGACCTGTTCGCTGCGCCGGCCGTGCATGCGGTCGCCGATGCCTGGCGCCTCGACGACGTCGAATGGCGCGCCAGCGGCGCTGACCTGCTGCTCACCGCGACCGTGAGGAAGGCGTAGATGTTCACCGGCATCGTCGAAGAGGTCGGCACCGTGCGCACCATCCGCGTCACGGCGCAGAGCGCCTCGCTCGAGATCGTCGCCGAGAAAGTCCTGGCCGGCACGGCGGTCGGCGATTCCATCCTCGTCGACGGCGTTTGCCTGACGGTGACCGCCGTCGGCCGCGATCGTCTCGTCGCCGACGTCATGCCGGAGACACTGCGGCGGACGACGCTTACGGCGAAGCGGAGCGGCGCGCGCGTGAACCTGGAGCGCGCGCTGACGCTGCAGTCGCGGCTCGGCGGTCACCTCGTGGCCGGCCATGTTGACGGTATCGGCCGCGTGACGCGCATCGCGGTCGAGGGCAACGCGCACGTGGTCACTCTCGCTGTGCCCGACATCGTCCGCGAGGTGTCGGTCGACCAGGGCTCGATCGGCGTCGACGGTGTGAGCCTGACGATCGTCGCCGTGGACCGCGACGGGCTGCGTGTGTCGCTGATACCACACACAGCTGCGGCCACAACATTGGGTAGTCTCACGGTCGGCACCGAGGTCAACCTCGAAGCCGATCTACTGGCGAAGTATGTGCATGCCTTTCTCGGTCGGGCACACCCCGGCGAAGGGCTGACCTGGGAGAAGCTGGGAGAAGCGGGGTTCGTATGAGTGATGCATCGGTGTTTGCGACGATCGACGACGCGATCGAGGATCTGCGTGCCGGCAAGATGGTGATCGTCTGCGACGACGAAGACCGCGAGAACGAGGGCGATCTGACGATGGCGGCGCAGTTCGCGACGAAAGAGACGATCAACTTCATGGCGATGCACGGTCGCGGATTGATCTGTCTGGCGCTCACCGCGGAACGCTGCCACGAGATGAATCTGCACCCGATGGTGGCGCACAACCGGACGCGCCTGCAGACGGCGTTCACGACGTCGGTCGAGGCGCGCGAAGGCGTCACCACAGGCATCTCGGCGGCCGACCGCGCACGCACGATCCAGGTCGCGATCGATCGTGAGAGCCGGCCCGACGACCTTGTGCAGCCGGGCCACGTGTTCCCGCTGATGGCCCGGCCCGGCGGGGTGCTGGAGCGCACGGGGCAGACCGAGGCCGGCGTCGACCTTGCGCGTCTCGCCGGCCTCAATCCCGCGGCCGTGATCTGCGAGATCATGAACGACGACGGCTCGATGGCGCGTCTGCCCGACCTCGTTCCGTACGCCGGGAAGCACGGCCTGAAGGTGATCACCGTGGCCGATCTCATCAAGTACCGGCGACGCACCGAGAAGCTCGTCCGTCGCGAAGCGACGGCAAACCTGCCGACGCGGTACGGCGACTTCATCGCCGTCGGTTACGAATCGCTCATTGACGGCGCTCATCACGTCGCCTTGGTCAAGGGCGACGTGGCCGGCAAGCAGGACGTGCTCGTGCGGGTGCACTCCGAGTGCCTGACCGGTGATGTGTTCGGCTCGCGACGCTGCGACTGCGGCGAGCAGCTCGCCGAGGCGATGCGCCGCATCGACGATGAGGGGCTCGGCGTCGTTCTCTACATGCGCCAGGAGGGACGCGGCATCGGCCTGCTCAACAAGCTCAGGGCCTACGCACTGCAGGAGCAGGGCCGCGACACGGTGCAAGCCAATCTCGACCTCGGGTTTCCTGAGGATCTGCGCGACTACGGAATCGGTGCGCAGATCCTCGCCGACCTGGGGCTGACGACGATCCGTACCATGACCAACAACCCGAAGAAGATCAAGGCGCTCGAGGGGTACGGACTGCGTGTCACCGAGCGCGTCTCGATCGAGGTGGCGCCGCAGGACGACAACGTGCTCTACTTGCGCACCAAGCGCGACAAGATGGGACATCTCCTCGACCACGAGGATCTCCAGCCCGAGCCCTCGGAGGGCGGCGAGGCATGACCGCAGGCAAACGAAAAGGAGCCCGATTCTGATGACCACGTATGAAGGCAAGCTCACCGGCAAGGGGCTGCGATTCGCGCTGATCGTCGGCCGCTTCAACGAACTGATCTCGATGCGTCTCTACGAGGGGGCGCTGGACAACCTCACGCGGCACGAAGTCGCCGCCGCGGATATCGACGTCGCCTGGGTGCCGGGGGCGTTCGAGCTGCCGCTTGTGGCGCAGCGCATGGCCGTCAGCGGCAGCTATGACGCGATCGTCTGTCTCGGCGCCGTGATCCGCGGCGGCACGCCACACTTCGAGTACGTGGCCGCGGAGACCGCGAAGGGCATCGCCAAGGTCAGCCTCGACACGGGTGTGCCGGTGGTGTTCGGCGTGCTCACGACGGACACTGTCGAGCAGGCGATCGAACGCGCCGGCAGCAAGGCGGGCAACAAGGGTTGGGCGGCGGCGATGACGGCGCTGGAGATGGCGAACCTGCTGCGCGCACTGCCGAAGAAGACCGGCCGCGGCGCGGCCAAGTGACGGGAGTCTAGACGGCCTTCTGCACGCGGCCCGACTTGAGGCAGCGCGTGCACACGTAGGCGGCCTGCGGCTGTCCGTCGACGATGATGCGGACGTGCTGCAGGTTGGGATCGAAGCGCCGCTTGGTGGCGCGGTTCGAGTGGCTGCGGTTGTTGCCGATGGCAGGCGCTTTGCCGCAACTCACACAGATTTTGGACATGGTCGTTCCCTCAGCTTGATTCGGTGACGGGCCGAAATTATGCTACAGGCGCGCCGACAAAGCAAACGTCGGCGCGCACCAGCCGGCGGTTCGCAATCTTTCGAGGAGCGCTCGTGGAGTTCCGCAAGGAGATGTCGATCCTGGAGGCCCTCGGCCTCCATCCTGGCGCCCGTCAGGTGTTTGAGGAGCACGGCATGACGTGCTGCTTGTGTATGGGCGCGATGTCAGAGTCCATCGAAGCGGGAGCGATCATGCATTTGGTTGACCCCGCGGACGTGGTGGACCAACTCAACCGGCTCGTTGTCTCGAGCCCGTAGGCTGCGGGCCACGGCGGGCACCATGGCGAAGTCCGACACCACGACCGCCGGCAGCAAAACGTCGCAAGTGGGCGACGTGACAATCTCCGATCTCGTGATCGCCAAGCTCGCCGGCCGCGCCGCTCGTGCGACCTACGGGGTCATCCGTATGCACCACTCTCCGATGCGCAAGATCGCGCGTTTCCTGCGCGACTCCCTGAGCGAGGGTGTGGAGGTCGATGTCGAGCAGGGCCGTGCGAGGATCGTTCTGCACGTGATCATGGAGCGCGGCATCAATCTCGCCCAGGTGACGGCCAACATCCAGGAGCAGGTGCGCTACGAGGTGGAGCAGGTCGCCGGCATCGCCGTGAGCGAGATATCCGTGCGCGTCGAGGACCTGCACGAGTGAGCGCCCGTTCGTCGACGCTGGCAGTCGTGAAGGGCGCCCTGTCGGCGGTCGAGACCGAGCGCGCGACGATCAACGACCTCAACGTGTATCCCGTCCCCGACGGCGACACGGGCACCAATCTGGCGCTGACCGTGCGTGCCATCGTCGAGGAGCTCGAGCACTCTGCGGCCGACGACAATGCTTCGCTGGCCGCCGCCGTCACCAAGGGGTCGCTGATGGGCGCGCGCGGCAATTCCGGGGTGATCCTCTCGCAGATCGTGCGCGGCGTCTGTGACGTTCTCGGGTCCGTCTCCGCGACCGGAGCGGCCGAGGTCAAGAACGCTCTCTACGAGGCATCTGCGGCAGCGTATCGGGCCGTCAAGGAGCCAGTCGAGGGGACGATGCTGACCGTCATCCGCGAGATGGCGGCGGCGGCCCAGGCAGTCCCCGACTCGAGTGCCGTGCAGAACCTCCTGGCGATCGTCGAGGACGCCGGCCGCGTCGCTGTCGAACGCACCACGGAGCAGCTCGCCGTGTTGCGCAAGGCCGGCGTTGTGGATGCCGGCGGATACGGTCTGCTCGTGCTCCTCCGCGGCCTCTCGGCAGTCCTCGCCGGCAAGGCGCCGGTCGACCGAGCGGTCGCCGGTTCCGATCGTGCGGCGCTTCTTGCTCCGGCGTTGCGCGCCGGAGAAGCCAGCGAGCTGTCACGATACAGATACTGCACGAGCTTCCTCGTTCGCGGCAGCGGACTCTCGCGCTCCGCGCTCGAGGAGTTTCTGCTGCCGATCGGCGACAGCAGTCTCGTCGTCGGCGACGAGGAGATGCTCAAGGTACACGTGCACACCGACGATCCCGGCGTCGTGCTCAGCCACGCGGTCATGCTGGGTGCGCTGAGCGAAGTCGAGGTCAACGACATGCACTCGCAAACGCGCGATCGCGATGCGCGTCTCCAGGAGCGGACGGAGACCGCCACAGCGGTGGTCGCGGTCGTCGCCGGCGAGGGTAACAAGAAGCTGTTCCGCGATCTTGGCTGCGCCGCGATCGTCGACGGAGGCCAGTCGATGAACCCGAGCGCGGCGCAGCTTCTCGAGGCGGTCGAAGAGCTCGGCAGCGACGAGGTCATCCTGCTGCCGAACAACGGCAACGTGATTCTCACGGCCGAGCAGGCGGCGGGCATGAGCGCGCGGCACATCGCCGTCGTGCCCTCGACCTCGATGCCGGGCGGCCTGTCGGCGATGGTCGCGTTCGACCCCGACGCCGATGCCGTGGGCAATGCGCGTGCGATGGAGGAGGCGATCGCCGGCGCACACAGCGCCGAGATCACTCATGCCGTGCGCGACTCCGGGCTCGACGGCGTCGTCGTCCGCCAGGGTCAGGTGATGGGTTTGGTCGACGGGCGCCTCGTAGCGGCCGGCGACGACCTGTGCGAGACCTTCGCTGTGGTGATGCGGCAACTGGCCGGCGACGACCCCGAGGTCGTCACGGTGCTGACCTCGCTGAACGGCTCCGATGTCGCGATCGAGGACCTTGAGTCGACGGCCCATGCTCTCTGTCCGCAAGCAGAGGTCTCCTTCTACACGGGCGGACAGCCGCTGTACCCGATCCTCGTGGGCGCCGAATGACGCTGCTGACGCTCGAGAACACGGCGATCGTCGTCGACTCGACCGCCGACATGCCGGACGAGTGGCTGGCCCGCGACGGCATGTATATGGTGCCGCTCACCGTGCACTTCGGTGACGAGACCTACCGCGACGCGATCGATCTCACCAGGGACGAGTTCTTCGCGAAGCTCGCCGCGTCGCCCGTGCTGGCGACCACGTCGCAGCCTACGGCAGCCGAGTTCGAGGACTGCTACCGGCGGGCCACGGAGAAGTACGAGCACGTCTTCTCGCTGCACCTCTCTCAGAAGTTGAGCGGAACGTTTCTTGCGGCGGAGGCCGCGGCGGCGGGGTTCGAGGGGGTCGAAGCCTATGACACGAAGAGTGTGGCCCTCGGCCTCACACTGGTGGTGGAGCGCCTGCGCGCGCGTCTGGAAAAGGGCATCAGCATCGAAGACGCGCGCGCCTACATCGAGTACTTCCGCGAGAACGCGACGATCATGATCCATGCCGGTACTCTCGAGTATCTTCGCCGGGGCGGGCGCATCGGGCGGGCGCAATCGATGATCGGCGGCGTGCTCGGCATCCTGCCGCTGATCTACCTCACGGACGGAGAGCTGGCGCCATTTGCCAAGGTGCGCGGCTCTCGCAAGGCGATCGAGACGATGATGAAGTTCTTCGCCGAGCGCACGAGCGCGGACGCCCACATTTACGTCGCGATTATGCACGCCGCGGCGCCGGAGACGGTCGAGCCGCTGCGGCGGGCGCTCCTCGCGACGCGGCCGCAGACCGAGATCGTGGTCACCGGCCAGGTCGGCGCCGCCGTCGGCGCTCACATCGGCCACGGTACTTCGGCTTTTGGTATGATCGTGGAGTGACGCAGGCACGGCTCCCGGTCGGGTTCGCCGGCGGTCGGCACGACAGGCGGCCGCAGGCGACGCGTCTCTCGTTCGATCCCGCACTCCTCACCAGACCCCTCGCCGACGTGGACGGCGTCAGCCGCGTCGTCGCTCGCCGCCTCAGCGGGCTTGGATTGGAGACCGTCGGCGACCTGCTCGCCCATTATCCCCGGCGCTACGAGGACTACCGCGACCGCAAGCACGTCGCCGACCTCCGGGTCGGTGAGGAGGCGACGGTTCGCGGTCGCCTGGAGCGCATCGTCCTCGAGCGTACGGCGCGGCGGCGGGTCCAGGTGGTCAAGGCGCTCGTCCGCGACGAGAGCGGCGCGGTCGAAGCGGTCTGGTTCAACCAGGCATATCTCTTCAAACTGTTCGCCGAAGGCATGTCGCTCAGCCTGAGAGGGACGTTCAAGCCGCGCCAGGGACGTCCTACCTTCCTGGTCAAGAGCCACGAGATCCTCGCCGAAGAGGCTGAGGTCGTGCATACCGAGGGCATGGTGCCCGTCTACCCGGCGAGTGAGGCTGTTTCGGCGCGCCTGTTGCGTTCGGTGATGCACGGCCTGCTGCCGGTCGCGCGCTGCGTACTCGACCCGTTGCCGATCCGCCTCCGGGTCGAGGCCGGGTTGCCGCGGCGCGCCGACGCGATCATCGCTGCGCATGCACCGGGCACGCTCGATGACGCTCGTCGCGCCCGTGCCCGTCTCGTATTCGAGGAACTCCTCTGCATGCAGGTGGGCCTGCTGATGCACAAGGCGGAGGAGCGTGGCCGTGCTCAAGCGCCGGCGCTTGCTCCAGCGGCTGAGACGACTCAGGGTTTCGTCGCTGCGCTGCCGTTCCTGCTGACCAAGCACCAAACCGCGGCGATCGACGAGATCGACGGCGATCTCGCCGGGACGGCGCCGATGCGCCGGCTCTTGCAAGGTGACGTGGGCTCCGGCAAGACCGTCGTCGCTTTCTACGCGCTCCTGCGTGCGGTCGAGTGCGGTCACCAGGGAGCGCTGATGGCGCCGACGGAGACATTGGCCGAGCAGCACGCGACGACGGCGCAGGCGCTGATCGGCGATCTCGCGACGGTCACGCTGCTGACGGCCGGCCACGCAGCCGCGCAGAGGCGCGAGGCGCTCGCGCGCCTCGCCTCCGGTGAAGCTCAGATCGCGATCGGCACGCACGCGCTGGTTCAAGAGGACGTGCGCTTTCGCGACCTCGGCGTGGTCATCGTCGACGAGCAGCATCGCTTCGGCGTCGCGCAGCGCGACGAGCTGGCGCGGCGCGCGACCGCGAGCGGTCGCGCGCCGCACATGCTCTACATGACCGCGACGCCGATCCCACGCACGCTGGCGCTCACATGGTATGCCGACCTCGATGTGACGACGATCGCCGGGGCCCCAGCGGGGCGCAAGCCAGTGGTGACGCGGCTGGTCGATGAAGAGAAGCGCTCTCTGGGGTACGAATTCGTGCGCAAACAGCTCGCCAAGGGTCGCCAAGTGTACGTCGTCTGTCCGGCGATCGACGAGTCCGAGTCGATCTCGGCGGCGACGGCGCTGGCCGAGGCCGAGCGCCTGCGTGAGGGCGAGTTTGGCGCCTATCGTGTCGGCGTGCTGCACGGCCAGATGAAGGTCGCCGCACGTGAACGCGTGATGGCCGAGTTCAAGGCGGCTTGCATCGACGTCCTCGTCGCCACG
>PKYG01000120.1 GCA_003132585.1 Actinomycetota bacterium
TAGAGCACGCCGACGAGCGCCGAGCCGATCTGCGTGGCGAGGCGGATGCGCTGCGCCTCACCACCGGAGAGTGTGGCCGAGGCGCGCTGCAGCGTGAGGTAACCGACGCCGACGTTGTCGAGGAAGGTGAGGCGCTCGGCGATCTCCTTGATGACGCGGCCGCCGATGAGACGCTCGGTGTCGCTGAGCTTGAGTTCAGCGAGGAAGCCGAGCGCCTCCCGCCCGCTCTTGAGCGTGAACGCGTGGATGTTGATGTCTCCCACCGTGACCGCGAGACTCGTCGGCTTGAGTCGCGCCCCTTTGCACTCCGGGCAGGGGCGCTCGGACATGTACTCCTCAACCTTCTGGCGCACCCAGTCCGACTCGGTCTCCTCGTAGCGGCGCTGCAGATTGGCGACGATGCCGTGAAAGGCGGCCGTGTAGTGGCGCATGCGGCCCTCGTAGTTGCGGTAGCTCAGGTCGACACGCTCGTTGCCGGTGCCGTACAGGAAGAGCTTGCGCTGATCCTCGGTCAGGTCGCGCCACGGCTTGGAGCGATCGACGTTGAACTTGTCGGCGACCGCGTCGATCGCCTGCTCGAGAAAGCCGAAGGAGATGCCCGAGTACGGGAGCAGCGCGCCCATGTCGATCGAGACACCGTCGTCGGGCACGACCAGGCCGGGGTCGATCTCGCGCCGTGAACCGAGTCCATGACACACCGGGCAGGCGCCGTGCGGGTTGTTGAACGAGAACGCCCGCGGCTGGAGCTCGGGCAGCGAGATGCCGCAGTGCAGGCAGGCGAACTTCTCCGAGAAGGTCATCGTGGGACCGTCGACGACCTCGATCTCGACGAGTCCCTCGGCGAGCGACGCCGCCGTCTCGATCGAATCGGTGAGGCGGCGGTGCAGCCCATCCTTCATCACGAGCCTGTCGACGACGACGGCGATGTCGTGCTTGTACTTCTTGTCGAGGTCGAACTCCTCGTCGAGGTCACGGATCTGGCCGTCGACCCGGACGCGCGTGAAGCCGTCGGCGCGCAGCTGCTTGAGCAGCTTGCCGTACTCGCCTTTGCGGCTGCGGACGATCGGCGCGACGACGCTGAAACGCGTCTCCGACGCGAGCTCGAGCACCTGGTCGACGATCTGCTGCACGGTCTGGCCGGCGATCGGCCGCCCGCACTGCGGACAGTGCGGGTGGCCGATGCGCGCGTAAAGCAGACGCAGGTANNAGTCGTAGATCTCGGTGACCGTGCCGACCGTCGAGCGCGGGTTGCGCGAAGTCGTCTTCTGGTCGATCGAGATCGCCGGCGAGAGGCCCTCGATGCTGTCGACGTCGGGCTTGTCCATCTGCCCGAGGAACTGGCGCGCGTAGGCCGAGAGCGACTCGACGTAGCGGCGCTGGCCTTCGGCGTAGATCGTGTCGAAGGCCAGCGAACTCTTGCCCGAGCCCGAGAGTCCCGTGATGACGATGAAGCGGTTGCGCGGCAGGCTCAAGGAGATGTCCTTGAGGTTGTGCTCGCGAGCTCCGGTGATAACGAGATAGTCGCTCACGACGCGTTCACCGCCCGCCGCGCGAGCTCCTTGGACAGCTCCTTGATCTCGTCGCGGAGCTTGGCAGCATACTCGAACTTGAGCTGATCGGCGGCCGTGAACATCTCGGCCTCGAGATTGGCGATCAGCTTCTCCAGGTCTTCGCGCGGCATCACGAGCTTCTTCGCCACGGCCTTGGCGGCGCGGCGGCCTTTCGTCGGCACGGCCGCCGCGTCGCTCATCATCTGGGCGATGTCGGTCACCGCCTTGACGATGCTGCGCGGCTCGATGCCGTGCTCCTCGTTGTAGGCGATCTGGATGGCGCGCCGGCGGTTGGTCACGTCGATCGCGGCGTGCATCGCCGGGGTGACCTTGTCGGCGTACATGATGACCGTGCCGTCGATGTGGCGAGAGGCGCGGCCGATCGTCTGGACGAGGCTCGTCTGGCCGCGCAGGAAACCCTCCTTGTCGGCGTCGAGGATCGCCACCAGCGAGACCTCGGGCAAGTCAAGGCCTTCGCGCAGCAAGTTGATGCCGACGAGCACGTCGAACTCGCCGAGACGCAGCTCGCGGACGATCTCGATGCGCTCCAGCGTGTCGACCTCGGAGTGCAGGTAGCGCACGCGGAAGCCGTTCTCGACGAGGTAGTCGGTGAGATCTTCGGCCATGCGCTTGGTGAGCGTCGTGACGAGCACGCGCTGGTCGCTCTCGGCGCGGCGACGGATCTCGTTCATGAGGTCGTCGATCTGCCCCTTGGTGGTGCGGATCTCGACGACCGGGTCAATGAGGCCCGTGGGACGGATGATCTGCTCCGCGATATTGAGGCTGTTGCCAAGCTCGAATACCGCCGGTGTGGCGCTGACGAAGACGATCTGCGGCACGCGCTCGAGGAACTCGTCGATACGCAGCGGCCGGTTGTCGAGCGCACTCGGCAGGCGGAACCCGTACTCGACGAGGTTCAGCTTGCGCGTGCGGTCGCCCTCGTACATGCCGCCGATCTGCGGCACAGTCATGTGCGACTCGTCGATGAAGCAGAGGAAGTCGTCGGGGAAGTAGTCGAGCAAGCAGTTTGGCGTCGCCCCGGGCTCCTTGCCGAGGATCACGCGCGAGTAGTTCTCGATGCCGTTGCAGAAGCCCATCTCGCGCATCATCTCCATGTCGTACAGGGTGCGCTGACGGAGACGGTGCGACTCGAGCAGCTTGCCGTGCTCCTCAAACCAGGCACAGCGCTGGTCGAGCTCCTTCTGGATCTCGACCAGCGCCCGCTCGATCGCCGGCCCGGTGGTGACGAAGTGCGTTGCCGGATAGACGGCGATCGAGTTGAGCTTCTCCAGCACCTCACCGCCGACGGGGTCGAAGCGGACGATGCTCTCGAGCTCGTCGCCGAACAGCGCGAAGCGCAGCGCCGTGTCTTCGTTGGCCGGCCAGATCTCGAACGAGTCGCCGCGCACGCGGAACTTGCCGCGGCCGAGCTCGTAGTCGTTGCGCTGGTAATGAATGTCGACGAGCTTGCGCAGCGTGGCGTCGCGGTCGATCGTGCCGCCGACCTGGAAGAGCACGACGTGCTCGAGGTACTCGTCGGGCGACCCGAGGCCGAAGATGCAGCTCACGCTGGCGACAATGACGACGTCGCGGCGCAGGAAGAGCGCCGACGTGGCGGCGTGCCGCAGCCTGTCGATCTCGTCGTTGATCGACGAATCCTTCTCGATGTACAGGTCTTGCGCCGCTACGTATGCCTCGGGTTGGTAGTAGTCGTAGTAGCTCACGAAGTACTCGACGGCGTTCTCGGGCAGGAACTCGCGGAACTCGTTGCAGAGCTGCGCGGCGAGCGTCTTGTTGTGGGCGATCACCAGCGTCGGCTTTTGCGAACGGGCGATCACGTTGGCCATCGTGAACGTCTTGCCCGACCCCGTGACACCAAGCAACGTCTGATAACGGTCGCCGCGGAGCACGCCTTCGGTGAGCGACTCAACCGCTTGGGGTTGGTCGCCGGTGAGGCTGTAGTTGGCCTTGAGCTGGAATCCCGACATCGGCATCAATCTATCAGGGCGAACACATGTTCGCAACGGCGCTGCGCCGCGACGTCAGGCGTGCGCGGCGTTCTGCTCGCCGGCGGCGACGATGACCGCCGTGTAGGTCTCGGCAATGAACTCCTTCATGTGCTTGCGCGAGCCCGTGTTCGCAAAGATGAAGTCGCTGCGCGCCGCTTTGGCGCGCTCGTCAAGCTGCTGCGCCGTGCGCTTGCGGAACTCCGAGTCGGTGAGTTTGGCGACGAGTCGCTTGCGGCGCACCGACTCGGGAGCGGTGACGAGCAGCACCTGATCGAAGACGGCGTCCATGCCCGTCTCGAACAGCAAGGGGACCTCGACGACGAGCAAGGACGGCGTGACGGGCGCGCGCTCCTGAGCGCGCGCCCACTCGTCCACCGCCTTCTTCACGAGCGGGTGCAGCAGGCCTTCGAGCCATGCCCGCTCACGCTCGTCGTCGAACACGATACGGGCAAGCGCGGGGCGGTTGAGGACGTCGCCGGCGACGACGCCGTCGCCGAAGTGCGCGACGACCTCGGCGATGATCGCCGAGTCAGTGAGCAGACCGTGGACGATGTCATCGCTGGAGATCACGGCGGCCCCGAGCTCGCGCAGAAACGCGAGCGCCGTCGACTTGCCGGAGCCGATGCCGCCGGTGATCCCGAGTCGTGGAACGCGATGCCTGACCATGCTTGCCTCGCGGCAGCCGTGTCGGCCCCTCACAAGCGAGGGGTCCGACCGGTCGCTGCCGCGTCTAGTCCTCTTGTCCGGCGTCGTCGGCGCCGGCCGGGAAGACGTCGTCGCTCAGACCGAGCGTGGGCTCATCGGCCGGCACCTCGATGGGAGCCTCCTCGGTCTCGGGCTCTTCGACGGTCTCGGGCTCTTCGACGGTCTCGGGTTCGGCCTCGATCTCAGGCGCGGCCTCGGCTGCCTCAGCCGGCGCTTCCGCCGCGACCTCGGCTTCAGCCTCGACTGCCTCGCCTGCGGCCTCAGGCTCGGGCTCAGCCGCAGCCTCCTCCGGCTCGGCCTCGACCACTTCGACCTCAGGCTCGGGCTCAGCCGCAGCCTCGTCCGTCTCAGCCTCGACCTCTTCGGCCTCAGCCTCGACCTCTTCCGCCTCAGCCACGACCTCCTCCGCCTCTTCCCCGGCTTCTTCGGTCGGCTCCGGCACCGGCGGCACATACGGCTTGTCGGGCTTGACCTCGCCCTCGCCCTCGACGCGCTTGATGCTCAGGCTGAGGCGGCGGCGGTCGGAGTCGATCTCGATGACCTTGACCTTGACATGCTGGTTGACCGAGACGACTTCGTCGGGCCGCTCGACGTGCCGGTTGGCGAGCTCCGAGATGTGCACGAGACCCTCGATGCCGGCGTAGATCTCGACGAACGCGCCGAAGGCGACGATCTTCGTCACGCGACCCTCGACGACGTCGCCGATGCGGTGCTCGGAGACGATCTTCTGCCACGGGTCTTCCTGAGTCTGCTTGAGACCAAGGGAGATGCGCTGGCGGTCGCGGTCGATGTCGAGCACCTTGACCTTGACCTCCTGGTTGACCTGCAACACCTCGGACGGGTGGTTGATGTGCGTCCAGGAGAGTTCGGAGATGTGGATGAGACCGTCGATGCCGTCGAGGTCGACGAACGCGCCGAAGTCGACGATGTTCGAGATCGTGCCGGTGACGATGTCGCCGACGTTGAGTTCGTCGATGATCTGCTGGCGCACCTCTTTGCGCTCCTCTTCGAGCACGGCGCGGCGGGAGAGCACGACGTTGTTGCGGTTGCGGTTCATCTCGATGACACGGCAGGAGAGCTCCTGCGTGACGTACTCCTGAAGGTCCTGCACGCGGCGGATGTCGACCAGCGAGGCGGGCAGGAAGCCGCGCACGCCGAGGTCGAGGATGAGGCCGCCCTTGACGACCTCGATCACCGTGCCGGTCACCGGCTGGCCGCTCTCGAAAGCCTCCTCGATACGCTTCCAGGCCTTCTCGAACCGGGCGCGCTTCTTGGAGAGGATGAGCCGTCCGTCGGCGTCTTCTTTCTGCATGACGAGCGCGTCGATCTCCTCGCCGAGCTGCACCTCGTCGGCCGTACTGACCGACTTGCGGATGGAGAGCTCGGCCACGGGAATGACGCCCTCGGACTTGTAGCCGATGTCGACGAGGACCTCGTCCTTGTCGATGCGCACGACCTTGCCGCTGACGATGTCGCCTTCGGTGAACAGGGTCATCGTCGCGTCGTAATTGGGCTGGATGACTCCGTCGACTTCGATCAGGTAGCCTTCGCTGCCCGCGACGATCCTGGCGTTCTCTTCGCTTTGAGTCTTGGTCGTCTCTTGGTTGTCTGTCTGGTCTTCGGTCATCGGGTCGTTGTCCTTCCGGTCCTGAGCGATCCGTCGATTGCAGAGATGACAAAACGGCCCCGGTGGATCGCGACCGGACCGTAATCCGAGAGATTATAGCACGCGCGCCGTGACCGCTTCACTTTGCGTCGCGCCAGTTCTCCCCCACGCCGACCGAGACCTCGATCGGCGGATCGATGAGGTAGGCGCCGCACATCGTCTCGCGCGCCAGCGTCGCGACCTCCTCAGCCTCGGCGGCAGGTGCCTCGAAGATCAGCTCGTCGTGGACCTGCAGCACGAGACGCGCGCCCAGCTTGCGGTGCTCGATCTCGTCGGAGGCGTGGATCATCGCCACCTTGATGATGTCGGCGGCGCTGCCCTGCAGCACCGTGTTCACGGCGAGGCGCTCGCCGAGGCTGCGCTCGCGCTGGTTGCGCGAGCGCAGCTCGGGCATCGCCCGGCGGCGACCGAAGAGCGTCGTCACGTAGCCCTCGTCCGTCGCCCGCCGGATCGTCTCGTCGCGGAACTCGCGCACCTTGGGGTAGCGCGCGAAGTAGGCGTCGATGAAATCGCGCGCCTCTTCGCGCGAGATGCCCACTTGTTCGGAGAGCCCGAAGGCGGAGAGGCCGTACATGATGCCGAAGTTCGTCGCCTTGGCGCGCTGCCGCTGCTCCGTCGTCACGTCATCCGGAGCGATGCCGGCGATCGCCGCGGCGGTCGTGCGGTGCACGTCCTCGCCGCGGCGGAACGAATCGAGCAGGGCCGGCTCCTGGGCGATGGACGCCATCAGCCTGAGCTCGATCTGCGAGTAATCGGCGACGATCAGCCGCCAGCCCTCCTCGGCGACGAAGCAGGCGCGGATCTGACTGCCGAGCTCGGTCCGGATGGGGATGTTCTGCAGGTTCGGATTCGAGCTCGAGAGGCGACCGGTCGTCGCCACCATCTGATTGAAAGTGGTGTGCAGGCGTCCGGTCGCCGGATCGAGGCGTTCGGGGAGCGGCTCAAGGTAAGTGTTGAGCAGCTTGGTCAGCTCGCGCCACTCTTCGACTGCGGCGACGATCGGATGCTGGTCGCGAAGCGTGCGCAGGACGCGGGCATCGGTGGAGAAGCCTGTCTTGCCGCGACGCACCGGCGCCAGTCCGAGGCGCACGAAGAGCACGTCGGCGAGCTGCGGCGGCGAGCCGATGTTGAACTCGCCGCCCGCAAGGCCGTAGATGCGGTCGCGCGCCTCGTCGACGGCATCGCGGACACGCGCCGTGATCTCGCCCAGGCGATACGGGTCCATGCGCACGCCGACCGTCTCCATGCGCGCGAGCACACGCGCCAGCGGCAGCTCGACCTCGCGGAACAGCCGTTCGAGGCCGAGCTCGAGGAGCAGCCCGCGCTGGCGCTCCGCCAGCTCCCAGGTCAGCACGGCGCGGGTCGCCGCCGCCGCTTCGTCCTGCGGGCCGTCGACCAGGCTGACGTCGGCGGCGACCCGCGTCAGCTCAAACAGGTCGACGACGGGCCGCTCGGGCGCCAGCAGATAGGCGGCGATCGCCGTGTCGAAGGCGGGGCCGGTCGGCGCTTCGCCAAAGTGCGGAAACGACTTAACGTCGTGACCGACGATGTGACCGGCGAGCAGCCACAGGCTGCGCCAGACTTGCTCGCCGACGCGAGTGGCGACGACCGCTTCGCCGCCGCTGTAGACAGCGGCGCAGGTCGTCGCACCGTCGCCGTCGGCAACCGGCACGAAGGCCAGTGCCGCATCCTTCTGCTCGAGTAGCGCCGCCAGCGCGCCGACACCTTCTTCGATCACCAGGCGCGGCGCCGGCGACGCGGCCGACGCACCGGCGATGTCCGTGGCGGGCGCCGCGGGACCGGCCTCCGACGACGCCGCGGTGTCCGTCGCCGGCGCCGTCTCGGCCGGCTGCGAAGTGACGGACGCGGCGTCGGCGGCGCTCGCCGCCGCGCCGCCCGAGCGCGCGAGCTCCTGCACGCGGCGCACGAGGCTGCCGAACTCGAAGCGCCGGAAGACCTCCTCGACGCGGCTCGCCGGCAGCACGTAGCCGCGACGGCCGACGAGCTTTTCAAGATCGACCCCGAGCGGCACGTCGAGGACCATCGTCGCCAGGCGCTTGGAGAGGCGCGCCGATTGCTCGTGTTCCACGAGCAGGGCGCGCCGCTTCTCCGAGGTGACCTCGTCGATGCGTGCGTACAGCTCGTCGATCGAGCCGAACTGCTGCAGCAGCGCAGCCGCCGTCTTCTCCCCGACACCGGGTACGCCGGGGATGTTGTCGGAGGTGTCGCCCTTGAGGCCGATGAAGTCGGGGATCTTGTCGGCGGTGATACCGAACCTCTCGACGACTTTCGCCGGCGTGTAGATCTTGACGTCGGTGACGCCGCGCCCCGTCGACATCACCCAGATGTCGTCGTCGACGACCTGCAGGGCGTCGCGGTCGCCGGTGACGATCACCGAGCCGACCTTCTGCCGTTTCGCCTCCTCGGCGAGCGTGCCGAGGATGTCGTCGGCCTCGAACCCGGCCTTGACGAGGTTGTCGAAACCGAAGGCGTCGACCAGCTCGGGAAAGTGCGGCCACTGCTGCGAGAGCGGGTCGGGCATGTGCGGCCGCTGCGCCTTGTACTCCGCGAACTCCTCGTGGCGGAACGTCTTCTCACGCGCGTCCCAGGCGACGACGACCGCCGCCGGCGCGTAGTCGGTGACGATCTTGAGCAGCATCTGGCTGAAGCCGTAGAGGGCATTGGTCGGGAAGCCGTCGCGCGTGGCGATCGTCTCGGGCAGCGCGAAGTAGGCGCGGTAGGCGAGACTACTCCCGTCGATCAGCACGAGGCGTTGCTTGACTGACTCGTCGCTCATGGCCGCGATTCTATCGCAGGGCCACGGCGAGCGAGCCGCGCCGCCCTACGACTTACCGGGCAGCGTGCCTTCGCGGATCAGCGCCGCGGCCTCGTCCGGCGGCAGTGGGCGGCCGAAGAAGAAGCCCTGCAGCTCGTCGCAGCCGTGGCCACGCAGAATCGCAAGCTGCTCATCGGTTTCGACACCTTCGGCGAGGACCTTCATCCCCAGCTCGTGGCCGAGCCCGACGACGGCGGCGACAATCGCCGCGTCGGAGGGCTTGTCGGTCATGCCGGCGACGAACGAGCGGTCGATCTTGAGCGTCTCGATCGGCAGCCCGCCGAGCTGGCTCAGCGACGAGTAGCCCGTGCCGAAGTCGTCGAGCGCGAGGCGCACGCCAACGACTTTGAGTTGATCAAGGATGCGCGCCGTCGCCGCGACGTCGCGCATCATCACCGTCTCCGTGATCTCCAGCTCGAGCGACTCCGGCGGCACGTCGGCTGCCGTCAGCGCGTCCGTGACGACCGCGACCAGCCGCTCGTCGACAAGCTCGCGCGCGCAAAGGTTGACGGCGACGCGCAACGGCGGCAGCCCGGCGTCGCGCCACTGGCGGAGCTGCCGGCAGGCCTCGGCGACGACGAAGTGCCCGATCGCGACGATCATCCCCGTCTCTTCCGCCAGAGGGATGAAATCCATCGGCGGCATCAGCCCATGCTCCGGGTGCCGCCAGCGCACGAGCGCCTCGACGCCGACGACATCGCCGCGCGCGGCGCCGACCAGCGGCTGATAGTGGACGACGAGCTCGCGCTGCTCGAGGGCGCGGTGCAGCCCGCTCTCGAGCGCCAGCCGCTGGGCGACTTCGGCGCTCATCGTCTGACTGTAGAGCCGATAGCCGCCGCCGCCGTCGCGCTTGACACGACGCATCGCCGTCGTCGCGTTCTTGAGCAGTTCCTCGCCGCCGGCCCCGTCTTCCGGGAAGAAGGCGATGCCGATGCTCGCGTTCACATAGACGTTCTGGCCTTCGAGCTTCACCGGCCGCCGAAGCGTCTGCTCGAGCTTGGCGACGATCGCGACGACGTCACCGGCGTGGGCGACACCGGGCAGCGCGACGACGAACTCGTCGGCGGCGGCGCGGGCCACGGTGTCGCCGTCGCGGACGTGCTTCTGCAGGCGGCGACCGATGCTGCGCAGCAAGCGGTCGCCGGCGCGCTGGCCGAGCGTGTCGTTCACATGCTTGAACCGGTCGAGGTTCAACACGGCGACGGCGACCTTTTCGCCGCTGCGCGCCGCGCCGGCGACCGCCTGCTTCAGGCGGTCGCCGAGCAACGCGCGGTTCGGCAGCCCGGTCACGGCGTCGGTGTAGGCCATCGTCTCGATGGTCTCGAGCAGCTGGCGCCGCTCGGTGATGTCGATGTTGGAGAAGTACACGCGATCGTAGGTCTGCTCCGACCCCAGCGGCACGGTCCAGCTCTCGACGACACGGATGAGCTCGCCGTCAAGGACGAAGGTGGCGTCATCGTATGCTCCGCTGGTCCGACCGTCGGCGATCGCCAGGAGGAGGGTGTGGAAGCGCTCCACGGACACCTCGGTCGCCATGTCGTCCCAGCGAGCCATCGCCTCCGATTTGCTCTTTGCCTTGACCAGCGCCACCATCGCCGCGTTCACGTCGACGACCGGTGAGCTCTTGTAGCACTTCTCGACGAACTCAGGATGCTCGCGAAAGTACTTGCGCAGATCTTTGACGCCGCTCGCCTTCAGCTCGTCGAGGTACGTCTTGACCTGCGAGTAGTCCTCGATCCAGAGAGGCAGCGGAGAGTGATCGAACATGCTGCGGTAGTTGGCTTCCGCCGCCTGCAGCGCCCGCTCCGCCCTGCCGCGCTCGGTGACATCGACGTCGGAGAAGTAGATGCGATCCCAGGTGTCTTCGTCCCCGGCGGCGAGCGTCCACGTCTCGAACACGCGGATAACGTTGCCGCCCAATGTGTTGTTGACGTCCTCGTAGGCGCCGCTCGTCCGACCCTCGGCGAGGTCGATGACCACACTCCGGGCGAGGTCGTACGATCTCTCCGTGAAGACGCTTCGCCAGTGCGCGTGGACGTCGGCGATGTCCGCTGCCTCGTAGAGCCGCAGCGTCGCCGCGTTGGCGTCGATCACCCCGACGTGTTCGAGACAGGCATCGACGAAGTCCGCGTGCGTGCGCAGGTAGCCCGGAACGTCGTCGACGCCGCTTGCCTTGAGCTCGTCGAGTCGCACCTTGATTGCCGAGAAGTCCTCGACCCAGAGCGCCACCGGCGAGTGATCGAACAGACTTCGGTAGCGCGCTTCGGCCTCGCGCTGCGCCTTCTCCGCGCGCTTGCGCTCAGTTACATCGCGGAAGCTCCAGACGCGGCCGACGGTCTCGCCTTCGACGACCTGCGGCCGCGAGTAACGTTCGAAGCAGCGACCGTCGACGAAGCCGAATTCGTCGAAGCTCTCCGCTTCGGGGGCTGCGTAAAGCTCACGCACTTTGTCGATGAACGCCCGCGGGTCGACGAGCTGGTCGGTCACGTACGCCAGCAGCTTCTCGTCGTCGTCTTCGGCGGCGAGCTCCGGCGGGATGCGCCACAACTCGAGGAACTGCTGGTTGTAGCTCACGATCTTGCCGGCGTGGTCGACGACAAGAATGCCGTCGGCAGTCGACTCCAGTGTCGCCGAGAGCAGCGACAATGAGGCGCGCAGCGCCGCTTCGTTCTGCTTGCGTTCGGTGACGTCGCGTACGAACCCGGCGAAGCGCAGCGGGGCGCCGTCCTCCCCGCCGATCGGGTAGATGACGTTCTCGAAATGACGACCGGCGCGCTCGTCCGCGAACCGTACCGGCCGAGTCCCGCGCCTAGCCTCCTCCCAGCGCTCGCGACGAGTATCGCTGGCGACCTCGCCAGGCATGCTGTCGAAGGCCGGCCGGCCGATCAGCTCCTCGGCCGGCCGGCCGAAAGCCGCCAGGGCCGCCTGGTTCAGGGCAAGGAAGTTGCCATCCTGGTCCAGGAGGAAGCCGATGTCGGGCGATGCGTCGAGCAGCACCCGCGTCGCTTCTTCGCTCTCGCGCAGGGCCGCCGCGGCGAGGAGGCGCTCGGAGATGTCGTGAAGCTGCACCTGCAATGCAGGTCTGCCTTGCCACTCGACCCGGACTGTCGATACCTCGACCTCGACCAGCGCGCCATCGCTCCTGACCAGCGTCGCCGGCCGCACCAGCGCCGGCTCGCCGGTCCGCAATGTGTGCGCCATGCGCTCCCGCGAAATGGCATGGAAGTCGAGGTGCGCCCAGTCGAGTATCGGAGTCCCCACGAGATCCTCGGGCCGCTCGACCCGGACGAGCCGAGCAGCGCTCGCGTTGGCGAAGGCGATGCGGCCGTCCTCGACCACGACGATGCCGTCAGGAGTCGAGTCGACCAGTCGACGGTAGCGCTCCTCGCTCTTCCTAAGCTCGTCCTCGGCGCGGCGTCGCTCGCTGACGTCGGTGAGGATGCAGTGTGTCTGCTTGAAGCGGCCGTGCTCGTCGTGGCCGACCCTGCCATCGATCTCGACGACGACCATGGCGCCGTCTTTGCGGACGAGCTCGAAGGCGACCCGCGTCGTCCCCGACTTCTCGAATCGCGGGAAGCGCTCCGCGAAGACTTGTGCTTGATCGGGCGCGATGTACTCCGCGAACGAGCGGCCGATCACCTCTTCGCGCGAGTAGCCGAGCATCGCCAGCCACATCTCGTTGACAGTGATGATGCGCCCGTCCTCGTCGAGCGACTGATAGGCGAGGGGCGCGTTCTGGAAGAGATCGCGAAAGCGCCCCTCGCTCTCGCGCAGCGCAAGCTCCATCTCCTTGCGCGGCGTGATGTCGGTGTGCGTGCCGATCCACTCGAGGACCTCGCCGTTATCGTCGCGCACGGGCACGCCCCGGGCGGCGACCCAGCGGTAGACGCCGTCGCGCCGGCGGAGGCGGTATTCGACATCGTAGACGCTCTGTTGGGCAACGGCACGGCGCCACGCCTCGTCGGTCACGGCCCGGTCCTCGGGATGGACCGGGTCCAGCCAGTCCCTCGCGATCTCTTCAGTGCTCTGCCCGGTGAATCGCGTCCAACCCGAGACCGGACGATCGACGTCGCCGTGCGGCCCGGTCGTCCACAGCGTGAGGTTGGTCAGCGAAACGAGCGTCCGCAGGCGCTCCTCGCTCTGTGCCAGTTCGAGCTGGGCGAGACGCCGGTCGCGACGGCTCCCGGCGTCGGCGAGCTCGCGCACGACGGCAGCGGGCAAGCGCGTCAGGTTGTCCTTGAGCACGTAGTCGACGGCGCCGGCCTTCATCGTCTCGACGGCGACGTCCTCGCCGACCGATCCCGAGACGACCAGCGCCGGCAGATCGGGCGCCAGCTCGCCGATGATCTTCAGCGCGTCCGGCCCGCTGAACCCGGGCAGGTTGTAATCGACGAGGGCGATCTCCCACTTGCTGGCGGCGAGCACGGTGCGCAGCTCGTCGGCGGTTTCGACGCGCACGTAATCGGGGTCGAATCCGCCGCGCTTCAGCTGCGCGACGACCAGCGCCGCATCGTCGGCAGAGTCCTCGACGAGCAACGCCCGCAAAGGTCTGGGGGGCACTTCACTTGCCAACCGGCGGTACCTCGTTGAAGAGCAGCCAATACAGGCCGAGAGTGTGCACCGCTGCGGCGAAGTCATCCGGCAGCACCGGCTTGCGGACGTAGCTGTTGGCGCCGAGAGCGTAGCTCTCGATCAGGTCCGATTCCTCGCAGGAGGCGGTGAGGACCACCACGGGCAGCAACCTCGTGCGCTCGTCGGCGCGCAAGCGCCGAAGCACGTCGAGGCCGCCGACGCGCGGCAACTTCAGGTCGAGGAGCACGACCGCGGGCAGCTGCGCGATATCGCGGCCCGCGTGTTCGCCCTCGCCGAATAGATAGTCGAGTGCCTCGACCCCGTCGCGCGCGACGACGACCTCATTGACGATGCGAGCTTGGCGAAGCACTCGTCGCGTCAGTTCGACATCGTCGGGGTTGTCCTCGACGAGCAGGATGATCTTCTCTCTCACGGCAAACCACTCCTCTCTTGCCCGTTCGCCGGCGCCAGCGTGAAGTACACCGTCGCGCCGACCCCAGGAGCGCCCTCTGCCCAGCACCGCCCCCCGTGGCGGTGGACGATCCGCTGCACCGTCGCCAGCCCGATCCCGGTGCCCGGGAACTCGGACATCGTGTGCAGGCGCTGGAACGGCGCGAACAACTTGCCGGCATAGGTCGGCTCGAACCCGGCGCCGTCGTCTCGCACATGGTATACGTCCTCCCCGCCTTCGCCGTCTACTGCAAACTCGATATGCGCACTCTTCCGCTTGCTCGTGAACTTCCAGGCGTTGCCGACCAGGTTCTCGAGCACGATCTCGAGCAGCCCCGGATCGGCTTGCGCACGCAGGCCGTCGGCGATCGCGAACTCTACTGATCGCTCCGGCTGCTCTTGCTGAAATCGCTCGACGATGCGCCGCGCCACGGCGCTGAGATCCACGTCTTCGAGGACCATCTCGCGGCGCGTGACGCGCGACAGGCCGAGCAGGTCCTCGATGAGCACTCCCATCCGTTGCGACGCCGCGCGCACGCGGCCGAGGTAGTCCTGCGCTGTCGCGTCGAGCCCGTCAGTGTAATCTTCGAGCAGCGCCAGGCTGAAACCGTCGAGGGCACGCAGCGGCGCCCGCAGGTCGTGCGATACGGAGTAGGCGAACGCCTCCAACTCTTCGTTCGCTGATTCGAGCTGGGCGGTGCGCAGTCGTACACGCTGCTCCAGCTCGACGTTCAGCGTGCGGACCTCGTCTTCCATCACTTTGTTCTCAGTCACGTCGATCGTCGTTCCGACCATCTCCAGCGGCGCGCCGTCGTCGCTGAAGATGTTGGCGACGCGCGTCGAGATGTGGCGGATCTCGCCGTCGGGCCGGATGATGCGCATCTCGTGCAAATCATCCGGTTGCCCCCGGGCCCCGGGCTCGGCGATCGTACTCCTGTCCTCGGGGTGCACGTACTCCGCGAACGCATCGAGCGTCGGCACAAAAGTGCCCGGTTCGAGCCCGAAGATGCGGTACAGTTCGGGAGACCACATGAGCATGCCGCTGGGTACGTCGAAACGCCAGCTCCCGACATGGCCGAGGCGCTGCGCTTCGGCGAGCATCCGCTCGCTCTCGCGCAGCCCCTCTTCCGCCGCGCGCCGTTCGGTCTCGCCGCGGTGGCTCTCGATCGCGAAGGAGACGTCGTCTGTGAGTTGGGTCAGCAGCGCCACCTCTTCCTCGTCGAGCGCACTGACGCTGTCGCTGTTGATCATTACCGCGCCGATCACCTCGTTGCCACAGCGCAACGGAAGCGCCGCCAACGAGCGGAAGCCGTGGCGCAGCGCCGCTTCGCGCCACGGCTTCATCGCGGGGTCGGTGGCGATGTCGGCGCTGACCTGCGTGGTGCCGGTGATGATCGCCCTGCCGGTCGGACCGCGAGCGGTGCGCCGGCGGTCGACGGTGATCTCGATGTCGTCCAGGTAATCACCGGTGTGGCCGGCCATCGCCACGGCGATTACGCGACGCGAATCGTCGACCAGCCCGACCCATACCATGCTGAACTCACCCATCTCGACGAGAATGCGACAGATCTCGGCATACAACGGCTGCGGCTCACGCACGTGGACGATCGCCTCATCGACCGCGCTCAGCACGCGGTAGAGACGGTTCAGGCGAATCACACGCTTCTCTGCCGCTCGCCGTTCGGTGACGTCGATGCCGGTGCCGACCACGTGTTCGACGTCACCGTCCGCGGCCACGATGATCGTGTTCGACCACTCAATCATGTGCTGCGACCCGTCTTTGGCGATCCAGTTGTTGACGTAGTCAGAAGGCATCACGCCGGCGGTCAGGTCGGCGAACACGGCCTTGACTCCATCGACCTCCGCGGGGGGGATCAGGCGCTCCCATATCGGCTCACCCGAGACTTCGGCGAAGCTGTAGCCGGTCGTCTCCTCGCACGCACGGTTGAAGGCCGTGATCCGGCCTTGCCGATCGAGCACGCAGATCAGGGCGCCCGCCGTGTCCATCACCGCTGCCGCAAAGGCATGCTCGCGCCGGAGCTCCTGCTCGGCCTGCCTGCGCTCGGTGACGTCCTGGTAGTAGCCGGTGATCGCCACGACGCTGCCGTCGGCGTCGCGCCTGGGCGTCGCCTTGCTCGCCACGATGCGCTCCGTACCGTCGCGCAGAACCAGGCGGAACTCGACCGGCAGCGGGTCGCTCGTCTCGAGCACCAAGGCGGTCGTCTCCAACAGCGCCGGCAGATCGTCGGGGTGGACGCGCTGCGTGAGGATCGCCATGAGGTCCCCGTCGAACGCGTCCGGATCGACATCCCAGAGACGGAACATCCCCGGCGACCAGACAGCTTTCTGGGTGGCGAGGTCCCACGTCCAGTTGCCGATGCCGGCCACCTCCTCGGCGACATCGCGCACGGCCTCGAGCTTGCGCACCGCCTCCTCGGAAGCCTTGCGCTCCGCGATATCGCGGACGATGCACTGTAGGTACGGCCGACCCTCGATCTCCATCAGCCTGGCACTGTTCTCGACCGGGAACACGGAGCCATCGCGCCGCCGGTGCTCGCTCTCGATCACGGCGGCGCCCTGCATGTGCAGGAGATCGAGCGCCGCCTCGTAGCTTATCGGCGACGTCTCGGAGCGCAAATCACGCAAGGTCAATGCGCGCAGTTCCTCAAGGGAGTAGCCGTAGGTCTGCACCGCGCGTTCGTTGGCATCGACTACGCGCATCTCGGCGCCGTCCACAGCGAAGAGCAGCATGCTGTCGTTGGCGTGCCGCGTGACGTACTCGTAGTGTTGGCCGAGCGCACGGCGCTCGCGCTCAGCCGCGTGGAGCGCTTGCAGTGAGCGGGACTCGCGCGAGCGCCAGAAGAGCAGCACGCCGAGACCCGCGACCGCGATCACGGCGGCCATCACGCCGATCGCCGCGGCCGCCCGGCGAAACGCGCCCGCGTAGACCTCGCTCAGATTCTCCTTGGCGACGATGTACCACTGCGTGCCCCTGAACGAGGATCGCGTTCCTGGGACCACGCGCAGATCGGCAAGCACCTTGGCGCCGCGATAGTCGACTCCCTCGACGATGCCGGTGACACCGTTCACGGCTTTCGTCGCCGGGAGCTGCCGGTCCGTCGTTGGGATCGAAAGTGTCAGGGGAGCGCCCGAAAAGCCACGAACCGGATTGAGGAAGGTGACCGAGTCGCCGTCACGGCGAACGAGCAGGGTCTCGGCCGTGCCGCTCGGCACCGGCCAAGTCTGGACGAGCGGATAGAGAAAGCGCGCCGGGTCGACACGCAGGTAGACGGCGCCGACCAGCACCGGTGGCCCGCGACCGGCGACGTCGATCGGCACCATATAGCCCAGCGCCGGCAGACCGTTGGCCGACTTGTGCAGATCGACGAAGATCGTCGTACCCCACACCAGCGCTCCGTCCACGGCCTCGACCACGTAGTGCCCATTGTCGCCCGTCGCGGCCGCGGGCCAGCGTTGCCGGCCGTATCGGTCGAACACGGCGATCGACGCGTACTGGTAATGGACGATGAGCGCGGCGAAGTAGCGTCTGACATCCGCCGGCAGGGGCTCGCCCCGACTCGCCAGCCACTGCGTGATAAGCCGCTCGATCGGTTCGTCGGCGTGCAACGTGTTCGCATCGCCCTGGCGTTCCTGAAGCCACGCCGAGATCTGGTTGGCTTTGAGACCGCCGATCGAAGTCAGCTGATCGGCGGTCTTGCTTCTGATCGTCCTCAGCTGCTGCCGGTAGACGGCATAGGTCACACCGCCGACGACGAGGATGATCGCGACGAACACGGCGAGCGTGATCAGCAGCGGGCGGCGGCGGCGTGCCGGCGAGGTCGTCCCGGTGTCGAGCGGAGCATCGGCCATCAGGTATGCGTCTCCCGCGAAGGAATCCCTGCATTCGAACCCGTTATCGGCAGCCGGCGCCGGGGCATTGAGCGGCGGATCGACGGCGCGGGGAGCTCTCTCCGTCGGGAAGCGGGGCGCGGTGTACTCACGAGGGGATCTTCTTGACCAGCACGACGGTCGTGCCGCCGTCGTGGCATTCGAAGCGCAGGTCGTCGACCAGGGCGCGCATCGATGGGATGCCGCGCCCGCTCACCTCGAGGGCGTCGGGCGGGCAAAGCCGCGAAGCGCCGAAGCCCGCCCCTCTGTCGGTGATCTCGACGATCACGGCGTGCCCGAGAAGGCCGACGCGCACGGTCACCTCGTCGAACTCCCGGTAGGGCGAGCCGTGACGGACGGCATTGGTCAACGCCTCGCCCACGGCGACCATCAGATAGAACAGCTCGCCGCCGCCGAGCCCGTTGTGCCGCGCGGCTTCGGCGACCCGCTGGCGCGCGAGCGGAACGGAGCTGTGCACGCCGGGCAGGGCGAACGCCTGCAACCAGTGCGGCCGCGGCTCGCGCGCCATCACCGGCACCCGCGAACCAGAAGCGTGCCCAAGGTCCCCGCCCTCCGCGCGTCGATGCGGGTCTCAATAGTGCCGTTCATGGCTCCCCGCCCGTTCCTCAACACCTGCTCAGCCCGCCCTCACGCACGGGGCGCGCCGGCAGGCGACCATCTCCTAGCTGGTCCCGGCGTCACTCTCGTAGCTCACCAAAGGCTCCACGCGGCAGTCTTCGCGCCCGGGCACGCCGGCGAACGGATACTCGCAGCGCATGCGCTGCCACTGCTCACCGACGTCGGTGAACCGCCGGTGCATGCGCTCCACGAGCTCATCGTCGACGGTGAACGCGCGCGACGCCTCGAGGACGGCGTCGCGCAGCGCCTCGACCCTGTGCTCGAACTCGTCGAACGCCTGGCGCCAGGCGTCACTCTCCGTCGCACCCGCATGCTGCAAGAATCGGCTCTCGCTCATCGTCACTCCAGCGTTGGCCGGGTGGCGACCGGCGTCGCCACTCGATCGTTGGGCATGG
>PKYG01000061.1 GCA_003132585.1 Actinomycetota bacterium
CCGTCGTCGCGTAGCCTTCCGGCGAGCGTGTCGCGCAGTGCGCTGGGCTGCTCGTAAATCTCCTTGAGCATGAACGTCTCGAAGCCGCCCTTCTCGGCCGCGTCGGTGTCCCAGTCGACGGTCGTCGCCGGGCGGCTCAGCGGACGCCCTTCGAGGTCGGTGAACTCGGCGCCGTCGGCGGTGACGACGACGACGTCGCCGTCGTCGAGAACGGCGATCTCACGGGTGTGCGCGAGGAACGCCGGGATCGCCGATGCGATGAACATCTCGCCGTCGCCGAAGCCGACGACGAGCGGCGCTTCGCGGCGCGTGCCGACGAGCACGCCGGGCTCGTCGACCGCCATCGCCACGAAGGCGAAATGGCCGTCGAGGCGTGCCACGGCGGCCCGCACGGCTTCGGCCAGGCCGTCGCCGACGCCCTCCTCGATGAGGTGGGCGACAACTTCGGCGTCGGTCTCCGAGGTGAAGCTGTGGCCACGCGCCGTGAGTTCGACGCGCAACTCCTTGTGGTTCTCGATGATGCCGTTGAGCACGATCGTCACGCGCCCCTTGCAGTCGTCGTGCGGGTGCGCGTTCTGCTCGGAGGGCCGCCCGTGGGTCGCCCAGCGGGTGTGCCCGAGGCCGACCGTCGCCCGCGAGTGATCGTCGCCGACGGCGGCGAACAGGACGTCGAGGTTGCCGACGGTGCGCACGACGTCGAAGCCGCCCTCCTCGAGCAGGGCGATGCCGGCCGAGTCATAGCCGCGGTATTCGAGCCGTCGTAGGCCCTCGAGGATGATCTGCTTGCCGGGACGGCGCCCAGCGTACCCTACGATGCCACACATGCTGCCTCGCTTCGTTCGCGCAGAGAGCAGGCAGACTGGAACGACACACTCGAGCCGTTTTGTGCCCGCCGTCGCCGGCGGGCTTTGTCGACTCGATGACGACCGTGTCGGGCCGGGAGGCATCCGCCGAACACTTCGATGAACCTCCCCCTCGTCACCCGCGGCGCCGGAGCGGCCGCCGCGGGTCTGGCGCTGGATCTGCTGTTGCTGATGGTTCGCAGCCCGCTCGTACCCTGCAATTCGCTAGCCCCGTCGCCTCCTTTCACGCCCTGTTTGCGACCATTCTAACCGAGATGCTCGTCGATGACGGCGGCGATGCGCTGGCACACTTCGTCGCACTCAACGTGCGTGCCGGCCTCGGCCATCACGCGCACGCACGGCTCGGTGCCCGACGGGCGCACGAGCACGCGGCCATGGCCGCTGAGACGCTCCTCCTCGGCGGCGATCGCGTCCCAGACCGGGCGCGCTGCGTCGAGCGCATCCTTGTCGCGCACCGGCACGTTGACCAACTTCTGTGGCAGGCGGGTCATCACCTTGGCGGCTTGGTCGAGCGTCATGTCCATCTCGCGCAACGCCTGGAGGAGAAGCAGCGTCGTCGCGAGGCCGTCGCCGGTGGTCGACACATCGCGATTGATGATGTGCCCCGACTGCTCGCCGCCGAGCACGTAGTCGTGCTTGAGCATCTCGGCGATCACGTAACGGTCGCCGACCTTCGTGGTGACAACCTCGATGCCTTCGCGCGCCATCGCGATGTGGAAGCCGAGATTGGTCATCACCGTGGTGACGACGGTCTCGTGACGCAGCAGCCGCTTGGCCTTCAGGTGCTTGGCGAGGATCGCAATGATGAAGTCGCCGTCGACGAACTCGCCGGCGCGGTCGACGGCGAGCACGCGGTCGCCGTCGCCGTCGAACGCCAGACCGAGGTCGTACGCGCCGCTGCGCACGTGCTCCTGCAACGCACCGATGTGCGTCGAGCCGCAACCGTCGTTGATGTTGACGCCATCGGGGTCGGCGTTGAGCACCGTGACCTCGGCGCCACTCTCTTCCAGACCGAGCGGCGCCGCACGATGCATCGCGCCGTTGGCGCAGTCGAGCGCGATGCGCATGCCCGAGAGATCGAGCGGGATGCGGCGCACGAGGTCCCAGACGTAGGCCTCGAGGGCTCCCTCGAGCTGCTCGGCGGCGCCGAAACCGGCGCCGGCCTTGGACCCGAGATCGTGCTTGAGGATGTGTTCCTCGATCTCGGCCTCCGCTTCGTCGGAGAGCTTGAGGCCGCGGTCGTTGAAGAACTTGATGCCGTTGTCGGCGAAAGGATTGTGCGAGGCGGAGACGACGACTCCGGCGTCGGCGCCGCGCTTGACGACAAGCGCGGCGAGCCCCGGCGTCGGCATGACGTCGGCGATCTCGACGCGGCCGCCGCCGCTGGTGATGCCGGCGACCAGCCCTGCTTCGAGCATCGGACCGGAGAGGCGNNGCCGCCGCGCGCCCAACCTGCACCGCGAACTCCGCCGTCAGCGCCTCGCCGGCGACGCCGCGGATGCCATCGGTGCCGAACAGTGTGCCCATCACGCTCCTCGAAGTCGGCGATGCGGGAATGCGTCAATCGTAGTCCCGCAGGCAGCATGCGGCAACGCACAGGACAGTGCGAAAGGATGGGGCATGAGGCCGGGCGGTGCTAGCGCTTGCTGAACTGCGGACGCTTGCGCGCCTTCTTGAGCCCGGCCTTCTTGCGCTCGACCACGCGCGAGTCGCGCGTGAGGAAGCCGGCGCGCTTGAGTGGCGTACGCAGGGTCTCGTCGGCGAGGCAGAGGGCGCGGGCGATGCCGTGGCGGATGGCGCCCGCCTGGCCGGCCACGCCGCCGCCGAACACATTGATCTTCATGTCGAACTTGCCCTTGGTCTTGGTCGCCTCGAAAGGCATGAGAGCGATGGTCTGCAGGACCTGGCGGCCGAAGAACTCCTCGAACTCGCGACCGTTGACGGTGGCGCGGCCGACGCCCGGGCTGAGGATGACGCGCGCGACGCTAGTCTTGCGCTTGCCGGTCGCCGTGTAGGTCACTGATGCCACGCCTCTACTCCTTGATCTCGAGCGCTTCGGGGCCTTGCGCCTCGTGCGGATGCTCGGCGCCGGCGTAGATCTTGAGCTTGCGCAGCTGCGCGGCGCCGAGTTTGTTGTGCGGCAGCATGCCCTTGACGGCGCGTCGGATGACCTCCTCGGGACGGCGGCCAAGGAGCTTGCCCAACGCTTCGCTCTTGATGCCGCCGGGGTAGCCCGAGTGGCGGTAGTACATCTTCTGCTCGAGCTTGTTGCCGGTGACGACGATCTTCTCGGCGTTGACGACGACGACGAAGTCGCCTGTGTCGATGTTCGGCGTGTAGATGGGCTTGCGCTTGCCGCGCAAGGTGTCGGCGACGACCGTCGACAGACGGCCGAGCGTATGCCCGGAGGCATCGACGACGTACCACTTCTTCTCTATGGATGCGGGTTTGGCGACGTAGGTCTTCATCAGCTCACTTACTACCGCTGGACACGCGAGCGGGTATCTTACCGGTTCGCACGGGGCATTGCAAGAAAGGCGCCGCGAGGCCACGGAGGCGCGGCGCCGAGCCCGGGGCCGGGCCGCCGCGCCGGCTGTCGCGGGGTCACGCTCGCGTCGTGCGCCGCAGCTCGAGCGTGTCGCCGGCCTCGATGTTGAGCACGTCCTCAGCCGAGCCCGCGTTCACCGCCACCGCTACCTG
>PKYG01000093.1:0-7386 GCA_003132585.1 Actinomycetota bacterium
CGAGATCACGGGATTGCCGCTCGGCGTTGCCCGTCCGGAGGCGACGTACGGCCGGCTCATCGAATTCGGCGCCGGTAAGGACACGACTACCGGCCACTGGGAGATGATGGGCCTGGTGATCGAGCGTGCCTTCCCGACGTACCCGCTCGGCTTTCCGCCCGCAGTGATCGATCCGTTCGAGCAGGCGATCGGCCGACCGGTGCTCGCCAATCGGCCGGCGTCGGGCACGGAGATCATCGCCGAGCTGGGAGCCGAGCACATGGCCACGGGCAGACCGATCGTGTACACGTCGGCCGACTCGGTCTTCCAGATCGCCTGTCATGAGACGATCGTGCCGGTCGGCGAACTCTACCGCTGGTGCGAGATCGCGCGGGCGATCCTCACCGGGCCGCATGCCGTGGCCCGCGTGATCGCCCGGCCCTTCGCGGGCACGCCCGGCGACTTCCGGCGCACGCCGGGGCGGCGCGATTACTCGTTGGCGCCGCCCGGCGTCACGTACCTCGATCTCATCGTCGAGCACGGTTTGCCGGTGGTCGGCGTCGGCAAGATCGGCGAGATCTTCCTGCAGCGCGGCGTGACCGTCGATGATCACACGACGAACAACGCCGACGGCATCGCCGCCTGCGTGCGTCACCTCGAGGAGATGGACGAAGGACTCCTCTTCGCCAATCTCGTCGACTTCGACATGGTGTGGGGCCACCGCAACGACGTGCAGGGGTTCGCCGCGGGATTGATGCAGGTCGACGCCGCCGTGCCCGCGTTCATCGCCGCGCTGCGACCGGGCGACCTGCTGATCTTCTGCGCCGATCACGGGGTCGATCCGACGACGGCAAGCACCGACCACTCGCGCGAGTACTCACCCTTGATGGCGCTGGGGCTCTTCGGCGGCCGCTACGACGGCGCCCAGGAGGACGTCGGCGCAACGGTGTTCCAACACCTGACCGGCCGACGGCCGCCGCTGGTCGGCCGGCCGATCTCGCGATGAACGGCTTCGGCGCCGCTGTCGCGATCGTGTTCGGCTCCGGCCTGGCGGTGGTGCCCGACGGTCTGGTCGTCGAGCAGCAGATCCCCTACGGAGAGCTCGGCTGGCCGGTGACGCACGTCGACGGCCACCCGAACAGGATGCTGGTCGCGCGTCGCGATGCGCTCGACCGGCAGCGGATCTTGCTCCTGCACGGTCGAGCGCATCGCTACGAGGGCTGGACGGACGACGAACTCGAACGACCGATCGCGGACTTGGCACGCTGGGGTGTCGCTCGCATCGTGCTGACGAACGCCTGCGGGGCCCTGAACGAGCGCGCCGCGCCCGGCGATGCGGTGGTCGTCGAGGAGGTCGTCGATCTGCAGATGGCGCCGGGCGCCGAGCCACCACGGCTTGCGGCGACCGGCGGTGCGCGCGCCGCGGCCTGTGCCGAGGCGCTGTCGCCGTGGCTGCGCGCGGTCACCGGTCGCTACGTCGCCGTGCCGGGGCCGCAGTACGAGACTCCAGCCGAGGTCCGTTGGCTGGCGCGGTTCGGCGACGTGGTCGGCATGTCGACCGCGCCGGAGGTCCGCGCGGCGTTGCGGGGCGGCCAGTCGCTGGTCGTCGTTGCGCTCGTCGTGAACCGGGCCGGCTGGGCGGCGGGCCACGCAGAGGTTGTCGGTGCCGCGGCACGCATCGCTGCCGGATTGGGCGAGGCCTTGCTCCCGCTGACCGATGTCGCGTGGCCGGAGGGTGACGGTGGCGCGGCGCAGGCGACACCGGCGACATAGGATGGGACAGGTGACTAGACGGAGCGTGATGTGGACGTCGTGACCGACATCATCGCCTGGAAACGGGACGGGCATGAGCTCGACGCCGAGCGCCTGACGGCGTTCGTCGGCGGCGTCGTCGCGGGGTCGATCCCTGCCTACCAGGCGAGCGCCCTCCTGATGGCGATCGTGCTCCGTGGGCTGTCGCCGGCGGAGACCGTCGATCTGTGCCGCGCGATGGTCGCCAGCGGCAAGACGCTGGACTTGAGCGTGATCGGCCGCCCCGTGCTCGACAAGCATTCGAGCGGCGGCGTCGGCGACAAGGTCACGCTCGTACTGGCGCCGCTCGTCGCTGCCTGCGGCGCCGTTTTCGGCAAGATGTCCGGCCGGGGGCTGGGTCACACCGGCGGCACGCTCGACAAGCTGGAATCGATCCCGGGCTTCAAGGTGCGTCTTCCGCAAGGAGAGTTCCTGCGTCAGCTCGAGCGCATCGGCGTCGCCGTCGTCAGCCAGGGCGAGCGCCTGGTGCCGGCCGACCGCATCCTCTACGCGCTGCGCGACGTGACCGCGACCGTTGACAACGCCGGTCTTATCGCCGCCAGCATCATGGCCAAGAAGATCGCCAGCGGCACGGCGGCGATCGTGCTCGACCTGAAGGTCGGAGACGGCGCCTTCATGCGAACGCTCGAAGAGGCGCGTTCGCTGAGCCGGCTCTGCCGCGAGATCGGCGCCGCGTTCGGCCGCCGTGTGACGTGCTTCTTCACGGCGATGGACGCACCGCTCGGCCGCGCCGTCGGCAATCGGCTCGAGGTCGAGGAGGCCTGGGATGTCCTCAGCGGCGCCGGCCCCGATGACGTTCGCGAAGTGACATTGACATTGGCCGGCGCGCTGCTCGCTCTCTCCGATCTCGGGGTCGATGAGACGGAAGGCCGGCGGCGGGCGGAGGCGGCTTTGGCCGACGGCCGCGCCGCCGGCATGTTCGAGCGCTGGTGCCTGATGCAGGGCGGTCGCTGGCAGCCGGGTGTGTTCAACCGGCTCGCCGGTGTAGAGGTGAAAGCGCCGCGCGCCGGCTACGTGACCGCGATCGGGGCGATGGATGTGGGCCGCGCGGCACAGACGGCGGGCGCCGGCCGGCAGAAGGTCGACGACGACGTCGACCCGGCGGCCGGCGTCGTGCTCGCGCGGGGCGTCGGCAACGCCGTCGCCACCGGCGACCTGCTGGCCACGGTGTTCGCGCGCGACGCGGCACGCCGGTCGCGCGCTGCCGAAGTACTTGCGGGCGCGTTCGCGATCGGCGACGCGCTGCCGCCGGAGCGGGCGCTGGTGCTAGGGCGGGAGTAAGCGGCCGCGAGAGTGGCTAGTCGGATGTCGGCGAGACCGGCTCAGCCGCGAGTCGACGTTGGCGCAGGAGGGCGTAGGCGCGGCCGCCGAGCACCTGGCCGGCGACCGCGCCGACGAGCAGCCAGGGGATGAACGTGTACGAGTATCCCGCGCTGACGCGCAGAACGAAGATCAACGGGATCGGCAGGTGGATCGCGAGGAACCACCTGGCGGAGAACCGGCGTTGCGTGACGCGCCACATGCCGAAGGGAGCGTTGGCGGCCACGGCGGCGGCGACGAGAGCATATGCGAGAGGGTGTCCCATTCAGGTGCGATCCAGTCCGCGAAGAAGTATAGCCCAAGACCCGGGCGCCGGCATCGTTGGCGCCGTACACGACGGTGCGTCGTCGGGGAGGCTGTGATGCGTGTGGTCGGGGGCGAGTGGCGCGGCCGGCCGCTGACTTCGGCGGCCGGCCGCGCCACTCGCCCGACCTCCGACAAGGTCCGCGAAGCGGTGTTCGACGTGCTGTTCGCGCTGCTCGCGGCGCCGGCGCCTGCCGATGTCGCCGCTCGCGACGAGACGGCGATCGGCGACGCGCCGTTCGCGCCCGGGGCGATCGGTCTGCTCGCGGGCATCACTGCGCTGGACCTCTTCGCCGGTAGTGGCGCGCTCGGCATCGAAGCGCTGTCGCGGGGCGCCTCGCGCTGCGTGTTCGTCGAGAATGCGGCGCCGGCGCTCAAGTCGCTGCGCACCAATCTCGCGCGTTTGCAGGTGGACGCGGCGCGCGGCCGCGTGGTCGCGGCCGACTTCCGCCGCGCACTGCGGCATGACGCGCACTCGGGGAACCGGTATAATCTCGTCTTTGTGGATCCGCCTTACGTTGCTTATCGTGAGGTGGAGCTCGATCTCTCCGTTTTGCTGGAGCGCGTGCTGGCTCCAGGTGCCCTGGTGGTCGTCGAGACCGGCAAGGGGGAGAGTGTCCGACTGCCGATGAGCTCGCTGCGGGCGAAGCTCTACGGTGACACGCTCGTGACGTTCATGGAAGCAGGAAGCTGAGTGCCGAAGAACGTGACCGCCATCTGTCCAGGGACCTTCGATCCGGTCACCGTCGGGCATCTCGACATCATCGTCCGCGGTGCGCGCGAGTTCGGCCGCGTCGTCGTCGGGCTGATCGAGCAGCCCGTGCGCAAACAGACGCTGTTCTCCGCGGACGAGCGCGAAGCGTTCCTGCGCGACGCGCTCGCCGGCCACGCGAACGTCGTCGTCGCGCGCTTCAACGAGCTCGTCGTCGATTTTGCGCGCCGCTGGGACGCGACCGTCATCCTCAAAGGATTGCGGGCGATCTCCGACTTCGAGTACGAGTTCGCCATGGCCAACCTCAATAGGAAGTTGGCCCCCGACATAGAAACTGTCTTCATGATGGCATCGCCCGAGCACAGCTTCCTGAGCTCGAGCGGCGTGAAGGAGGTCGCCTCGTTCGGAGGCTCGGTCGAGGAGCTTGTGCCCGCGGCTGTGGCGCGCCGGATAGCCGAGCTGTTCCCGCGAGGGTAGCTCCCCAAGGAGGGTTGCTGAATATGGACGTTCTCGTTTTGATCGACAAGCTCGACGATGTCATCCACAACGCCCGCTCCGTCCCGCTGACCGACAGCGTGATGATCGACCGCGAGGAGATCTACGACATCCTCGACCAGATGCGCTCGACGATCCCCGAAGAGATCAAGCAGGCGCGCTGGATCGTCAAGGAGCGGCAGGAGATGCTCGCGGAAGCCAAGCAGGAGGCCGAGCGCGTTATCGGCGAGGCGCAGGAACGCGCCGAGAAGCTTGCCTCCGAAGAAGAGGTCGTGCGTCTCGCCGAGAAGACGGCGCAACAGATCGTCGAGGACGCCCGCGAGCGGGAGCGCGAGATCCGCCTCGGCGCCGAGGACTACGCCGACGAGGTGCTCAGCAATCTCGAGGTCAATCTGGACAAGTTCCTCGCCGCGATCCGGCGCGGGCGCGAGCGTCTGCAGGGCCGCGCCGACGACGAGCTGCAGCCCTGACCCGAGCCTGAGCGCCCGCGCCACATGCGCCGCTTCGATCTGCGTTCCCTGCGCTTCGGCGACGCCAGTGAAGTCTGGCGTGGTCTGCCGGTCGAGGTCGAACCTTTTCGGATCGGCGGCCAGGACTACCGCGTCGACGGCGACGCGGTGCAGCTGCGGCTCACGCTCTCGCGTGTCGATCAGCAGTGGACCGTCGCCGCCTCCTTGAAGACCGTCGTGCATGGCCCCTGTTTTCGTTGCCTGGAAGACGCCGTGCTNNACGGTGACGAAGGCTACGTCAGCGGGTACATCCTGCAGGCCGACGCCCTGGTGCGCGACATGATCGCCGCCGCGCTGCCGGCCACGATCCTCTGTCGCGAGGACTGTCGCGGCCTCTGCCCCGTGTGCGGCGAGAATCTCAATGTCGCCGTCGACCATCGGCACGAAGCCGCGGACGGGTAGGGTGGCTCCCGGTGTACTTTCGCGCCCTCGTCGTCTAGAGTTGTTGCTCCGCAGATCCTAGGAGTGCACGGATGCCAGTCCCAAAGCGCAAGACATCACAATCCAAGCGTGACAGCCGGCGCTCTCAGCAGAAGCTGAGCGTCGAGACGGCGAGCTTCTGCCCGCAGTGCAAGAGCCCCAAGCTACCGCATCGAGCCTGCCCCAAGTGCGGCACATACAAGGGCCGCGAGGTCATCGTCCTCGAGAAGTAGTCGACCCGTCCGACGGGCCCGCATGAGATCAGCCTACATCGCATCGACGCAGGGCGGCGGCGGCAAGACGACCATCTCGGTCGGTCTGTGCCTGGCCTTGCGCAATCGCGGCATCAACGCGGGCTACTTTAAGCCCGTCGGCACGCTCGCCGCGCACGCCGGTAATCAGCTCGTCGATGAGGACGCGACGTTCGTTGCCGGCCTCCTCGGCCTCGACGACTCGCCGACCGACATCTGCCCGGTCGTCCTCGACGAAGACGCGTTGCATGACGTGCTCGAGGGCTCCGAAGTCGACGCCATGCGTCGTGTCGAGGCCGCCTACGCGCGCGTCGCCAAGGGCAAGGACATGCTGGTCTGCGAGGGCCTCGGCGAGATCTGGCAAGGCCGCTTTCTGCAGACCAGCGGCGCCGAGGTCGTCAAACGTCTCCGCCTGGCGGCCATCCTCGTCGCCAAGTTCGCCGGCGCGCGTCTGCTCGACGACATCTGCTACGTGAAGGACGCGCTGAAGAAGAGCATGCTCGGCGTCATCTTCAACATGGTGCCGGAGTCGCGCCTCGAAGTGGTCGAGGGCGACTATACGCGCTTCCTCGCCAAGAACGGCATCGCCAGCTATGGCGCGCTCGTCTCCAACAGCCGACTGTCGGCGATCTCGATCGGCGAGATCGCCGACGAACTCGGCGGCACGTTCGTCTGCGGCGAAGACCACCGTGGCCTGCTCGCCGAGACGTACCTGATCGGCGCGATGAGTCCGGAGCACGCCTTGCACTACTTCCAGATCACGCCGAACAAGGTCGTGATCGTCGGCGGCGACCGCTCCGAGATCGTCCTCACGGCGCTGGACACGCCGACCGTCGCCGTCGTGCTCACCGGCAACTTCGTGCCCAGCGCCTCAGTGGTGGCGCGCGCCGAAGAGGCCGGTGTGCCGCTGATCGCCGTCGACGGCGATACGGTGCAGGCGGCCGACGGCATGCGCCGGCTTTTCGGCCGCCTGCGGGTCCAGGAGCCCGGCAAGATCGACCTGATCGCCGCGATCATCGCGGAGCGGGTCGATCTCGACCGTCTCGTCGGCGACCTCGGCGATGGCTGACACCCGCGCCGGCGGTCTCGTCCGCGTGGCGCTCGACGCGTTCGGCGGCGACAACGCCCCGGATGCGGTCGTCGAAGGCGCGCTGGCGGTCGCCGACGAGAACATCCAGGTCCTCCTTGTCGGCCGCGCTGCCGAATTGCAGCGCCGCGTGCCGGCGGCGACGACTCACATCGAGATCGTCGACGCGCCCGATGTGATCGCTTCGGGCGACGAGCCGGTCAAGGCCGTGCGTGCTCGCCCGGAATCGTCGCTCGTCGTCGCCGCGAAGCTCGTCGTCGCCGGTCGCGCCGACGCGTTCGTGTCGGCCGGCAACACCGGCGCCGTTGTCGCCGCCGGCTTGCTCCACATCCGTCGCATGAAGGGTGTCATCCGACCGGCGATCTGCGCGATCATGCCGGCGCTGCCGTCGCCGGTCGTGTTCCTCGATGCCGGCGCCAACGCCGAGGTGCGGTCGGAGCATCTGCGCCAGTTCGCGATCATGGGTCAGGCGTACGCGCGCGAAGTGCTGCACATCGA
>PKYG01000093.1:7412-8857 GCA_003132585.1 Actinomycetota bacterium
ACCGTCGACGTGGTCGTCACCGACGGGTTCACCGGCAACGTCGCGCTCAAGGTCTTGGAGGGCGCGGCGAAAGCGATGTTCAAGATGATGCGCGCGGCGACGGAGGGTTCACCGCGCGCACAGATCGGCGGTCTGCTGATGCGTCCGGCGCTGCGCGGCCTGCGCGCCACGCTCGATCCGGAGGAGTACGGCGGCACGTACCTTGTCGGCCTCAACGGCGTCGTGATCATCGCCCATGGCGATTCACAGGCGCGCGGCGTGGCCAACGCCGTGCGCACCGGCGCGCGCGGCGTGCGCAGCGATCTGCTGCAAACCATCGCCGCGCGCATCGCCGCCTCGTGACCGCGGCTGTGCGACCGCCGACGCCGAGCTCCCGGCGCTGTTGCGCAGATTGCCTTTTTGGTAATGTAGCGGCACATTTCACGTCCGGTCGGAGGTAATGCATGACGAGGGAAGAGATCTTCGCGCAGGTCAAGTCGATCCTGGTCGACACGCTCAGCGTGGACGAAGACAAAGTGACGATGGACGCGCGGTTTCAGGAGGACCTCGAAACCGACTCCCTCGACCTGGTCGAACTCGTGATGACGCTCGAAGAGCAGTTCGGCATCAAGATCACCGACGAAGAGGCGGCGGCGATCAAGACGGTCGGCGATGCCGTCGACTTCGTGCAGACGAGAATCGCCTAGCGACCGGAGTCGCGTGACGGATGAACGATAGGGGGACGCCTCCCGCGTGCGGGAGACGGCCCCTTTTTTCTGGCGAGAGGGTCATATGGCGTCACGTCTGTTGAAACTGGCCGAGCAGCTGGACGAAGCGACCATGCGGCAGCTGTTCACGCATGCCTCGCTGGTCAGCGACCGGGGCCACTCCTACGAGCGCCTCGAGTTCCTTGGCGACAGCGTGCTCAGCCTGTGTATCACGACCGACCTCTACCGCCGGTTCCCGGAGCATGCGGAGGGTCATCTCGCGCGGCTGCGGGCGTACGTGGTCAGCCGCGCCACCTGTGCCAAGGTAGCGGCGCGGCTGGGACTCGGACGGATGATGCGCGAGCGCGCCGGCGGCGATCAGCAGAGCGGCGAGATGGCGCAGCTCGCGGTCAACCAGAACGTGCTCGCCGATCTCACTGAGTCTCTGATCGGCGCGCTCTACGTGACCTTCGGCTTCGAAGCGGTGCGACCGGCGGTGGTCGAAGCTTTCGCCGAGCACATCGAGTTTGCCGAGAAGAGCTACGTCGACCACAAGACTGAACTGCAGGAACACCTCGCCAAGGCCGGCACGATCGTCGTCTACCGGTTGGTCGGTTTCAGCGGGCCGCCACACGACCGCAAGTTCGAGGTCGAGGCGGTGGTCGAGGGCGAGCCGATCGGCCATGGGCTTGGCCCCAGCAAGAAGCGCGCCGAGCAGGAGGCCGCCGCCGAGGCGTTGCAGATGCTGGCGACGCGCGC
>PKYG01000127.1 GCA_003132585.1 Actinomycetota bacterium
CCGTACTTGTTGCCTTCCTTCATACAGTCCTCCCTCTCGTATGTGCAGAGTTGGGCTCAGAAAGTGCTGAGTCTGGGCCCTGTGCTGCGGTTGCGGTGTGAGCGCTCCGTGGGTCGCTCGGTAGCTCACGGCAAACCGTAGATCCAGAGCGCCAGCCTGAGGAACCGAACTCCGTCGTCGCCCGACAGCCGGGCCGCGGTGCCGAGGCCCGCTCAACGCCAAGCGCACACAAGCTGGTGCTCTGATGAACGCGGTACCTGCAAACGAGACACAGGCGCATAGACCCAACCAAGGAACCACGGACGAGCGATCCGCGAGTGCCAGTACGTCGCCACTAGCCATACCTAATACGTGGATTAAGGAGAGCGTACACAATATCTGCCACAAGGTTGGCAAGACAGAAGATGGCCACGATGATCAACGCGCTCGCTTGGACCAGCGGCACGTCTCGGTGCTGTATGGCGAATAGCAGCAGTCGTCCAACCCCGGGGTAAGCGAAGATTGACTCGGTCACGATCATCCCGCCGATCAGCCAGCCGACGCCAATGGCAACCACCGTGACCGTGGGCAGCAGGGCGTTCCGCAGCACGTGGGTGAAGAGCACCTTGCGCGGGGGGAGGCCCTTGAGAGACGCGGTCCGCACGTAGTCGGCACGCAAGACCTCCACAGTGCTCGCGCGAGTCATGCGAAGCACGTAGGCCAACTCTCCGAGAGCTATGGTCGCCGCTGGAAGAATGAGTTCCTGGATGTTCTGCAGCAGGCCGGCCTGCGGGTCGATCGCGGATTGTGAGGGCAGCCAACCGAGCCGTATGGAGAAAACCGTGAGCAGTACCAATGCGATAACGAACTCCGGCAGACCGATGAATGATAGTGACGAAATCGACAGAAGGTTGTCGATCCAGCTGCGTCGTCGCAGAGCGGCAATCAAGCCAAACAGGATGCCGAGCGGCACGTAGAAGAGCATGGCCGTGCCGGCAAGAATGGCTGAGTTACGCACGCGCTCCAGAACGAGGCCGCGCACACCGGTTTGGGTTGAGATCGAGGTACCCCAGTTGCCGCGAACGAAGTGGGAGAGCCAGTCCCCGTACTGGACTGCCAACGGACGGTTGAGACCGAGTTCCTTGCGCAGCGCCTGCTTTGCCTCTTGAGTAGCGAAGCGCCCGAGGACCTCCGTGGCGACATCACCAGGCAACACCTCGGTAGCGACGAAGATGATCAGGGACGCGAGCAGCAGTGTCAACGCCACGAATCCGAGACGTCGGCCAATGAATCTCAGCATCAGTCAGCTTCCCGCGTCAGCATCAGCGTTTGTTCTTGAAGGCGCGCGAGCTCTTGAAGCTCGATGTGACACGCAAGCCAGTGGTCGAAGGCATTCTCCCGTTGTGGCGGCTCCTCCTGTGCGCAGATATCGCCGAGGAAGCGCGGGCAGCGGGTGTGAAAGCGGCACCCGCTCGGCACGTCCATCGCACTGGGCACGCTGCCGCGCAAGCGGACAGCGCGTTGCTGTACGTCGGGGTCTGCCACTGGCACGGCACTGAGGAGCGCCTCAGTGTACGGGTGGAAAGGAGGTCTGAGCACCCGGGCGGCAGTACCGAGCTCGGCTACACGCCCGAGGTAGACGACTGCAATCCAATCTGAGAGGTGCTGCACGGCCGAGAGGTCGTGCGAAATGAAGATGTAGGAGGTGCCCTGCTCGCGCTGGAGCTCCATGAGGAGATTCATCAGGGCACCTTGAACGGAAACATCGAGCGACGAGATGGGCTCATCGCACAGGATGATGCCGGGTGCTGCGGCAAATGCTCGCGCGATGGCTACGCGCTGCTTCTCACCACCAGACAAGTCTTCCGGCAGCCGCTCGTCATAGCTCTCCGGGAGGTTGACCGCCGCGAGCAGCTGCTGCGCCCTCACGCGCGCCTCAGACTTCGACAGCCCGCAAAGCAGGACCAGCGGACGGCTCACGGCATCGCCCACCGATTGGCGCGGGTTCAGGGAAGCGTCAGGATTCTGAAAGACCATCTGAATGTCTTTGAGCTGGTCTCGCGTTCTCTTCCCGGTTGTCGAAGCTAGCTGCAGGCCCCGCATGCTGATCACGCCAGCTGTTGCGGGCGTCAAGCCAGCGATTGTGCGGATGAGTGTCGTCTTGCCGCTGCCACTCTCGCCCACCACGCCAAGGGTTTGGCCGCTCCGTACGTCGACACTTACATCGTCGACCGCTTTGACTTCTGCCCGTCGACGACGAATCAGGCCGCGATAAGATGAGAAGTAGGTCTTCACGTCATGTGCCGCCGCGAGGACTTCGTCGCCCGGTGGCGTGGTGAACGGTGGCAAAGCCGCAGAGGCGCCGCGCAGCTTCTCAGCCAGCAACGACACCATCTGCCATCGTCTGCAACCGGTCAGGTGACCGTCGGTGCCTTCCACCAACGGAGGATGCGCTGTTCGGCACGCCTCTTCGACGAATTCACAACGCGGCGAGAAGACGCAGCCACTCGGGAGATCGTCCAAGTGCGGGAAGGTGCCGGGGATGGTTGCGAGGAAACGTTTCTCCGGACTAGGGTCGAACCGGGGTATGCATCCTAGCAGACTGAGCGTGTACGGGTGCAGCGGTTGCTTGAAGAGGTCGCGTAGAGATGCCCGTTCCATGGTCTCCCCGGCGTACATCACCGCGACCGTGTCGCAAATCCGCGTGACTACACCGAGGTCATGAGTGATGTACAGGATGGCCGAGTCGAACTCACGTTTCAGGTCAGCGATGAGGTCGAGGACGACAGCCTGAGTTGTGACGTCCAGGGCAGTGGTCGGCTCATCTAGTATGAGCAAGGCAGGATTGGTCGTTAGTGACATGGCAATGACACAGCGCTGCAGCATGCCACCTGAGAGCTGATGCGGGTACCGCAGCATCACTGCTTCCGGATCCGGCATAGCCACTCTCGTCAACATCTCTATCGCCCGCTGGCGTGCCTCTGCCCGATTCATCTCGAGATGCAACTCTCCAACCTCGGCAAGCTGCTTTCCGACGGTGATTGAGGGGTTGAGCGCACTAAGGGGGCTTTGATAGACGACTCCAATCTTCGCGCCCCATAGTCTGCGTAGCTCCTTCTTGGACACCGAGAGGAGATCGACTCCATTCAGTCGCACACTGCCAGCCGTAACACGGCCATTGGTGGCCAAGGAACGGATGGCACCCATGGCGAGCGTAGACTTGCCGGAGCCCGATTCGCCGACCAAGCCAAAGCTCTCGTGAGGGGCGATGGCGAACGAGACATCGCGTACCGCAGGCAGCGTGCCGACCTCGGTCTGGTACACGATAGAGAGGCCTTCCACCTCAAGTACCGGCTCGGTCATCCGTCTATTCCGTGTCCAAGCCGCTGGCGAGCACTTGACGCAAGCCATCTGTCATCAGGTTGGTGGCGATGACCAAGATGGCGATTGCTGCGGCAGGGAACAGCAGCGTCCACGGCGCGACGCTGATGAAGTCGCGCGCCTCATTGACCTGTAGTCCCCAGTCAGCCGAGGGTGGCTGCACGCCAAGGCCAAGGAAGCCCAGAGATGCCACCAGGAAGATCGAGAAGCTGAATCGTATCGAAGCTTCCACCATGAGTGGCGACATGGCGTTAGGCAGAATCTCGTGGAACAGAACGTAACGGCGACGTTCGCCGCGAAGCCTTGCGGCCTCGACGAACTCCTTCGTCCTCAGATCGAGTGCCATGCTACGAGCCACGCGGGCGACAATGGGGATGTATAGGACGGTAACAACTAGGACGAGGTTCAGGTTGCTCGGGCCGACGCTACTGAGAAGCACCATCGCGAGGAGCAGGGCCGGGAAGGCGAGCAACACATCGAGGAGTCGCATGACGACCTCGTCCCACCGTCCGCCGACGTACCCCGAAAGAAGGCCGATGGTGGTCCCAATAACGACAGCCATCAGGGTGCCGCTCCCGCTCAGCAGGAAGATGTTTCGAGTGCCGACGAAGACGCGGCTCAGCACGTCCCGACCGTACTCGTCCGTGCCGAACAGATGAGCAAGGGAGGGCGCCTTCAGGAGGCTCTTCATGTCCATGTCGGCGTAGCCGTACGGGGCTACGAGGGGGCCAATGACGGCGAGCCCGAAGAAGCCCACAAAGATGATTGTCGCAATCAGCGTGGCCGGGCGCCGCTTGAGACGCCGCCAATACAGAATCCAGCTCGCCCGCCTGTTTCGGCCGCTCGTCACTTCCGCCGTTGCCATTGGCGACGGCGCGTGAGCCGCATTCGGTTCGATCATCACCCCTCTCTCGCGGGGAGGATGCATTGGCACTTCGGTGACCGGCTACAGGAACCGGCCACCGAAGTGCCGCGCGCACTATGGCGTCTTTGCCCAGTAGACACTTCGGAAGCTCGTAGCTACTTCCGGAATGCTGGTTTGGAAGCCGCGAAGCGAGCTCGACATGCCGATGATAAGCCGCTCGTCGAAGAACACCATGACCGGGCCGCGATCGATGATGATCTGCTGTGCCTGTTTGTAGAGTTCCGCGCGTTTGCTTTGGTCCAATTCCCGGTTGATCTCGGCGGTGACCTTGTCGAACTCGGGATCCGACCAATGAGACTCGTTCCACGCAGAGCCTGTGACCAAGGAGATGTTGAAGTAGGCAACTGGCCGCGGCCTGGTTGCCCAGTCCGTGATGCCCCAGTCGCAGACCAGCCACGTGTTTGGGGTGTTTGAGCCATAGTAGACGTCTTCCGGCTCCTCCTGAATCTGAACATTCACGCCGATCTTCTTCATCTGCTGCTGCCAGACCGTGGCAATTTGCGGAATACAGGAGTACTGCTCCACATAGAGCTTCAACGTGAACCCGTTCGGATAGCCGGCCTCCGCCAGCAACTTCTTGGCCTGAGCGGGATCGTAGACTGGCGGTTTGTTCAGGTAGTAGTCGCCATAGATGGGACCAACTTCGGTGGTATTGCCCACGTCTGCGTAGCCTTGCCTGACAGAGGCCACGATGGAGGGCAAATCGGTGCCAAGCTTGATTGCCTTTATTACCCTCACATCGGAACCCGGGTGGCCTTTGTCGCTGCGTATGTGAAGCAGGTAGTGATTGTTCGAGACTCCCGAGATGAGCGTGAATTTGGGGTCGTTCTTGAAATCGTTGGCCATTGCCGAGGGGATGTTTATCACCCAGTCGGCCGAGCCACCCCTCAGGGCCTCCACGTGAGCCTGAGGGTCTGGCGAAAAGACGAGGACCAGCCTGTCGAGGTACGGCAGTGCCCGTCCCGTGGCCGGGTCCTTCATCCAGTAGTGGGGGTTTCTCTCCAGAACCATGCGATTCTCGCGCGAGTACGCCTTCAAGAAGAAAGGCCCGGTGCCAAGGGTTTGCTTAGCTGGGTCAGTGTCTGTCGAGGAGACTATGCCTGAATGGTAGTCGCCGATGTCTTTTGGAAGCTCGGGGTTCGCGTACTTCAGATGGAAGACAACCGTATAGTCGTCTGGCGCCGTAATGGACGCCACGTCACTGTAGACGTCAACCGTCGTGCCACCCAGTTTCGGATCCATCAGCCTCTTGAAGGTGTACAGGACATCCTTCGCTGTAAAGGGAACTCCATTTGAGAACTGCACCCCTTTGCGAAGATAGAAGGTCCATGTCCGGTCGTCTGTCGAGTTCTGCCATCTCGAAGCTAGCCGTGGAACCGCTTCGAGTTTGGAGTTGATCTCGGTGAGACCTTCATAGATCTGCCGAGTGATCAGATCTTCGGGATCGGGCCCCGCCAGAACCGGGTCGAGCGATATAGGAGACTCGATGGTGATGCGAACCTCTCCGCCCCAGCTGGGGCTTGGCGAGCCAGCGGAGGAGGACTTGCTCGATGCGCCGCCACATCCGGGTGACAGAACGAGAGCGAAGAGGACACCTAGAACGCAGAGAAGCATCAGTACCTGGTTTCCTCGGAACGTTGGTGTTCGATGGCGGTTCATCGTTCTCCCTTCTTTGCGATCACGGAAGGGCGCGGCCCCCCAAGTCATTTGCGGTTCGATGACGACTCACATCACTCCCTGCATGCGAGCCTCTCTCTTGGGCGGCTTTGCGGCGCAGAGTCGAGGCCGGATTGCCTCGACCCCGCTAATATGCACAAGCATGCGAAGGACGCAAGTGGATTCTCGGCCGGCCTGGCCCCTTGGGCGGCAGGCGGATCAACGTGAATGGTTCACAAATCGCGACACCTGTCCTGAACAGCGGCATCGGGTAGCATCGGCACTCCGTCCCATCCCCAAGGAGGCGCCGGAATGCTACTCTCGCCCGTCTACCTCGCCCTGCGCCGCCTGCTCCAGGCACTGGCTCTGTCCGGCCGTGACGACCTCGCCCGCGACATCGAGCTATTGGCCCTCCGCCACCAACTCAAGGTGCTCAGCCGGCAGGTGAGCCGTGCTTCGTTCCGCCGTCGAGATCGCGTGCTGCTCGCCGCCGCCAGCCGACTCCTGCCGAGAGAGCGCTGGAATGCGTTCCTGGTCAGGCCACGGACACTACTGCGCGGGCATCGCGAGCTGGTCCGTCGCAAGTGGACGTACCGGCGGGCCTTCGGGCCGGCAGGCCCAGGCTCGACGATGGAACCATGGAGCTCATCCTACGACTGGCCAGAGAGAATCCCCGATGGGGCTACCAGAGGATTCGGGGCGAGTTGCTGAGACTGGGCATCCAGGTCTTTAGCCACGGCCATCCGCACGATCGTCCGCCGCCAGAGTCTCGGTCCCGCGCCGCGCCGGAGCGGTCCCACGGGGAGGCAGTTCCTTGCCCAACAAGCCGCGGCTATCATCGCCTGCGATTTCTTCACCGTGGAGACCGTGGGGCTGAAGACCATGTCTGTGCTCTTCTTCATCGAACTCTCCACGAGAGGCGTCCACCTCGCCGCAGTGAGTACCCATCCGCACTCCGCCTGGATCACCCAGCAGGGCAGAAACCTCGCCATCGGTGAGCAGCCCTGCCGGACGCCTCAAGCCAACGCCTTTGCCGAGCGCTGGGTGCGGGGCGTTCGCCAGGAGTACCTCGATCGCGTGCTCGTCTGGGGAGCGGGCCATCACGAGCGCGTGTTTCGCGACTACGTGCACCATTACAGCGCGAAGCGACCGCACCGGGGTCTCGAACTGGGTTGTCCCCTCCGGCGGCCCACGCCCACTCCCACCAGCGGCTTCGAAGTAGTCGAAAGACGAGACCGGTTGGGGGCACTGATCCACGAGTACTTCCGCTGCGCAGCGTGACACCCAATAAGTGCGCCCTTCAGGCTCTAGTCTTTCCAAGCTCCGAGAAACGAGGTTGCCGATTGCGCCAATCGAGCGCGAAGACCAGGGTGGCCACATGCCCGCAACCAGGCGGTCAGCTGAGCTGAGGGCGGGCGAACGGGCACGCGGCAACGCATACACCGCACACGCCGCCCAGTTCGGGGAAGTTGTCGAGATGGCGCTCGCACGCCTTCTCATCGTACAGAAGATCTCGCGCCATGCCGGCCCGCCATTGCACGTCACGTCCGGCCCCGGCAGGACAAGCGTCGACGCAGCGTCGACAGCGCGCGCACTGACCGACCGTCAAGGGCGTGCCCGGCGGCAGATCAAGGTCCGTGAACACGGTCGCGAGGCGAAGCTTGGGTCCCAGCACGGGCGACACGAACAGGGCCGTCTTGCCGATCCAACCGATTCCGGCCTGGGTGGCAGCCGTCTTGTGTGCGAATACGCCGGCGTCTCCCCAGTCTTCGACGCTGTCGTACTCTTCGAGTGTAGCCTCCACCGGCACGGTGCGGTAGCCACTGTGCTCCAGGTGTCGGGCCAGCGCAGCTGCAGCCGTGTTGAGGGTCGTGTTCAGACGCTGGTAGTCAGCGAAGTAGGCCTCGGTGGGACCGTTCTCCACACCCTTGAGCGCCGCCGGATCGAAGCTTGCCAACATAGAGATGGCCCGTGACAGGCGGGGAGCCAGCGGAAGCGGTGGATCATTGTTGGCCACGCCCCAGTGACTCACCCCGTTCGAGCGAAGCAGCGAGTCTATCTCGGGCAACTCAACCGGCTGACGCATTCCGACCGACCCATTCTTCCCATCTGCCAAGACGCCGACTCAACGCGACCATAGCACGTTGACCTGACCCGTTCGTTGGCCCGCTTTCTATGATAGTCCCATGGCCATCTCCGGTGCAGGAGACGGGGGACCGTAGTCGGCCAGCGCGGCCGACTGAAGCACAGGGCTTGCACCGGGTGCTCTGAGCGCCCTTGGGCTAGGATGATGCTGGCAACTCATGAGGGCGGTGAGGCAGGACCGATGCGAGTGGTGACGCGGCTGAGAAGTCGGGGCCGAGCTCTGCCGCGCGAGTTCTGGCTACTCGTCGTCGGCACCTTCGTCTACCTGCTCGGCGTCGAGATGTGCTACCCGTTCGAGACGATCTACATGAACGGGCGTCTCGGCATTTCGATGACCACCGTGGGACTTATTCTCGGCCTCTCCATGCTCATCGGCCTGCCCATGCAAATCGTCGGCGGCGCCGTGGCCGATCGCTTCGGGCGCCGCGGCGTGCTGATCCTCGGCATCTGCGCCAGCATCACCCTCTACGAGGGCTTCGCCCTAGCCCACACACTCTGGCAGCTGATCGCAGCCATCGCCTTCGAAGCGGCCTTCGGCTGGGCCATGTTCCTAACGGCCAACAACGCCATGATCTCCGACCTCACTCCCTCACGGTACCGTGCCGAGGCCTTTTCCATCAGCCGTACGGCCGTCAACGCCGGCATGATAGTTGGTCCCCTCGCCGGCGGCCTCTTGCTGCGGGCCGACTCGACCTATCGTCTGCCCTTCTTCGTGGGCGGCGGCGTCTGTGCCATCTTCCTCCTGCTGGTCGTCCTCCGCTTTGAGGAGACGAGGCCTGAGGTAGCCGAGCACCCGGGGACGAGCCTCGCGGCCGCAGCGGGCTATCGCGTTGTTCTTAGGGACCGCCGCTTCTTGCGCTTCTGCGCCACCGCCCTCTTGCCGCTCTACTGCTATGGCCAGTTCTTCGTGACCTTCCCCGTCCTCCTCAAAGACACCCTTGGCATCTCACCGGGCACCTGGGGCTTGCTGCTGGCCCTGTTTGCGCTGGCCGCGGCTCTCTTGCAGTATCCCGTCGTGCGGCGCACGAAGAGCCGCGACGAGATGGCCCTGATGGCGGCCGCCAGCGCGCTTATTGGCCTGGGCCTGTGTGGGGCGGCCTTCGCCCCGGCGGGCTGGCCTACGGCTGCCTTCGTCCTGGTCATCAGCCTGGGATCCGTCCTGCTCATCCCCATCTCGGCGACCATCGTCTCGCAGATGGCACCGGTGGCCTTGCGTGGTCGCTACATGGGGGTCTGGACCCTGGTCTGGACTGCCGGCATGGCGCTGGGGCCCACCTTCGGCGGCATGGCCATGGACCGCCTGGGTGGACGGGGAGCCTACGGCGTCATTCTCGGGGTAGGCCTCCTCGGTGCCGTGCTGTTCGCCATGATGCGCGCTGCCTAGTGACCTGCCCCCATTCAGTGGTCCACTTTCTATGTTAGTGCGAGAGCCGGTCGCCGTGTGAGGACCGCAGGTTGGTCCGACTGCTGGAGGTCTCGTTGTCATGAGAGGTCGGCAGAAGTGCGCCGAGTGCAGGCCCTCTCCCCCGGCCGCCCACGCAAAGCCGACGGCAGCCGCGCCGCCGAAGACTAGAGTGGCATCGAAGCAATCGGGCCGTGAGACCCGGGCGGACCACAACTTCAGGCCGGACCGATTTCAGGGGGTCAGGTCACCCTCGCGAACGCCCTCACCGCCTCCCTACTTCGGTCTCTTCTCGCGCGAGGCGGTCTCGGGCGCGGCGTCGACTCCGGCCTGGCGCGCCGCATCGGCTCCGGCCTCACGTGAGCGGCCGGCGGGACGCAGCGAGCCGCGCTCGCGCAGTTCACCCAGAAGCGCCACGTCGTCGGCGAAGAACCGGACGCCCGCGGGACCGAGCTGTGCGGTCGCGCCGGCGAAGTCGTCGGAGCGCACGCCCTCGGCGGCCCACACCGGCGTGCCGGCGGCGGCGGCCTCCACCGCCGCCGCGATGTTGCGCGCGTTGCCGTGGCTCACGGGCACAGCCGCGACGATCACCAGGTCGGCGCGGCGCATGAGCTCGCGGTTCTCGGCGTCCGCCTCCTCGCCGACCGGCGAGAACGGCGCCTCCACGGCCATCGGCAGGCCGAGCTCGCGGCCGGTCTCCTCGTCGCTGTCGAGGGCGTTGAGGACGCCGGCGGAGACGTCGTATCCGGCGTCCACCAGCTCGCGCATGAGCCCCGACCCGGTGCCGCCGCCGCAGACGAGGTGCACGCGGCCGAGGCGGTCGCCGCGCGGCCGCGGGGAGAACGTGAGATAGGTGCGCCCGGCGTGGCGGTGCAGGTAGGCGCGGACGCCGTAGACGGCCTCGATGATCTCGGGCCGCAGCACCTCGCCCGGCGGCCCGAACGCCGCCACCTCGCCGTCTGAGAGCACCAGAAGCTTGTCGAAGTAGTGGATCGCCAGGTTGAGGTCGTGCAGGATGCACAGCACCGTGAGGCCGTCGTTGTTGAGCTGCTTGAGCAGGTCGAAGAGGCGCAACTGGTGCGACACGTCGAGGGCCGAGGCCGGCTCGTCCAGCAGCAGCAGCTGCGCCTGCTGCATCAGCGCCTGGGCGAGCACGACGAGCTGCTTCTCGCCGCCGGAGAGCTCCGTGAAGCGGCGGCCCGCCAGCTCGCCGATGCCCAGGCGCGCCAGCGTGAGGTCGGGATCGCCGCACGATGCCGCGTCCTTGCCGCGGCAGTACGAGCCCATCTCCACGACCTCGCGCACCGCCAGGTCGAAATCGAGGTCGAAGTGCTGCGGGACCANNGCCCGACGATGCCGACGAAGTCGCCGTGCTGTAAGTCGAACGTGATCCGCCGGAGCACGGGCCGCTCATCGTAGGCGAAGCCGACGTTGTGGAGGGCGACGTGCGCCATCAGGCCCGCCGTCCGCGCCGCAGGAGGTACACGAACAGCGGCGCGCCGACGAAGGTCGTCACCACGCCGACGGGGATCTCGTTGGGCGAGATTACGGTGCGCGAGAGCAGGTCGGCGAAGCCGAGCAGCGAGGCGCCGACCAACAGCGACACCGGCAGGAGACTACGGTGACCGGGGCCCACGAGGAGCCGCACGATGTGCGGCACCACGAGGCCGACGAACCCGATGATGCCGCACACCGACACGGCAATCGCCGTCAGTACGCCGGCGATGACGAGCAGCAGGCGCTTGGTGCGCTCGACCTCGACGCCGAGCTCGAGCGCGCGTTTCTCGCCCTGCAGCAGGATGTCCATCTCGCGCGTGAAGAACAGCGGCACGATCATGAACGGCACCGCCACCAGCGCGATCTCGACCTCCGCCCAGCCCCGCCCGGAGAAGCTGCCCATGAGCCAGTAGACGATGGCGTGCATGTCCTGATTAGCCTTGATCATGAGGACGGTGACGATGGCGCTGGCGAGGTACGCGATGGTCACGCCGGCGAGCAGGAGCACGAAGACGTCGATGCGGCCGCGCCGGCGCGCCGCCATCCATACGATGCCCAGAGCGGCCAGGCCGCCCACGAGTGCGAGCACGGTGATCCATGGCAGCTCCGACCAGTGCAGGACGATGCCGATGGTGGCGCCGAGCGCGGCGCCCGACGAGACGCCCGTCACGTACGGGTCGGTGAGGGGGTTGAGGAAGAGATCCTGGAGGATGACTCCCGCCACCGCAAGCTCCGCCCCAACGAGGCAGGCGAGGAGCACGCGCGGCATGCGGATCTGCCAGAAGATCGCGTTCTCCAGGTTGCCGGGGACCGGCCCCGTCGTCACGAAGTGCCAGATCTGGCTGAGCGACAACGAGGCCGGTCCCAAGACGAGCGACAGCACGAGGCAGACGACGAAGATGCCCGCCGCCAGGGCGATGCCCGGCCAGACGCTTGTGCGCGCCATACGCGTCACTGCCCGGCGTACGCCTCAGGATGGATCATCCTGGCGAGCTCCTGGAGCCCCTCGCAGAGACGTGGCCCGGGACGCGCGATCAGGTTGTCCTCGATCACGTACACGTGCCCGTCCTTGACGGCCGTGAGGTTCGAGAAGCCGGGGCGCTTGCTGATGGCGCCGGGGTCGCTCATGGAGCCGGAGTCGGCGATGTAGACCGCGGGGTCGTCCTTGAACAGCACCTCGCTGCTGAAGCTGGGGAAGCCGGTGCCGGCGGCCGCGCCGATGTTGGTGCCGCCGGCGAGCGTGATCATGTCGTCGATGAAGGTGCCCTTGCCCGCGGTCATGAGCGGCTTGCTGTAGATCTCGATGAAGGTCGTGACCTTGGCCAGCGAGCCGACCTTGGCCTGCACGTCGGCCTGCGCCTTCTGCATCGTGTCGACGACCTGCTGAGCCTGCGCGGACGTGCCGGCGAGCTTGCCGACGTTGGTGACATCGGTCATCACCCCGCCGTAGGTGGTGGGGTCGACCACGTAGACCTGCATGCCCAGCTGTTCGAGCTTGCTGCGCAGGCTCGCCTGGATGCCGCCGGCGGCGAGCACGAGATCGGGGTTGAACGAGGCGATCTTCTCGACGCTCGGGTTGGCGAAGTCGCCGACCTTGGGCAGGCTCTTGGCGGCGGCGGGATAGTCGTCGTAGCTGGTGCCGGCGACCATCTTGTCGCCGGCGCCGACGGCGTAGGCGATCTCGGTGTTGGCCGGCGCGAGGCTGACGATGCGGGTCGCCGGCTGCCTGAGCGTGACTGTCTGACCCGCACCGTCGGTGACGGTGATCGGGCCGGCCGCCGCGGAGGCCGACGGCGAGGCGGTCGTGCTGGCGCTCGAGCCGCAGGCCACAAGGCCGATGGCGGCGAGCACGGCGAGCACGACTGCGGCGAGGAGGATGCCGGCGGCGGGGCCGCGGCGGGGACGGATGGTGCTCATCTGTGTTCTTGCTCCCTTCGTGAATCGACTTCCACTTCTGCGACTGGCATCGAGAATCCGAGGATCCAGTGGCCGTCGCGCGAGACGTGGCCGTCCCAGGCGAGCGGCGCGGACTTGGTGAACAGCGGCGCCTCAGTGACCATCGTGTGGTACTCGCCCTCCTCGCCACAGGCGTCGGCGCCGGCGACCTCGAGCTCGGCGACGAGCTCGGCCGTGAGCTCGCGGCCGAGGAAGGACGCGTCGAGCTTCGCGGCGTCGACGGCGACTACGGTCGCGCGCACGCCGCTCGCCAGCAGCTCGTCGATCAGCCGGCGGCGCGGCTCCTGCCACAGCGGCAGGTGGCAGACAAGGCCGGCGGCCTCGCAGACGCGCTCGACCCAGTCGCGGTGCGCCTGCAGGTCGATGTCGCCGAACACCCCGGCCTCGACGCCCCGCTCGCGGAGCTCGTGGAGGGCGGAGACGTAGGTGGCTTCGTACTCGTCCCAGGTGGTGGCCCGGGTGACGAGCGCGATGCCCACCGCCGCGGCCTGCCCCTCGAGCAGCGCGAGCGGCAGGCCGTGGCCGCGGCTACAGCCGCCGTCCTCGTGCAGCATGCAGAGCAGCGCCTCGGGCCGGCCGCCCGCGGCGATGGCCCGCGACAGCGAGAGGTAGGCATCTTTGCCGCCGCTCCACGAACAGAAGAAGCGGCGGCCGGCGAGCTCGGCCGTGGGGCGCGGCGGCTCCATGCCCCCAGTCGGCTGCGGACCCTCCTCCGGCTGCGCCGACGTGCCGATGGTCGTCTTACCCACGACCGGCCTCTCGGCACTTTGCGCAGATGCCGTACACCTCGAGGTGGTGGCCGTAGATCGAGAAGCCCGTCTCGGCCGCGAGCCGCGCCTCGAGCTCCTTGACGTCGCCGTCGCCCTCGAAGCGCACGAGCTTGCGGCAGACGCCGCAGATGAGCGGGTGGCTATGCCCGATGGGCGGCGCCGTGTAGCAGATCTCGCCGCGGCGGTCCTGGACGCGCGCCAGCAGGCCAAGGTCGCTGAGCAGCGTGACGGTGCGGTAGACGGTGGCCTGGCCGACGCCATCGCTGCGCAGGGCGTCGGCCGCCTCGGTGATCGTCGCGGCGCGGTCCGCGCCAGCGAAGTGGTCCCAGATGAGCCGGCGCTGCCGCGTGAACGGGATGCCCTTCTCGCGGAAGACGGCTTCGATGTCGTGCGTTGACTGCGGATCGGTCACAGCTACTGCTCCTAGGCTCCGGTTGAGAACCGTTCTCAACGCAACTGAGAAAGACTATCAACCGGCCCCACAGCCGTCAATCGTCTGTCCCGAGATGGCCCCTGCCTCCTTGATGCCGGCCACGGTCAGGTGCGCGTGTCTAGAGGCGGTCCATCCCCGCGATGCGCCAAAGCAGCTCGGCATCGAGGTGCGCTTCGACGTGAGCGGCGAGGTGGTCGATCTCGTCGGCGCAGGGCGCGCACCGGCGGCTCAGCCGGGCGCCGTGGGAGCCGGCAGGTGGCTGGTCGCATTGACGAAGCGCACGTTGACCCAGCCGTCGGTCCACTCGACGAGAGAGAGGCCGCCGTGGCTGGTGGACAGCGTCCACCACTTCTGCGGCGGCACGCCGAGGCATGTGTTGAGGATGGTGCGGATGGGGCCGTCGTGAGCCACGGCCACCGCCGCGCCGCCGCTTGCTTCGCCGGTGAGGACGCCGCCGGCAAGGGCGCGGCCGCCCCGCCTGCTCTCGCCGGGCCCGGCCGCCACGATCTCGTCGACGGCTGCGAGCACGCGCTCCTTGAGGAGGGCCAGGCTCTCGCCGCCCGGTAGCGCCGTGTTGTACGGGTCCGCCTCGAGTGCGGCGCCAAGGGCCTCGTCGTCGCTCAACTCCTCCCAGGAACGGCCTTCGTACTCGCCGAGGTCGATCTCGCGCAGCCGCCTGTCCGGGCGTACCTCGATGCCCGGCCACGCGGCGGCGATGCGCTCCGCCGTCTGCCGCGCCCGCGGCAGGTCGCTGCAGTACACGGGCATGGGACCGAGCGGGGCGAGGACTTCGGCGACGGCGCGGGCCTGAGCCTCGCCGTCTCCCCTGAGGGGGTGGTCGCTCTGGCCCAGCAGGCTGCCGAGAATGTTGCCGGTCGAGACGCCGTGACGCACGAGGTAGAGCTTCATGCGGGCTCTGCGGGGCGAATTTCAGGCGCCCAGCGCATCCGTCACCCAGCCAGCTTCACGATGGCGCAGCCGACGACCAACGCCGCCGCCTCTGCCAACTCGATCCCCATGCCGTAGACATCGCCGGTGAGGCCGCCGAGCCGCTTCGCCACGGCGGCCTGCACGAGCAGCGCCACACCCATCGCGATCACCGCGACCACAAGACCAGCATACCAGGAGCCGGCGGCGCCGACCGCCAGGCCCACCGCTCCGGCGACCACGAGGCCGGCCGCCAGCAGCCCGCCGGCCAACTGCACAGGACCCGGCGTACGCTCACGGGTGAATGCCTCGCCGGTCCCGGCCGCGCGCGCATAGGGCCAGGCGTACACGTCGAGCGCCGGCAGAGCGCGCGCCGCGCACCACCCGGCGAGGAGGGGCGCGGCTGCATCGGCGCGCGTGAGCGCGCTCAGGGCCGCGACTTTGAGGATCAAGATCAGGACGGCGCCGACCACGCCCATCGCACCGACGTTGCTGTCCTTCATGATCTCGAGCGCCCGCTCGCGCGGCGCACGGCTGAAGTAGCCGTCGCACGTATCCATGAGGCCGTCCATGTGGAGCCCGCCGGTGGCGGCCTCGAGCAGCAGCACCGCGAGCACCGCCGCCACCAGACCGGGCAGCAGCGCCAGCAGCCCGGCGTACACTCCCCACGCGGCGGCACCCAACGCCAGCCCGACGAGCGGGTACCAGCCCATGCTGCGCCACAGGTCGGCCGGGCTCACATCGCCCTCGACCGTGAGCGGGACGCCGGTGAGAAACGTCACCGCCAAGGTGAATTGCCGAGCGGCGGAGCCGCTGCGCATCGCGCCCGTCGCCCCTCTTTCGTCGTCCGTCGGCACCGCCGCTCCCGAGTCGTCCTGCCGCTACCGCGTCAGCTCGGCGTCGGCCTCGTTGGGATCGCCGGCCACGCCGGCGCTCTCGAAGGTCGCCATCTCGCTGAGGATGCGCGCCGCCGCCTCGATGATGCTCATCGACAGGGCCGCCCCGGTGCCCTCGCCGAGCCGCATCTGCAGGTCGAACAGCGGCACCAGCCCGAGCTCGTCGAGCACCACCTGGTGCCCCTTCTCGATGCTCACGTGGCTGGGCAGGATGTAGTCCACGCACTCGTGGCAGAGGCGCACGGCGACGAGCGCCGCGGCGGCGCTGATGAAGCCGTCCATCACCACCGGGAGGCGCCGCGCGGCGCCGCCGAGGAACACGCCGGTCATGGCGGCGATCTCGAGGCCGCCGACCTTGGCGAGCACGTCCATGGGGTCGGCGGCGTCGGGCTTGTTGACCGCGAGCGCCTGCTCGATCACCACGATCTTGGCCGGCAGTGCCTCTTTGCTGATCCCGGTGCCGCGCCCCGTGACCTTGGCCACGGGTTCCCCGGTGAGCGCCGCGATCACCGCCGACGCAGCCGTCGTGTTGCCGATGCCCATCTCGCCGGTAGCGATGATGTCGAGGCCGTTGACGAGCTCCTCCTCGACCAGCTCGATGCCGATCTCGATGGCGCGGACGGCTTCGTCGCGCGTCATCGCCGGCCCCTGGGCGATGTTGGCGGTGCCCATGCGGACCTTCTTGTGGCGCACGCCCGCGGCAGCGCTGATGTCGGCGTTCACGCCCACGTCGGTGACAATCACCCGGGCGCCGACATGGCGGCCGATCACGTTGATCGCAGCCCCGCCGGCAGCGAAGTTGAGCACCATCGCCGCTGTGACCTCAGCAGGAAAGGCACTGACGCCCTCGGCCGTCACGCCGTGATCGGCGACCATCACGGCGATCGCCTTGCTCTCGATCACCGGCAGCGGCTTGCGCTGGATGCCGGCGAGCTGGATCGACAGCGTCTCCAGGCGGCCGAGCGCCTTGGGCGGCTTGGTGAGCTGCATCTGGCGGGCCTCGGCGGCGCGCATGGCGTCGGCGTCGAGCGGGCCGATGGTGGCGGTGGTGCGGGCGAGCAGGTCGGTCACTGGTCGGACTCCTTCACGGGGAACGGGGGCACGGGGTGCGAGTCAGAGGCGACGCCGGCCGGTGCTCCAGCCTCTGGCCAGGGCGACGCCAGCATCTTCACGTCGAGCGGATAACCCGAGACGAGGAAGTAGACGCGGTCGGCAGCGCGCGCGAGACGCTGGTTGGCCCAGCCGAGTTGATCGCGGTAGAGGCGGGCAAGCGGGTACTCGGGCACGACCCCGAGCCCGACCTCGTTGGTGACCGCGACCAGGGTGGCGCCGGTCTCCGCGAGAGCCGCCAGCAGGTCGTCGACGGCGGCGCTGACGCGCTCGGTGACAGCGCGCTCCTGCTCGGCCGAAATCAGCGAGTCGTCGTAGTTGAATCCTTGCGGCGGTTCGCTGCCGCCGAAGGAGCCGCCGGCGAACAGCAAGTTACTTACCCAGAAGGTCACGCAGTCGAGGAGAAAGACAGCCGCGGGGGTCGTGCCGGCGGGGCCGGCGTGCTCGCGC
>PKYG01000088.1 GCA_003132585.1 Actinomycetota bacterium
CTGCAACTCCTCCAGGAGAACTTCCCGCGAGGCACGGCGGTCACCCTCACCCCGTGGGAGCCACAGGAGATCTGGCCGCTTCTGGCCACCGCGCTCGCGCAGCGGCCGGCGCTCGTCGCGCCCTTCGTGACCCGACCCAGCGAGCTTGTGCTCGACCGCGCTGCGCTCGGCCTGGCGACCGCCGAGGAGGCTACGACCGGCGTCTACCTCCTGCGGCGCCCGCGCGGGGCGGGCGACGTGACGATCGTGCTGCAGGAGAGCGCCGTGACCTACGCCTTCGTCTCCGAGGCGCTGCCCCTGCTCGAGAAGGCGGGCATCGATCCGCGGGTCTATTACGTGGCCAGCGCGGAGCTGTTCGACTCACTGCCGCGCGAGCGGCAGCGCGCGCTCTTTCCTGAGGAGCACGCGCTCGCGGCCATCGGCATCACCGGGTTCACGCTGCCGACGCTGTATCGCTGGGTGCGTTCCGACGCCGGCCTCGAGGCGACGCTCCACCCGTACCGCCACGGCCACTACCTCGGCAGCGGCCCGGGCGAGGTGGTGCTCGCCGAGGCCGGCCTCGACGGCGAGAGCCAGTTCGTCGCCATCAAGAAGTACTTGGACGACACCGTGCGCAGCGGCCGCCGGCCGGCGTGACCGACTGAGGCCGACAAGCTCACCGTGATCCGGCAAGACGTCAACGAGATGATCCTCGAGCCGATTCACTCGCTCGACCGCGGCTGGGCGGCCTCGACGAAGACCCAGCGCCCACCTGGCCGGCCGTGGTCTAGCGAGGGCCGTCTCTGACCTTGATTCGATGTGAAGTGTCGCTTCGGATGGAGGCTGTGCTGGGCTGTGCTGGTCATGTTGGCCCCCGCCGACCAGACGCCAAAGCCGAAGCGGCTATCCGGGGGGATTCACCGTTTGGATCGTGGGGTCCAGAATCTCCCCGCCTCCCCGGAAGCGCGTCGGGTACAAATACTCGATCATGTCCCTCCGGACCAACATCGCGAGCACTGCTAGCGCCTAACCAGCCGTGCGTGACAGAATCGCGACCGTGTTCTCCTCACTCCTCTATATGGTGCTTCGGCGACTGCTCGGCATGATTTCCTCTAGGGATCGCGCCGTCGAGCAAGTCCCGCTTGAGAATCTCGTGCTTCGCCACCAGGTGGCGATCCTTCGCCGCCAAGTAAAGCGCCCCGTGTATTCGCGCCGGGACCGCGCGCTGCTGACTGCAGCAAGCCGGATCCTGCCGAGAAACCGCTGGAACACGTTCCTCGTTCGTCCCGAGACGCTGCTTCGCTGGCACAAAGGACTCGTGGCGCGAAAGTGGACACGCCCGCATCGGCGGCCGGGACGCCCGGCGATCGATCCCGAGGTCAGGCGACTGATCCTTCTGATGGCCAAGGAGAACCCGCGGTGGGACTACATGAGGATCAAAGGTGAGCTTCAAAAGCTCGGGATCCGCGTCTTGCGCCACCAACTCAAGGTCCTTTCTCGCCAGATCGCCCGCCCGAGACTGAGGCGTCTCGATCGTCTCTTGCTGGCGGCGGCCAGCCGGGCCCTGCCCCGCGGCGCCTGGCAGACGTTTCTGGTCAGCCCCTCGACCCTCCTGCGCTGGCACCGGGAGCTTGTGCGCCGCCGGTGGACCTTCCGGCGGGTCGCCCGTGGCGGCCGTCCGGGGCTCCAGGCCGAGGTCGCCGCGTTGGTGCTGCGCTTGGCCAGGGAGAACCCGCGATGATGAGCTCGCTGCATGAATGGAGCGGGAGTTTCTGTGTCCTTCAGGCAGAGCATGCTGGCTGGGGAGCGGGAGGAACGACCAGCGGCTGCGCCGATAGCGCCGCTACCATTGATGGCTGCGGGCGACGCGCCTCGCCGCCCACTTGAGCATCACCTCGCTTAAGCCTCCGCACCTTCTCAGGCATATTTGATGCTCCCTGCCGTGTGGGTGACCCACTGGAGCATTACCTCACTCAAGCCCCACACCAGGGCGTCGACGCGGTCCGGCGAGCCTTGCGTGGTGCGGTCGAGATCGGGCGTGAAGCTGGCCATCTGGTCTTCTAGTTCGGGAAAGCTGCCGACGTGATGGACGCGCCCCTGCTCATAGAGGGAGCTGATCGGTTCGGCGCGCACGAACTTGCCGCGGCTGGCGTGCACCATGCGCACCGGCACCCCACTATCGATCGCCTGCAGCAGGTCCTTGACGATCTCGCCACCGTTGTTGCCCTCGGCCACCACGTGGTTGGCCTCGTAGTCATGGTAGAGCTTGATCACCAGCTCACCCCAGCGGTGCGGCGAGTATCGCCCGCTGCGATCGGCGAGCACGTACCCGTGCTTATCCTCGCCCAGGGCGACCACGCAGATACCAGTCTCGTCTGAGTTCTCACCCGAGCTGACCGCCGGATCGACTGCCACCACCACGCGGGTCAGGTTGCGCGGCGCCTCGCTGAGGCGCGCCTCATCGATGCGGGCGTGGCTCCACAGCGCCCCGGGGACATCCTCGAGCAGCTCGCCGTAGATCTCCTGACGGCCCAGTCGCGTGCCCTCATAGACCGAGACGATGTCGTCAAAGAAGGCCGCCGCTAAGTTGGCGCGGTTGGCATAGGTCGAGGCCCTCGTCTCGACCGTCGTCTTTTTGGCGATGAGGGTGCGAATCAGCTTGGTCGGTCGCGGGGTGGTGGTCACCACACAGCGCGGGTCGGTGCCCAGGCGCAGACCCATCATCAGGTTGTCCCAGGTCTCAGGTGCCCGCCAGCTGGCCAGCTCATCACACCAGGCGGCGTCGTGCTGCGGTCCGCGCAGCAGGTCGGGCTCCTCGGCCGAGTAGAGCTTGGCGATGGCGCCGTTCGGCCAGACGAGGCGGCGGCGGCTGGGCTCGTAGGCAGGGTAAACCCACGGCTTGGAGACGGCGAGGATGCCCGACTCGCCCTCGACCATCACATCACGCACGTCGGCCCAGGTGCGCCCGACCAAGGCGACGCGCCGGTAGGTGCCGGCCTCGATGTGTTTGCGCACCCACTCGGCGCCGGTGCGCGTCTTACCGGCGCCACGGCCACTGCGCAAAAGCCAGACGCGCCACTCGCCCGGCGGGGGCAGCTGGTCGGGCCGCGCCCAGAGCTCCCAGGTGTAGAGTGCCTGGGCGCAGACGTCGTCGGGCAGCTCGCTGAAGATCGCGCGCCTGTCTTCTGGCGGTAACGCGGCTAGGCGATCGACAAGCGACGCTGCGTATGCAGCGTCGCTCGGCCCGATCACGATGGCTCCTGTAGAGCGAGCCGCGCCGCCTTGGCTTCGATGGCGGCCTCGAACTGGGAGCGGATATCTGTCACCGTCGCGGTCAACGGAGCCCCGTCGGGTCCACTGAGCTCGAGGCGGGCGGAGCTTGCCAGACCGAGCAGTTCACTGAGTTGGCGGTTGGCGGTGAGCATCGTGCGTAAGTCGCCCTTGGCGGCGGTGCGGGCGATGATGCGCTCCAGGCGGCGGCGCGCGGCGCCGAACTCCTGCTCGCGGTCGAAGAGCGCCGCCGCGCTCATCAGTTTGCGGGCCGCGGCCAGGTAACGCTTGAGCTGTGAGTCTGAGACTGAGCGACCCCAGTCGGTCTTGGCAGCGACGTAGGCGCGGATCTCGCGCAGGGTCATGCAGTCGCAGACCAGCGGGAAGATCTCACCCACGCGACGTTCGATCTCGGCCTTGGTCGACCTAGCCATGTCGCACCGCCTCTCGGCCGCTGAAACGCTGCCAGCGCTCGACCGCGACGTCGACGAACGCCGGCGAGAGCTCCATCGCATAGCAGCTGCGACCGAGCTCCTCGGCGGCGATCAGCGCCGTGCCCGAGCCGGCAAAGGGCTCGTAGATCAGGCCACCGGGCTTCGTGTGGTATGAGATCGGGCGACGCACGAGCTCGATCGGCTTCTGCGTGGGATGGATGCCGCCGGCGCCGTCGTCGATCGACGAGGCGATCTCCCAGACGGCCTTGCTGGCCGCCGGCGGGCGCATCTCAGGCCGGCGACCCTGGGTCCATCCGTAGAGCATCGGCTCGTAGTCCCAGAGGTAGTCGGAGTAGGTCAGAACAGCGCGGCTCTTCTTCCAGATCAGCACCTGGTGAGCGAGCAGCCCGGTCTCACGCCAGGCGGCCAGCACGACCTCGACCCGGGTCATGGCGAAGCACTGGTAGACGACCGGTGTCTGGCCCAGGGCGTGCTCGAGGGCGAGCTTGAGGAAGTCGCGGTAGAAGGCGACCGAGTGCTCGGCGTCGATGTAGGCATCCCAGCCCTTCTCGTAGGTCTTGCCGTTCTTGCCGCCGTTGGCGGCGGTCGGCGGGTGACTGCCGCCCGAGTAGTCGACTAAGTAGGGCGGGTCGGTGGCCAGAAGGTCGGCGCGGCGACCGGCCATCAGACGCACGACGTCGTCGGCCGCGGTGGCATCGCCGCAGAGCAGCCGGTGGTTGCCCAGCATCCAGAGGTCGCCGATCTTGGTGCGCGGTTCGGCCGGCGGGGTGAGCACCTCGTCGGGATCTGTCAGGCCGCTGGTCGGTGTGGCCATGATCGCGGCCACTTCGTCGCAATCGAAGCCGGTGATGTTGATGTCGTAGTCGAGGGCCGCCAGCTCGCCGATCTCGATCGGCAGCAGCGCGTAGTCCCAGCTGGTCTCTTCGGCGCTGCGGTTGTCGGCCAGGCGGTAGGCCTTGACCTGTGCGGAGGAGAGGTCGGTGGCGACGTGGACCGGCACGTGGGCAAGTCCGAGCCGCTGGGCGGCCAAGAGGCGGGTATGGCCGACGACGATCACGCCCTCGCGATCGACGACGATCGGCTGCCGCCAGCCGTACTCCTTGAGACTGGCCGCCACCTTGGCGATCGCCGCCTCGGGAGCCAGGCGGGGATTGTGAGCATAGGGGACCGGTCGCGCGATCGGCCACCACTCCACGGCCAGGTGACCTCGATCAGGCGGAGATGTCGTGTCCGGTGAAGCTGAAGCTGTATCAGTGCATGCGCGTGTCGCGCGTGGGGAAGTTGCGTTCCTGGTCATCATCATTCCTTAGAATCGGATGCGACCGACCCCAGATGGGGTGATGAGACAGGAGGATCTCCGGCGTCCTCATCTTCGCACCTCGGCGGTCGCTCGTAGTCACCGCGAACCCGCCAGGGAGAAAGGAAACGGACGCCAAGCGGATACGCCTAACAGCCCGCCGGGTGAGGCATCACGCCTGTCCGAGCGGCCCCTGATTGGCATCCGCCGCACAGGGCAGCATCACGCTGCATCCAAAGCAGACCGACATCCGTCGGTGGTATCTCGACAGCTCGTCGAGGGGCGGCATCCGCCGCACAGGGCAGCATCACGCTGCACCCAAAGCAAACCGACATCCGTCGGTAGCACTCGGAATGCGGCATCCGCCGCATCCACCAATCACGATAGTCGCGATCGGCGCTTCGCGCAACTGCTCCTCTTGGTGAAATTCGGGCCCCGTCAAGATCGCGACCAGCGCGGCGCTGCTCGCCGTATTGGGGTCGCGCTCGCCTGGGAAATACCACGGAGCGCTACCCGACGCGACGGAGGTGGTGGGCGCGGCGCCGATGTTCGCCGGGTTTCTGCTCGTCGCGACGCTGGACAGGGGGGCACGCAGGGCGCGCCCGGTCAGCGGGGAGTGGGCGGTGGGACCTGCTGCCGTCGCCGGCGCCGGCAGGCGCCGGCGACGGCAGCGGCGCATGCCAAAGGCAGCGCCGCTGCGGTCGAGATGCGACCAGGCGCCGCCATCTTGCCGACCTTGGTGGCGCCCAAGGTGCTCCCAACTGTCCCCAAACCCCCGTTCTATGACCCGAAATCGGAGGGTAGCAACCCGCCAGAGAGGGCAAAAGGGCTGCAAACAGGCATAAACGGGGGTCGTCAGAAGAAACGATTTCGGGTCACAAAAGGTCATAAAATGGGCCATCTTCGGCCAGTCACAACTGCAAAACCTCCATCACCGGTTCGACTCCGGTCGCCGCCTCCAGCAAAAACCCCTGCTAATCGGCATCTCCCTCGTCGCGACGACTCCTGCCGGTCACCGCAAGTCACCGTTTCCGCCGACATTCGCGCGACTTGACATTGTTCTTTGGCCTGTCCTTGGCCCTGTCATTGGCTGCGCGCAAGGGCGTAGTCTGTATGGAACAAGGAGGCGACCATGGCCAAGCCCAGGTCAGGCACGTACGTGTGGGTCAGCTGGCTGACGAAGCAGATGGCAGGCGAGGAGTCCTGTCGCTGGAGGCTCTGGTTCAAGGCGAACAACAAGTTCGACAAGATACCAAGCGACTTCGACCTCGCGAAGTGGACCGCCGACCACACGCAACTCCTCCACTCGCGCGCGGAGCAACTGCGCGCAGAGGGCTACGCGGTCTACCTGGAGGGTCAGAACGACTTCCGCATGCAAGGGAGCAGCGGGGCCACGCTCTCCGGGAAGGCCGACATTGTGGCCCTCAAGGACGGAGACGCTTGCGTAATCGACTGCAAGACGGGAGCAGAGCGCCACTCTGACAAGCTGCAGGTGCTCCTGTACATGTTGGCGCTGCCGCGGACCGTCAGTCACTGCAAGGGCAGGGAACTGCGCGGCGAAGTGCAGTACCGAGACAACGTTGTGGGCATCGCACCCTCCGAAGTGGACGAAGCATTCAGGGAGAAGCTCAGAAGTCACATGGCCCTGGCCGCGTCAAACGAGGCGCCTGCGAAAGCGCCGAGTTACTCGGAGTGCCGGTTCTGCGACATCACCTCGGCGGACTGCCCCGAGCGGGTTGAGGAGTCGACTGCCACCACGGAGACAGATCTCTTCTAGGAGCCGACGCCGACGGTGGCATTGCGGTGCAGGCGTTGGAGGCGGGCGACAGAGCCATGAACGCTATTTCGTCGCGAAGACCAGCTCCGCGATCTTGACCGGTGCCTCCTCTTGCATCGCGGGGATAGCGTGCGAGTAGGTGTCGAGCGTGATCGAGATGGTGGCATGCCCAAGGCGCTCGGAGACGACCTTGGGGTGGATCCCGGCCCGCAGCGCCAAGGTCGCATGGGTGTGGCGCAGATCGTGCAACCGGATCGTCGGTAGCGCCACGCGTCTCACCGCCTGACGAAAGAAGCGGCTGGCGACCTCAGGATGGAGCGCCTCGCCGTCCTCTTTGGTGAACACCAGCCCCGTGTCGCTCCAGGCGCCGCCCTTCTTCACTTGATCTGCGAGCTGTCGCGTGGCCTGCTCGCGCAGCACGAGCACCGTCTCTGAGTCAAGCGCGATCGCCCGCCGGCCGCGCGCCGTCTTCGGCTCTGAGACGACGACGACCTTACCGTTGGGGATCAGCGCGCGCCGCACGGAGATCCTGCCTGCCTCCAGGTCGACGTCCTCCCAGCGCAGCCCTAGCGCCTCGCCGCGGCGCATGCCGGTCATCGCCAGCAGATGCCAGAGGCCGCCCAGACGGTCGGAGCGGGTAGCGGTAAGGAAGGCCGCAAGCTGTTTGGCGTCCCACGTCTTCATCTCATGTGAACCGGCGCTGCTCACCCGCGGCGGATCGGCGGCGTCGGCCGGGTTGCGGTTCGTGCGCTCCCAGCGCACCGCATCCTTGAGGGCGCGGTGCAGGGTGGCATGGGTGTGGCGGATGGAGAGTGCCGAGAGGCCCGTCCTGCCGTCACGCTTGCCCGAGGCAGCGAGCTTCGCATAGAGCGCGTTGATCGCCGCGCCGGAGAGCTTCTGCATCTGCACAGAGCCGATGTGTGGGCAGATGTGGCACTCGACGTGCTGTTTGTAGCTGCGGAAGGTCGAGGGTCGGATCGTCGCCTCGATCGCCGGCAGCCACTCCTTGGTCAGATACTCGCGCAGGCTCAGGTGCGTGGGGGCGACGTAGGTCTGCTCCTCGACGGTGACCAGCGTCTTGTTCATCGCCACGTGCGCTTCTTTGCGCGTGGCAAAGCCGGCCTTGGTCTGGCGGCGACGCTCCTCGGTCTCTGTCAGGCGGCCGCCACAGCGGGGACACTCGGCCTTGGGCCGGCGCTCGACCCAGAAGCGGCGATGGCACGACAGACAGCGCTGGGCGGGGTGAGGGCCGATGTCGATGATGTACTCCCACGAGCGCTTGCTGCGCTTGCGGATGTGACCCTGCATGGGGCGCTCCCTTCGTGCGTGTGACTGTGGGAACACCATCGCTCTGGT
>PKYG01000004.1 GCA_003132585.1 Actinomycetota bacterium
CCGCGGCGGCCGACGCCGAGACCGCCGCGCGGCGGGCGGCATATCGACGTCTTCAGATCAAGGTCGTCACCGGCGCGACACTCTCCGTGCTCGTGTTCGCCGGCAGCATGCACCATTGGTTCCCGTTCCTGCCGGCGTTCATGAAGAACGGCTGGTTCGTCTGGGCGCTGGCCACGCCGGTGCAGTTCTGGGTCGGCCGCCAGTTCTACAAGGGCGCGTTCTCCGCCGCACGTCACCGCACGACGAACATGAACACGCTGATCGCCATGGGTGCGTCGGCCGCTTACTTCTACTCGGCGGCCGGTGTGCTCTTTCCCCACTTCTTCACGCACCGCGGTCTCGGCACGCCGATGTACTTCGACTCAGCCGCACTGATCATCACGCTGATCCTCTTCGGACGCATGCTCGAGGCGCGCGCCAAGGGGCAGACCGGCGAGGCGATCAAGCGGCTCATCGGCCTGCAGCCGCGCACGGCGCGCATCGTGCGCGACGGGGTCGAAGTCGATCTTCCCGTCGCGCAGGTCGCGCGCGGCGATCTGGTGCTCGTACGACCCGGTGAACGCATCCCGGTCGACGGCATCGTCGTCGACGGAGGCTCGGCCGTCGACGAGTCGATGCTCACCGGCGAGCCCATCCCGGTCGTCAAGACGACCGGTGACGAGGTGATCGGCGCGACGATCAACACCACCGGCGCCTTCACCTTCGAAGCGACGAAGGTGGGTGCCGACACGGCGCTCGCGCAGATCGTCCGGCTCGTGGAGCAGGCTCAGGGCTCCAAGCCGCCGATCGCCCGCATGGCGGACGTGATCGCCGGCTACTTCGTGCCGATAGTGATCGGCATCGCCACGCTCACGTTCGTCGTCTGGCTCGCCTTCGGCCCCTCGCCGGCGCTCAACTACGCACTGCTCAACTTCGTCGCCGTACTCGTCATCGCCTGTCCCTGCGCCCTTGGTCTCGCCACACCGACGGCGATCATGGTCGGCACCGGCAAGGGCGCCGAGAACGGCGTCCTGATCCGTGACGGCGAGTCGCTGGAGACCGCACACAAGCTGACGACGATCGTCCTCGACAAGACCGGGACGATCACCGAGGGCCGTCCGACGGTCACCGATGTGCTGCCTGCCGCCGGGTTCGACGCTGACGAAGTGGTGCGCCTGGCGGCGGGCGCCGAGCGCGGATCGGAGCATCCGCTTGGCGCCGCCATCGTGCAAGCGGCGCAGGCGCGCGGCCTCGACGTGCCGGCGGCCAATGGGTTCGCGGCGGACGCCGGCCGCGGCGTCCGCGCGCTCGTCGAGGGCCGCGAGGTCGTCGTCGGCCGCGAGGTCACCGGCGACACGTCGCAATCACACGACGAGGCGACCGCCGACCATGCACACGACCTGAGCTCGCAGGGCAAGACGCCCGTCTCCGTCTTCGTCGACGGGCGTCCCGCCGGCGTGATCGGCATCGCCGACACGGTCAAACCGGGCTCGGCGGCCGCCATCCGTCGGCTCCACGAGCTCGGTCTCGAGGTGATCATGTTGACCGGCGACCACCGCCAGACCGCCGCCGCCATCGGTCGAGAAGTCGGGCTCGACCGCGTCGTCGCCGAGGTGCTGCCCGAACAGAAGGTCGAGCAGATCAGGTCGCTGCAGGCCGAGGGCAAGCGCGTGGCGATGGTCGGCGACGGCATCAACGATGCGCCAGCGCTCGCTCAGGCAGACATCGGCATCGCCATCGGTACCGGCACGGACGTGGCGATGGAGGCGGCCGACATCACGCTGATCGCCGGCGACCTGCAGCCCGTGGTCACGGCGATCGCGCTCTCACGGCGTACGATCGCCGTCGTCAAGCAGAACCTCTTCTGGGCGTTCGCCTACAACGTCGCCCTGATCCCGCTCGCCGCCGGTGTGTTCTACCCGGCCTTCGGTGTGCTCCTCAACCCGATCTTCGCCGCGGCAGCGATGGGCCTGTCGAGCGTCTCCGTGGTGAGCAACAGCCTTCGCCTGCGCCGCTTCCGCTCGCCCGCCTGACCGGCACCAATGAAGAACGCCCTCGCGGGGCGTCGGCGGACTCACATCTGACGGGCGGCGCGGATCGACCAGCTCACAAACGTGAGGGGGCGCTTCCACTGGGAAGCGCCCCCTTCGTCGAAGACTCTGTTACTTGAGTTTCGCTGTTCATCGCTTGTCGGTGTCTACTTGCGGCGCGGCGCCCTTGGCGTCTTCACCCAGTAGTAGATGAACGGGACACGTCCCATTGATCTCACCTCCTCTCTCCACTCGTTTGATAGTTGAATTATAACCACCCCCATAGTGTTTATACCAGCGCTCAGGCGCATTTCAGCGTTTCGGCAGGGTCGGCGAGTGCCGACCCTGCCGAAACGGCACTTCAACCTGCCATCTTGGCGAAACGCCGCCGCGACCCGGCGGTCGCTGTCCGAAACGGACAAGAAGACGAGTGAATATCCCCGCGTGGGCTATTGCCCGCCCTCACGCCACCATGCCAGCATCCTTGTGTCAGGAACTCATCCCGACTCTGCTGGGGCCCCCGTGGATGTCACCTCTGATCTCGACCGCAACGCGATTGGCCACTTGCTCGCCGCCAACGGCGCCGATGCGTGGGGCGTCGCCGCCAACGAGCCGGCACTGCCGCTGGCGCCGCCGCTGCCGCGGGCGATCGCGATTGTTATGCGGCTCAAGTCGGAGGCGCTCGTCGGCGTCAGCAACGGACCGACGAGCGCCTATCTTGCCGAGTACGAACGTCTGAACACCGCCCTCAATGATGCATCGGTGGCGCTCGCGACAACGTTGCGCGCGCACGGCCACGAAACGCTGCCCGTGCCCCCCACGGGGAGCTCCGAGGGCGTCTTCCCACACAAGACCGCAGCGACCCGCGCAGGGCTCGGCTGGATCGGCAAGACGGCGCTCTTCGTCTCCGCCGAGTTCGGACCCGCGGTGCGGCTGGCGAGCGTCTTCACCGACCTCGACCTGGCTCCCGGCGAGCCGGTCACGAGGGGTCGCTGTGCAGGCTGCGCCGTCTGCGTCCAGGCCTGCCCGGCCGGCGCCGGCCGCGACGTGGACTGGGTGGCCGGCATGGCGCGCAGCGAACTCTTCGATCACGAGGCGTGCCGGCGTCAGCTCGACAGGTTCGGTATGCCGGCGCAGATCTGCGGCATCTGCATCGCCGTCTGTCCGTTGAGCGAGAACGGGAAGCCCGCTCGTCCGTAGGTCCGGCGCGCGCCCTTGGCGGCGCGCCGCTTCAGCGCTGCCCGTCGGCGACGTCGAGCAGTGCCGTCAGCGCCCGCGCCGCCTCATCCACGCTCGCCGGCATCGGCAGGTCTCTGCCGCTCCGCTCCCGCAAGGTGTCGAACAGCTGTGCCAGGATCGGCGGCTCGATGTTCGAGCTGCGCAGGGTCTCTGCTTCGCGGAAGATCTCCAGTGGCGTGCCGTGCAGCACGATGTGGCCTCCATGCGCCAGCACGAAGACCTCGTCGGCCATCTCCGGCACGATGTTGACGTCGTGTGTCGAGATGATCAGCGTCATGCCGCGCTCCACGACCTGCCGGTTGAGCAGCGCCAGCACACTGCGCCGCGACCGGGCGTCCAGACCCTCGAACGGCTCGTCGAGGATCAACAGCTCCGGTTCGAGGACGAGCGCGCCGGCGATCGCCACCTTACGCTTCTCACCGCCGCTGAGGTAGTGGGGCACTTTGTCACGCAGGTCGGCGATGCCCAGCAGTTCGAGCGCCGTGTCCGTGAGCCGCGCCACTTCGACGGCCGGCAGGCCGTACTGGCGCGGCGAGAATGAGACGTCGTCCCACACTGTCGGCGCGAGCTGCTGGTGATCGACGTTCTGGAGGACAACGCCGATCGCGCGCCTGATCCTCGCGTACTCCCTCGCCGGATCGATGCCCATCACCGCGACCGAGCCCTCGGCCGGCTTGAGCAGGCCGAGCAGATGGAAGAGCAGCGTCGTCTTGCCGCTCCCGTTCGGGCCGAGCAGGGCGACTCGAGTGCCTCGGTGCACGACGAAGTCGAGGCCGCAGAGCTCCACGCGCGATCCGTCGCTGTAGACATGCTTCACACAGCTGATGCGCGCCGCTTCGCCGCCGTTGCCTGTCAGTTCGCCACTCACGGCTGCTCGATCTCGTCGTCGCGACGCTGGCCGGCAGCCGATGCCGCCGCCCGCACAGGCACGGCGACCGCGGTGATGAGCACCGCGACGGCGATCGCCGGCGGCAGCCAGCTGAACGGGTTGAGGAGGCGGAATTCGTAGCGGAAGACGAAGGCGAGCGCGGCGAGCGCGGCGGCCGACACGAGGAGCGGCAGTTCCCTGAGTCCGACGTCGCCGGCTCGCTCGCCGGACAGGCTGCCGGAGTAGCCGCGGATGTACATCACGGCGTAGGTGCGCTCGCTGGTTTCGAAAGCGTGCAGCACGCTGACCGCCAGTGCGGCGCTCAAATTGCGGGCGCGGCCCCAGAGGCCGCGCCCCACGAGACCGCCGCGCAGGCGCACTGCGACCATCACGTCACCGAGACACTGCAGCAGAATGAAGATCGAGCGATAGGTCATGAAGAGCACCTCGACGATGACGCCCGGCAGCAATCGGCGGATCACGGCGAAGAGCTTCGGATACGGTGTCGTCGAGATCAACAGCAGGACGATCGCCGCAGCGGTGACGGCTTTGGCGATCGTCGTCAGTGGAACGACGAGATCGCCGCGATACTGAGCGAACGCGAACAGCGCGGCGAAGACCCCGGGGTATGCCGATCCGATGACCAGTTTGCCGACGGGGATGCCGGAGCGCCGCGCCGCGGCGACGACGATCGCGTAGATGGTCAGGACGATGAGCACGTTCTCGACGGCGATCACGCCGGCCAGGCACAGCGCCGCAGCCAGCGCCTTGGCCGTCGCCGATGCGCGGTGCAGGTAGCTGCGCCCGCTCGTCGCCCACAGGTCGACGGTCGCTACGTCCACGACACGCCCCTCTCCCCGGGGCGCAGCAGCTCAGCGCGTACCCGGGCGACAAAGCTGACAATGAAGCCCGTCAGCGTGGCTTCGATCGCCCAGCCGATCGCGCCCAGCGCGTAGACGGCAATCGCGAAGCGGGTGAGGGAGAC